>JAQGHV010000084.1 GCA_028288785.1 Rhodospirillales bacterium | reverse complement strand
ACCTCACGCAAGGACGACGCCCACAGCTCCAGCGTCGTCTCGATCGAAGCGCCCGTCATCCATGATCTCCAAATCATGGTTGCCCATTGATCCAGAAGGAAGCAGGAACGCGCAACTGTAATGATAGCAAGTGCACATAACTGCCGCGCACATCCTCTGTGCGCTGGTGGAGCGAGCGATGTTCACCAGCTCGGACCGCCGGCTGACAAGCGGGCCGGCGGCGTCGGCTTCGCCAGGCGCTGTCACACGTTGGCGTAGCGGGAGTTGCGTAGCGTCGCGTAGCCCCGGATCAGCTCGGCGATCCCGCGCTGAAGGCTCCAGTCCGGCGACCAGCCGGTGCGCTCCATCTTAGCGTTGGAGACGATGTAGTTCCGCTTGTCGGGATCTTCGCCGATCTGGGCTTCGAGGAAGGTGAAACCCGGCACCTGCTCCTTGATCCTTTCGCATAGCTGGAGCTTCGAAAGGTTAGCGGAGGACAGGCCCAGGTTGAAAGCGTTGGACCGCATGGTCTCGTAGTGCGCCAGAGCGTGTTCGAAGCCCTTCACCACGTCGCGGATGTGGATGTAGTTCCTCGTGAAATGGCCCTCGAAGATGACGACCGCTCGGTCCGTGACCGCGCGCCAGGTGAAATCATTGACGAGCAGGTCTAGCCGCATGCGCGGCGACATGCCGAAGACCGTGGCAAGGCGGAGCGAGATGCCCTCGTGCCCGAGCACGCATTCCTCGGCGGCCATCTTGGTCGTGCCGTACAGCGAAATCGGATTAAGCGGCGTCTCTTCCGTGCAGGCGATGCCGTCCTGGCCTATGCCATAGCCGGAATTGGTGGTCGGGTAGATAACCCGTTGGGACGGGGAGAGGCGTTCGACCGCCGCGATCACCGCATTCTGGTTGAGGCTGACTGCCGCGATTGGGTCTTCCTTGCAGAGCGGGGCGCCGACTAGCGCCGCAAGCGGAATAAGGACATCCGCCTTCGGAACCAGGCTGTCGAGCAGCCGCGTATCGCGGGCATCGCCCCGCACCGGATGGAAGGTCTCGTAGCGACAGCAGGCGGCGAGTTCCGTCGTGCCGCGGGCGAAGGTGTCGAGCACCGTGACTTTGTGCCCGCGCTCAAGCAGCGTAGGCACCAGGACGGAGCCGATATAGCCCGCTCCGCCGGTGATCAGGATATGCATGGGACCGGTCCTCCGGGGGGTTGTGGCGATGTCGGGGACGCGCGCATGGCTGCGGCGGCGACCGCGCGCAGGGAGCCGCCTCGGTAGAGAAGACCGGGCAGGCTGGCGCGCGAAGCGGCCTCGATGTCGCTGTCGCGGTCGCCGATCAGGAAGCTGCCGTTCAGCCGTACGGGCCAATCCTTGCAGGCGCGAAGGATCATGCCCGGATTGGGCTTGCGGTCCGGATGGTTCGTCGCGGCGTAGGGGGCAATTCTGGCCGCCGGGTGATAGGGGCAGTGATAGAACGCATCGATATGCGCGCCGGCCTCTGCGAGCTGCCGCGCCATCTCGCCGTGAAATTCCGCCATCGCCGCTTCGTCGTAGAGGCCATGGGCGATTCCGGCCTGGTTGGTAACGACGAAGACAAAGTAGCCGGCATCGTTCAAGTCCCGCACCGCTTCCCGCGCATCGGGCATCCAGACCAGCCGATCGGGGTGGTGAGTGTAGCCGTCATCCCTGTTCAGCACACCGTCGCGGTCGAGGAAGGCGGCCGGGCGCACCAACCGCCGCGGCAGCGTCCGGCGCGCCTCCTCGAGCGAGTCCGGCAGCCCAATATCGATGAAGTAGCCCCCACGCTCGTCGCCCATCAGCAGGCCGTCGCGTGCCAGGGAGGGGAAGACTTCGGCCTCGAGCGACCCGGTCTCCGGCAGCCGGTCCCGGATCGCACGGCTGAGGCAGTAGACGCCTCCGTTGATGAGCCCGGGTTCCTCCCCCGCCCACTTCTCACGGAATTCGACGATCCGACTGCCTTCGAGCCAGACGCTGCCGAAGCGTGCGGCATTCGCGACCCGGCGCAGCGCCAACCGACCGAGCGCTGGCACCGGTGGAATGGTGGCGAGGGCACGCAGGTTGATATCGAAGATGCTGTCGCCGTTCGCCACTAGGAACCAGGGGTCTAGCGTATCGATGACGCGCCGCAGCGCGCCCGCGGTTCCCGCCGGAGCCGCCTCGCGGATCACGCGAATGGTGGCGTTGCGGATGCGTCGGCCCACGTAGCGCCGTTCCACCTGATCGCCGAGATGGCCTGAAAGGAGCAAGATATCGGTGAAGCCTTGGCGCGCTGCTTCACCGATCAGTATGTCAAGGAAGGGGACATCCGGCGCGATTTCGAGCAGTGGCTTCGGGGTCGTATGTGCGATAGCGCCGAGTCGGCTGCCCTGACCGCCGACCAGTAGTACCGCTTGCCGGATCATGTCTGGCTGAGCTCCGGCAGGAGGGATGTCTCCTCGGGATCGGAGGCGGCCCAGCCATCGGTATTATCGAAACCACTGTTGCGCAGCAGCACCCGGCGCCAGCCGGCAATGAAGCGGTCATAGGACAGCACGCTGCCACGGTGTGCGGCGCGTCTCAGCAATACCTGCCGCTCCCCTTGGGGCATGTCGACGACGCGCAGCATGGCGTCCCTGATGCTCTCCACCGAATAGGGATCCACCATTACCGCGGCACCGCCGATCGCTTCCTCCTGAGCCCCGCCCTTACTTATGATCGGCACCAGTCCGCTCTGCGCTGCCTCGATCGGCGGCAGGCCAAAGCCTTCGAGCAAGCTTGGAAGCACGAAGCCGCAGCCATTCTGGTAAAGCCAACGGAGTTGCGGCTCGGGCACGTAGCCGAGCGCCGTGACCCCCGGGATGCGCGATGCTTTATGCAAAATGGCCTCGGCGCCATGATGACGGGAACCGCAGAAGACGTAGCTGATGCCACGGGTATGCAGGCCAGACTGCTCGTAGGCGTCGAGCACTCTGAAATGATTTTTCCGCGTCTCCAGCGCGCCGACAGTTAGCAGGAAAGGCGGTTCCACACCGGGAACCGGTTCGGTGCTGCCGGTCAGCACGCCGGGCCGTACGTACTGCGCAACGGTCTGAAGGAACCGGAACTGCTTGCCGTAGCGTTCGCGGAAGGCTTGTTGCGTCGCGTCGCTGACGAAGACCATCCCGGGTCCGACCCGGCGTATCTTCTCGTAGGCTTCTTGATATAAAGTGCGGCCGCCGAATAACTCGGGGTGCGACACCGGGCCGATATCATGGCAAAGTACAATGTCCTCGACGTCGAGGTGGGAGCGCAGAACGTAGAGTGGGTCCAGGATGACACGGCGGCGCTTCGGCGCGTTCTGCCCATCTGGCCAGCTCAGTATTGCCCGGTCGCGTAGCAGCATCATCTCGTGCAGCATCATCCGACCGGCGATGCGACGGACTAGCCCGGTTGGCATCTCCTTGCGGAGCAGACGCCAGTATCGCACCTCCGGGAAAAACTCCGGCATCTCCCGCAGTATGTCATGGCATATGATATAAGCACCGGTCCTGTTGATTAGCGCCAGCGAGAAATCTAGTAGGTACTGGGGGTGTCGCACCGGTGAGTACTCCGTACTTCTCAGCCGCGGGGGCAAATTATTCCAGCACCGAGCGGAACGCGCTCTGCAGCATGGAGAGGATGCGTGCATCCGGCATCCGCGAGGTCGGCAGATGCAGCCCGCTCCTGGACACGGCCACACTTGTCGGACATTTCCGTGCGAAGCGCCTGTAGGCCGGCATCGACGACAGGCTGTTCACGAATGGCCTAAGATCGATCCGCAGTTCGGCGCAGGCCTTGATGACCGCTGCCCGTGCTTCCGCCGGTACAGTGACGCAGGAGAACCAGACGACCGGCTCCGAGCGGTCGTCCATCGGCGGCGGGAAGCCGACGCCGGGAATGTCGCGCAGCGTCGCGACGTAGCGCGCGTGGATTTCGCGCCGTTCTGCAAGCATGGCGTCCATGCGATCGAGCTGCGCGCAGCCGATCGCGGCCGCCAGATTCGTCATGCGGTAGTTAAATCCCGGTTCCTCAAACCAATAGCGGCGCTCTGGCCGCATGCCGTGATCTCGCAACATCCGCATTCGCTGCGCCAGATCGGAGTTGTTGGTAGTGCAGATGCCGCCTTCCCCGGTGGTGACGATCTTGTTCGCGAAGAAGGAGCAACTCGCGATTTCGGAGAAGGCGCCGATCGGCTTGCCGTCGTAGCGGGCACCCGGCGCCTCCGCGCAATCCTCGATCACGAAGAGGCCGTGGGCGTCTGCCAGCGCCCTGATTTCTGTCATCGGCGCCGGACGGCCGAACAGGTGCACGACCATGACGGCCCGCGTGCGCGGCGTGATCGCGCGCGCGATCGCCTCTGGCGACAGGCACCAAGTCACCGGATCGATGTCGGTCAGTATTGGCCGTGCACCGAGCTGCATGACGGTGTTCGCGCAGGCGGCGAAGGTCAGGTCGGGGACAATGACCTCGTCGCCCTTGCCGATGCCGAGCGCAGCCATCGCAAGGTGCAGGGACACTGTACCGTTGCTGGTCGCGATTCCGTGCGTGGCCCCGCAACGCTCCGCGAAGCGCTCCTCAAAGCTCCGGAGATAGTCGCCGGCGGAGGAGATCCAGGTCGACAGGAATGCGTCGAGAAGATTACGGAACTCGGCATGCGACAGGTTGGGCTCGGCGATCGCGAGGCACCGCCGGTCGCTGCGTTCTGTCACGCCGACGAGGCGTCCGCCGGCATCGAGAGCGGGTGCGAGGGCGGTCGTCGCTGCAACCGGCGCCGCCAGATCGCCAAGCGTGACAGGCCGCAGATGCGCGCCCTCCCGGATGGCGCCTCGCATCGCATCGAGCGTTACCTGGCCGAGCAGGAACCCATCTGCGTCGGTCACGAAGACCAAGCCAGCGCGATTGTCCAACGCACGTTCTACCCCGGTCCACAGCGTGTCCCCGGACAGTGCCTGGAAGGGCAGGTGGCTCGCGGCGACCGCGCCGTCGGCCGACAGATCATCGGGCATGGGGGGCCTCCATCTTCAGCAGATGCGCGCGTCGGCGGCCAAGTAGTTGGAAGCGAGCTCCGGATTGTAAAGGACGACGGACGCCCCTTCCCGCTCCATGCGGAAAGGCACGTGGGTCAAAGAGCTCAGCGCTTCCTTGACCGCCGCCTGCCGCTCCGGCGGAACCTGCATCATCAAGAATCCGCCGCCGCCGGCGCCCAGCAACTTGCCGCCGCGGGCGCCGAAGGCGCGGGCGGTCTCGTATGCCTCGTCGATGAAGCCGTTGGAAACCGACGGGTGGAGCGACCGCTTGGCCATCCAGGCTTGATGCAATAAATCGCCGATTTCCCCGATGTCCCGCCCGGAATTCGCCAGGATGCGCTCGCCTTCGCCGACCATGGCGTGCATCTCTCGCAGGTTAGATGCCATGTCCGCGTAGCGGGCGATCTTCAGATTTTCGATTGCCTGGGCAGAACGGGAGAAGCCGGTAAAGAACAGCATCAGACTGTCCTGCAACTCGTTCCGCCGCTCTGCCGGCACATGTAAGGCCGAGACGCTGAAATCCCCGCCCGGGAAGAAGTCAATCCTGTTTAACCCGCCAAATGCCGCGGCCACCTGATCCTGGGAGCCGACCGTTTCCTGCAGCAGCTCCTGCTCCACATGGATCGCCTCCTGCGCCAGGAACCGCTTGGAGCAAAGGCGCTCGTGATTTCCGAACCATGCATTCAGCAGGGCGACGGTGAAGGCCGAACTCGACCCGAGGCCGGTCTTCGATGGCAAATCGGCATTGTAGATGATCTCGTACCCGGACTCTCCGTCACGGTCGTAATGCTCGAGAAGACGCCGAACAACAGGGTGCTGTATTTCCCGAATGGACTTAACTTCCTCAAGCATTCCCCATGCGATTCGATAGTTGAAATCGAAGACCGCGGGTAGACGTCGCAACTGAACGTAGACGTATTTGTTGATCGTTGTGGAGAGAACGGCAGCGGGTTCATTCCGGTTGAACCAAGTCGGGTGGTCCGTTCCGCCCCCGAAAAAAGAGACCCGCAGTGGGGCCCTGACTATGATCATGATCGTCCTTCTGCAAAGGTGCCAACATCAGGTGTCGATTTGCGGTCCACTGTTCCCGTAATTGGATGTACAGCGACCGTTTGGGAGTCGCAAGGACTCCGATCACTGTTGCCCAGGAATCGTAAGCTGACATAGCGATCGGTAGAAGCCCATCCAAGAAGAAGCTAAATCGGATGTCATTATGGGATGGCCCTGAGGTTGCCCCTGAAGCGCCCTTGGTTTGAATCGGACTCTGTCGGAGGGAGACGGAGATGATGGCCTGCTGCCGGTTTAGTGGACACCGAGATACGGTTTTTCAACCCTACCGGAGTTCCAGACACAGCGACGAGTGTTCAGCCGAGAGTTCAAGCTTGAGGCGGTGAAATTGGTGACGGAGCGCGGCGTGGCCGTGTTGCAGGCGTCCCGCGACCTGGATGTGGCAGAGAGCGTGTTGCGGCGCTGGATCCGCGAAGCTCTGGCCGACACACGACAGGCCTCCCCGGCCACGGCCAGGTGCGGCCAGAGCCAGAAGAGATCGACCGTCTTCGCCGGGAGGTCGCCAAGCTCAAGGCGGAGCGCGACATCCTAAAAAAGGCCGCGGCCTACTTCGCGAGGGATGCGATATGAAATCCGCCTTCATCGCCGCCCATCGAAGGATCTGGCCCGTGGCCTGGCAATGCTTGGCGCTGGCGTCTCGCGCTCGGGATTTCATGCCTGGCTCACCCGACCACCAAGCCAGCATGCTCTGGTCGTGGAAAAAATGGCTCCCCAGGTGCGGTCGAGCTTTCTGGCGAGCGACCGCACCTACGGCGCCAGGCGGGTTTGGCACGACCTGCTCGCGGCGGGCTTCCGCTGTGGGCTGCATAAGGTCGAACGGCTGATGCGTGCTCAGGCGCTGCGGGCACGGCCCCGTCGACGCGGTCTGCCGAAGGATCACGGCGAACGGCATGCGGCGCCGATGCCGCCCAACATCCTCGATCGGCAGTTCGCGGCCACCCGGCAGAACCAGAAATGGGTGGCCGATCTCACCGACATCTGGACAGCCGAGGGTTGGCTCCATGTCGCGGTGGTCATCGACCTGTTTTCACGCCGTGTGGTGGGCTGGTCGATGAGCAGCAGCATGACGGCGCAGCTCGTGACCAACGCGCTGGTCATGGCGATCTGGCGACGCGGCAAGCCGCTGGCGGTGCTCCATCATTCCGACCGCGGTAGCCAATATAGCAGTGAGCAGTTCCAGCGCTTGATGGCCGAGTTGGGCGTTACCTGCTCGATGAGCCGGTCCGGCAATGTGTGGGACAACGCGGCGATGGAGAGTTTCTTCTCATCGCTGAAAACAGAGCGGCTACGCGGCCGCATCTATCGCTCCCGCGACCAGGCCCGCGCCGATGTGTTCGACTACATCGAGCGCTTCTACAACCCAAGGCGGCGCCACTCGACTATTGGCTATCTCAGCCCTATGGAATTCGAGGCGCCGGCTGAGGCAGGCTAAACTCGGTGTCTATCGAACCGGCAGCAGGCCAGGCGGACCCATCATCATGGTGCTCTCCGAAGGGCAGATGAACGACCACAAGGGTGCCAGCCTACTGATCGACGCCCTGCCGCCCGCACGCGAACTGCTCGCGGACCAAGGCCGTGACAGCGATGGCTTCCGAACGGCGCTCGGAGCCAAGGGCATCACCCCATGCATCCCACCACGCAAGAACCGAAAGGTGGTCATCGCATATGACAAGACCCTGTATCGCCAGCGCCACCGCGTCGAGAACGCATTCGGCCGCCTGAAGGACTGGCGCCGCATGGCAACCCGCTACGATCGCTGTGCACACACATGCGTCTCGGCCATCTGCATCGCCACTACCGTCACCTTCCGGCTCGGATAATGAGTCCTGAGCCTAGTCAAGTGTTGCTCCGGAGATTTCCACCAGTCGCTGCCACACCCTTTCCTGCTCGGCGATATATGCGCCGTACGCCGCTGGAGTGGCGTCGGCAATCGGGCTGAAGCCAATCGGCTCCAAGCGCTGACGGAAGCCGTCGGACCGGACGACCTGCGTGATGGCGCGATGCAAAACTTCGATGCGATTGGTAGGCGTGCCTGTCGGTGCATTGATCCCATACCAGCTCTGCATATCGATATCCGACCCGGGCAATAGCTCCTTCATGCCGGGCACGTCGCGCAGCTCTGGGACATAGGTGATGCGCTCGGCGCTACCCACAGCGAGGGGACGGAACTTGCCCTCACGAACATTGGGCATTGCCGCCGGGATCACGTCAAACATCATATCGATATTGCCCGCGTAGAGATCCTGGAACGCAGGACCACCGCCGCGGTAGGGCACATGGGTAATGTCGATGCCGGCGGCGCGCTTTAGTGATTCGATCGCCAGATGGCTGACGGTTCCGGTGCCGGACGAGCCCATCGTCAGCTTACCGGGATCGCGCCTGGCGGCCGCGACAAGCTCGTCGAAGCGCCTCCACGGCCGGTCGGAATTCACGATCAGCAATACCGTCCCGGTGGCAACCCGCGTCACGGGCGTCAAATCCCGAACAGGGTCCAACGGCATCGAGCGGCGGTACAGAAACTTGTTGGCGCATAGTATTGAGGCCGACCCGAGCAGCAATGTATGGCCGTCCTTCTCGGCTTTAGCGACGAGATCGGCACCGAGGTTGCCGCCGGCCCCTCCCCGGTTTTCTACCACGACGTTCTGTCCGAGACTGGACTGGAGCCGCTCCCCGAGAAAGCGGCCGGTGAGATCCACGGCTCCACCCGGCGCAAAGGGCACGACGAGGCGGATAGGACGGGTGGGGAAGTCGGGCGCCTGAGCGCGGGCAGCCGAAAGGGCGGGAACTGAGAGGGCCGCGGCCCCAAGAACCGAGCGACGACTGATCATCTGCGTATCTCCGATGCGGCCGCAAGCTGGGCGGAGCCTTGACGCCGGACGCACGGTCGCGCCCGGTGACGCTGCTTACACGAAATCCAACCGGCCGCGAGGTGAAGGGTTGCTGGCGCTATCCGTTTTCGAGCGTCATTTTTGGCGGCCTGACGGCTGTCGCGCCTAGAACGACATCAGCCATGGCGGCACCTGCGCCAAGGGATGAATCACACGCCGCCGCGTCGGAGCAAGCGATTGATGGGTCCTGAGCCTAATGAACCTGTTCCATGAAAAGCCCGAATAGTGTGGAATGGAGTGGTCCGGGTCGCCGGGGCGGCAATCCGGAACTCTGGCGCAACCCGTTCATCAACCAGGCGGCAGCCCAACTCCTAACGTCTTCATGCGCGTGTGCCGCACGGCCACTGGAAACGCTAACCTTTCTCGCGCCCGGCATGACCGCGCGGCCCCGATCTGCTGCGCCATGTTGACGAGCGCCGAAGCCACGCCCGCCCGTCCTTGGCAACGCCGTGAACGGCCGTGAGCGTTGCCGAAGGAGGTGACGAAGAGAGCGGGCATGACGTGCATGGCATAGGAGGAGTCCACCGCCAGCGCCGAAAGCCAGAGCATCCCGAGTGCCCCCAGCAGAAGCCCCGGACCCGCGACGAGGCGCGGCGCGAGGCGCTCGGCCAGCTTCGAGCTGATGCCCGCCCCGAGGATGATCCCCGCGCTGAAGGGCAGTGACGCGATGCCGGCCCAAAGCGGGTTGAAACCCGGGACCTGCTGCAAGTAGAGCGCCAACAAGTAGAAGGTGCCCATCAGCCCGGCGCCGACGAACAACATCGTCGCGTAGGACCCCGACCAGTCGGGCGCCGAGCGTCACGGCATTGCCCCAGCCATGCTCCGGCGGCATGGGTGATGCCGTAGGTGACGATCACTGCGCCGGTCCCGGTCACGGTGCCGGGCGTGTCGAGCCTGCCGGCGCTACGCTCCCCTTCGGCCAGCACCCTGCTTCCGGCGAGCACCGTCACGCGGATGGGAGTATTGATGAAGAAGGCCCAGCGCCACCCCAGCGTCCCGTCAGCACCCCGCCGAGCAGCACGCCGATGGTGATGCCGTGCGCCGACATGGCGCCGTAGACCGCCATGGCCGAGTTGCGTGGCTTGCCCTCCGGGAAGTTGGTGGCGATCAGGGCCAGGGCGTTCGGGGCCGTCAGCGCCGCTCCGAGGCGCTGAAGGGCGCGGGCACCGATCAGCATCTGTGCGTTTACGCCCAGCCCACCGGGCAGCGAGGCGAGGGTGAACAGGCCAAGGCCTGCGCGGAACACGCGGCGCCGCCCGAAGAGGCCTCCGACCCGGCCACCGAACAGCAGCAACCCGCCGAAGGCGAGGATGTATGAATTGATGATTCAGGGCAGCGTCGCTGCCGAGACAGCCAGCTCGCACTGGATGCTTGGCAGGGCGATGTTCGCGATGGTGTCGTCGAGGACGAGCATCGGCTGCGCCGTTGCGATGACAAGTAAGGACAGGCCGAGCCCGCGACCGCCCGGGGAATCCCCGGCTGGCCCGTCGGCATAGAAGTCATGGGTGAACTCCTGAAAGTCGGGTGGGCGCAAAGCGCCGGGTTACATCGCGTGGGCAGTGCCGACCGACAGGCCGAAGGCGGCGAGCGCCATCCACACCGCCATGGCGACCATCATCAGGTTCTCGGTGAGCGAGATGAATCCGAGGGGGACGTTGCTCGATCCGCCGACGCAGGCGCATTTGAGCTCGCGACGATCAATGTAGACGGCCTTGAACACCGAAACTGCGCCAACCGTGCCGATGAACAGGGCAACCGGCACCGACAGCCAGGTGAGCGCACCCGCCACCATCAGCACGCCCACCAGCCCCTCGGCGAAGGGGTAGACGTAGCTGTAGGGCACCCACCGTTTTGCCAGCAGGTCGTAGTTCAGGAACATGGTTGCGAAGCCCTCGATGTTCTGAAGCTTCAACAGCGCCAGCACGACCATCGAGAAGCCGATAAACCACTCCGCCGCGCGGACGGTGAAGGCGCTCCCCGTCACGGCGTAGCTTGCGGCCATTGCCAGGAGTGCGGTCATGGTGAACAGCGCGACGACCGGGCGGTAGCTCGTCGCCTTTGGGTCCGCAACGGGCTTCCCGAGCAACCTGCGCAGGTCGTCGTAGCCGCCGATGCGCTCGCCTCCGATGAAGATCTGGGGCGTCGTCCCCACCCCATGTTCCGCCTTGAAGGCGTCGGTCTGCTCGCGCGTGGTGAGGTGGTGGTCCTCGACCCCGTAGCCGGACCGTTGCAGCAGGTCCTTGGCCTTGAGGCCGTAGGGGCAGGTGTGGTGCGCCATCACCATGCGGTGGATGACCGCCTTCTTTGCCACCGCGGGGCGGCTCGATGAAGGGGAAAGGATGGTTGTGGCCGACATGTTAGGTCTCCTTGATATTCAGTCGGCGCAGATATAAGTTCCGTACCATGGTACGGATTCAAGGGGTAAAATCGTCCCCCGCCGGCGGACTGGCCGGGGCCGGGTTGCTCACCATCGGCGAGCTTGCCGCCGCGGGAGCCGTCGGTGTCGAGACCTCGCCCAGCTTGGAGAGCCTGCCGCCGCAGCACAGGCAGGCGCTGGGTGCCGGAACCACCACCCGCTCGCACGGCAAATGCGCCGGCAGCGGCGCCGGCACTGGCTTGCGCGCCGACGTTGCCGGGCGATCGCCCGCGGCATCCTGGGGCGCGGGCTTCCCGCCGCGATCGCCGCCTCGGTGGCCGCGGTAACCAGCTCGTCGAGTTGCAGTTCCAACTGGTCGATCAGTTTGCAGCCGCGCTCGGAGGAGGCGCCGAACTTGTCGTGCTTGAGCTTGGCGATTAGCAGCTTCAACTCCAGCACCAGCGCCTCGGCTCCGGAGGCGCGGGCCTCCGCCTTGCGCCGCGCTGCCTGCTCGGCTGCCAGTGCGGCGCGCAGTATGTCGATATCGTCGGGCGTGTCATCCGGCGCGAGCATCACGCCGGAAATTGAATCACGCGCCGCGTCGTGTCGCCAGCACTATCCTGCGACCAGCGGACACCAGCTGTGCTGCGGATTGCGCCAGTCGATGCCGTCCAGCATGTAGGCCAGCTGCGCGGCCGAGATGGTCACCGCACCATCCGTCGGTGACGGCCAGATGAACCCGCTGCGCTCCAACCGCTTGGCGCAGAGCGACATGCTCAGACCATCATGCCAGATGATCTTGATCAGCGAACCGCACTTGCCGCGGAACACGTAAAGGTTGCCGGCATGCGGATCGTGCCCCAGCGCCTGCTGCACCTGCACCTGCACCTGCACCTGCACCTGCACCTGCACCTGCACCTGCACCTGCACCTGCACCTGCACCTGCACCTGAACCTGCACCTGCAGCGCCAAGCCGTTCATGCCGCGCCTAGCGCCGTCGACGCTCGACCCCGTTGATGACCTCCATCCACGTCCCAGGCCTTACCGACGCTAACAAGAGCGCCCGTAGGAACACAGGACAGGGTCAGCCGCGCAGAGATAGACGGCCTTCACCGGAGGGGTACTGATCTCCTCCGGCTTGTGGTGCTTCCCCGCCAT
>JAQGHV010000043.1 GCA_028288785.1 Rhodospirillales bacterium | reverse complement strand
GTCGATTCCCACCTGCCCGGCAGCCGTCGCTTCAAGATCAACCTGGTCGGCATGGGCGTGGTCGAGCGCGACGACATCCCCGACTTGAAGCCCAACATCCCCCTCGGCGCGCATGGCTTCAACCTCGGCATGATCCAGGCCGAGCATGGCAATGGCGCCTCGCTGCACGCGCACACCACCGAGGAGGTGTTCATGCCGCTCATCGGTCCCTGGGCCGTGGTGTGGATGACCACGGAGGGCGAGAAGGAAATCATCCTCCAGCCCTTCGACTGCATCCACGTACCGACCGGAATCTATCGCGGTTTCCGCTATGTCGGCGAAGGCCGCGGCACGCTGCTGACGCTGATCGGCGGCCCCGATGCCGGCAAGGTCGCGTGGGAACCGAGCGTGCTGGAGAAGGCCGCGGCGATGGGGGTTTCGCGCGACGCGACGGGGCAGGTCACCGGCCTCGCCGGCGCATGAGCGGCCGTATCACGCGGCGCGGCGCACTGGCGCTGCCGCTGCTCGTGGCGGGTGCGGCGTCCGCACAGCAGGAGTTCCCGAGCCGGCCGGTCACCGTGATCGTGCCGTTCCCACCAGGCGGCGCCACCGACCTCATCGCGCGCCCGCTTGGGGCCGCGTTGCAGAAGGTATGGGGCCAATCCGTAATCCTGCAGAACCGTGGCGGCGCCGGCGGCGGCATCGGCATGGTGGCGGGTGGCGCGGCGCGACCGGATGGCTACACCGCACTGATCGCCCACGTCTCCTACTCCTCGATCCCGGCGGCGGACGCGCTGTTCGGCCGCCCGCCGAGCTTCGACCGGACCACACTGTCGCCCGTTGCGCTGCTGACCGCGGACCCACTGGTCATCGTGGTTCGGGACGATGCGCCGTGGCGCACCTGGCTCGACTACGTGGCCGATGCGAAGCGGCGCCCGGGCGAGATCGCCTATGGCTCCTCCGGCCCCTACAGCGCGGTGCACCTGCCCTTCGAGATGCTGGCCCAGGCGGGTGAGATGCGCCTCAACCACGTGCCCTATTCGGGTGGTGGGCCGGCGATGACGGCGGTGCTTGGCGGCCAGGTCTCGGCGACGGCGAGCGTGCCCTCGGTCGTAAACCCCTTCCTCCGCGGCGGGCAGATGCGGGCCCTCGTGCATACCGGCGCCCAGCGCGTGGCGCTGCTGCCGGATTGCCCGACCGCGATCGAGCTCGGTTTCCCGACCGTGGAGTTCTATCTCTGGGTCGGGTTGTTCACCCAGGCGGGGGTCGAGCCGGGCATCCAGCGACGCCTGCGCGAAGGCGTCGCCGCGGCCCTGCGTGAGCCTGAGATGCTGCGCCAGCTCGACACCACGGGCATGGTCGTGGACCATCGCGAGGGTGCCGCCTTCCAGGCTTTCCTGGACGCCGACCGCGTGCGGATCGAGGCGGCAATCCAACGCATCGGACGCGTCGAGTAGCCGCGGGGCGGACAGTGCCCCGCTTCGGCGCTCTGGTGCCGGGACGTCGGCTGTGCGTTGCGCCTCCCGTGCTTTCAGTTCGCGGTCACCAGAAAACTCGCCGCCGGGATGGTGACCTGCCCGGCCGCGGGCAGCGCCGCCGGCGTCGCGAGCACGCTGAACGTCAGGGGATTGCCGCCCTGCACCGCGTCGAACATCCCGATATGCGTCAGGCTTCCGACACCGGCGGTGAAGGTGAAGCGCAGCAGCGCCGCACTCGCCTGGTCGCCCGTGCCGGCGAAGGTCACGCGCTGCCGGGCGTAGCCGGCACCGACGGGCTCCCCGGTGATGCCGGCCGCGAGCGTTCCGCCGGTGCCGAGTGCGAGATAGGCGTTGGTCGGCAGGGCCGGCCCCCGCGCGCACACCGCACGTGCGACCAGGTCGCGGGCGTAATCCGTCAGTACGGTCATCGATCTGGTTCTCCTTGTGCGCGAACGACGGCGCCTTGGATGGATCGCCAAGGCGCTGATGCCGCGCGTCGAGTGGATGGGAGGTGGGTCCGGCGAGACGATTTCTTCACGCGTGCCGAGCGCCGGACGGCCGCCGCCGGTCATCCGGCGAGCCAAGCGCGCGAAGCACGCGCCCGGCACTCCAGGGCAAGAACACCGCGCAAGCTCGGCACGCAGCGCCGCAAGGCCGAATGGCCGCCGCCGGTCGTCCGGCTAGGCAAGTGGCCGGAGGCCACGCCCGCCGCTTGAGGGCACAAAAATACCTGAACATAAACGGTCACTCTTCGTGACCGTCGATGTTCAGCTCACCACGGCGCCGTCGGGCCACCGCCAGGCGGCGCCGTCGCTGATGGCGAGCCGCTTGTTCACGGTACCGTCCGAGACATAGATCAGTGCGCGCGGGTAGCTCGCAGCCGCCGGCACCGTCGCGACCGTGAAACTCGGCAATTGCAGCGGCGACAGCGCGCTCACCGGCGCCGTGCCCTTGGCCGAAAGCCGTAGCGCGGCGTTGGTGTCGCTCCCCGTGACCGTGATCAGCGGACCGGTCCCGGTGATGGCTCCCGTCGCCTGGAGGTAGTTCACCGCCGCGGCCGGGTTGGTCACCACAAGCGCATATCCGCCGTTGGATTGCAGGCCGAGCACCCCGGTTCCCTTGGCGCTGATGTCGAAGCCCACATTCGTGTCGCTGCCGAGAGCCTGAAGGCTCACCTTGCCCGCCGCCACGGCGCCATTCGCACGGAGGTAGTTGGCCTGCGTCGCACCCGCGAGCGCCTCGAAGGCGAGGATCGCATTGGGCGCGATCTGCACCGCAGCGCTACCCTTGCTGCGCAGGCTGAGCGCGACGTTGGTGTCGCCACCCTGCGCCGCTGCGATCACCGGTTGGCCGGCGATGCTGCCCGTCACCCGTAGCTCGTTCACCGTGCTTGCCGGTGTGGTGACGCCAAGCGCATGCGCGCCGGAAGCGCCGCCGATTGTGACCGTCCCGGATTGGGCGCGAAGCACCTCGACGCCCCCGGTGCTGACCGCGATCTGGTTGGCAGCCGGGCTCGAAAGACCGGTGTTCGTCGCACCCACCATCGTGCCGGGGGTGGCGATGCTGCCGGCAGGGGACATGCTGGCGACGAAGCCGTTCGTGCCGCTGTTCTGCAGCGCCGCGCCATTGCTGTTGGCAATCAGCGCGGGGCTGCCGAGATAGATCTGGTTCGGCGTGCCCGATGCGACGTTGAGCAGGTTGATGGCGGGCGAACCGTTATTCGCGATGTTCGCCTTCTCGATGCGCAGCGCGAAGACGTCCAGCCGGTTGTTCACGCCATTGACCTGGATGGCGCTGGTCGCGACCGCGTCGAGCCGCAGATTGGCGATCTGAATGCGGGTGTTGCTGCCGTCGATGCGGATGCCGGTGCCGCCGGGAATGGGCGCGCCGGCCGGTGTCGTGAGCTCGCCCTGCGTTGTGAGGTTGGCGATCTGGCCGGAGACATCGCTGCCCTCGACCCAGACGCTGTATTTCACGAAATCCGTGTAGCCATTGCCGAGGTAGAATTTTGTCGTGATGCCGCTCGCGCTGCTCGAAAAGCGGAAGGCGCTGCGGGCGCCGAGGACGAAGATGTCGTCCATGAAGATGCCGTCCACGCGGCGCAGCAGCAGCGCATCCAGGTTCTGCTGCTGGTAGCCGATTACATTCGCGTCGGAGGTCCCGAAGGGCCAGAAGTGAACGTAGCTGACGCGCGGGATATCGAAGCAGTGGTCGATCTCGATGCCGGTGGTGAAGACCTGGCCGCGCAATCGCTCGACGTTCAGGCGTCCGGAATTGTCGCAGAAGATGCCGCGGTTGATCGAGCACAGGAACACGTTGCGGAAATCGACGGCGCCGAGGCAATCCTGCACCCGGAAGAGGTAGTCGTAATTGGTCGGCGTCCACCCCGCCGCCAGGGAGGGATGCGTCTGGCGGAAGGCGAGATCGCGCACCGCACTGCCGCGCGCGCTGGTGCCGGTGAAGGTGAAGGGGGTGAAGCCGGTGGCGTCGATGGTGATCCAGCTGCCATCGGCGGCGTTCGGGCCCTCGGTGAAGCCGGTGCCCTGGAGGATGATCGCCTCGCTGTCGATGACGACGGCACTGGCGACGCGGTAGCGTTTGGCGGCGAACAGGATGGTGCCGCCGGTGCCGGTGAGGCTGTTCACCGCGGCCTGGATCGACGGGCCATCATTGGCGACGCCGTCGCCGATGGCGCCGAAATCGCCGACGCTGACCGAGCGGCCGCTGAGCACCGCGCCGCGCAGCTGGGTCACCGTGGCCCGACGCGTGATCGCGCCGCCGCCGCTGCCCTGGACGATGGGGATGATGTCGGCACCGGCGGCGCCGCTCGCCACGGGGAGCGCACTGATCTTGGTATCGGACATGGGTGGTGGATCCTCGCTCGATGATCGGGGGAAAGGTGGCGCGGCGTGGGATGGTGAGGCGGCGCCGAAGGGCGCTGCCAATGCGTGGACGTGCGGCAAGCACCGCGGCGTCTGAAGTGGCGCCGTTGGCGATCAGGTCTCGCGGCCCCAAGGTGGGCGGAGCGCCCTGTCGGGCGCGCTGCCACTGCGGCGCGCCAAGTGGCCGGAAGCGGTTCCCGGCGCTAAGAAGAACATTCGCCGGCTTGAGGTGGGCGGAGCGCCAGAACGCCGCCGCAAGTAGGGCGAGCCATGGACCGAAGCCCGCGACAGGTGGGCAATCAGTCAGACAGGGCCGACGCCAATGTGGCGCGCCCGGTAGCCGGAACCCGGCCCGGCCCTGGAGGGCGCCCGAAATCCTTCAACTTAGAAGCACAGCGCCGTTCTCCAGCAGCAGCAACCCGCCGCCTTCCCCCAGCAGCCGTGCATAGGCGCGGATCAGCGTCGGTGCGGAGATCGTCACCAATGTCGCATCCGTGGTGTCGGCCACGCGCAGGCGCCACTCCGCGCCGGGCGGACCGGGCAGGGCGACGGTCGTCGCGACCTGGCCACCCACCACCGCGAAGATCTGCGGCGCCGCGGCCGGCTGGTCGTTTGCGTCAATCAGCGAGAGGGTTATCTGCGCGACCGGGCCGATCACCGTGATGTTCAGCGCCACCGGCGTCTCCGGCAGGGCGGAGGGCGGCATTTCGCTCAGCATGAGCGCCCGCGCCGTGGCGACGCCGCCATGGTCCACGCTGATAGACTGGGTGGCGGAGCGGACCAGGCGCACCCCCGCGCCCGTGGTGTCCAGCGTGAGCCCCGCACCCGCGGTCGATGCAACGCCGACCGGCAGGAAGGCCGTCGCATCCGCCGCCTGCACGATGATCAC
Organism: Rhodospirillales bacterium; assembly: GCA_028288785.1. Lineage (GTDB taxonomy): Bacteria > Pseudomonadota > Alphaproteobacteria > Acetobacterales > Acetobacteraceae > Plastoroseomonas. The sequence goes on along the minus strand of JAQGHV010000043.1, from coordinate 944 downwards.
GTCGCCAACGGCGAGGCGCGCCGCGGCGGCCGTGAAGTATCCCGGTGCGATGACGCTCCCGCGCTGGTCGCCGGTGCGGTAGTGCCAGAGGGTGAAGTTCGAGACAGTGGACAAGGCATTGAGGCCGCGTTCGTCATAGGGCATGCGGGTCTCCTGCATCCGCGCGAGGCGCAAACCCGCCAGGTCTTGCGACCAGGCGGTGCGGGCGGGTTGTGATGGGGGGAGCCTGGGAGGGACGGTCGGGACCGCGTGGCCGGCGGGACATGGTTCGCCCCTCGGCCCACCCGAATTAGGAGACTGACAGCCTAATGTTAAGGAATAAATACCTTAACGTGTATAGCCGCCGCTTGCCCCTTCCGTCCGCACGCGGCAACAGCGACCATGCGGCTGACATCGCCGAGCCATGAGGGTCTGAATATGAAGCTGCGTTGGATCGCCGCCCTCGTTGCTGCACTGCTGATGCTGCCCGGACCCGGCCGGGCGCAGCCGGTGCTCAACATCTACAACTGGTCCGACTACATCGACCCCTACGTGGTGCAGCGCTTCACGGCGGAAACCGGCATCCGCGTGCGCTACGACGTCTTCGACAGCCTGGAGACGCTGGAGGGCAAGCTCTCCGCCGGGCGTTCTGGCTACGACATCGTGGTGCCGACGAGCGAGCCCACCTTCGCCCGCCTGGTCCGCGCCGGCGCGCTGCTGCCGCTGGACCGCGCGCGCATCCCGAATTGGACCAACCTTGATCCCCCGCTGATGGCGCGCGCCGCGGCCGTCGACCCCGGCAATCGGCACGGTGCGATCTATCTCTGGGGCACGGTCGGCCTCGGCATCCGTCCTGACCGCGTGCGCGCGCTCGCACCCGATGCGCCCGCGGACAGCCTGGCATTGCTCCTGGACCCCAGTCACGCGCAGCGCCTGTCGCGCTGCGGCATCCAGGTGATGGACAG
>JAQGHV010000026.1 GCA_028288785.1 Rhodospirillales bacterium | reverse complement strand
TGGACGGGATCAAGAACAAGATCCACCCCGGCGATCCCATGGACAAGGACCTCTACGACCTGCCGCCGGAGGAGCTGAAGGGCATTCCCACGGTGTGCGGTTCGCTGCGCGAGGCGCTGGGTGCGCTCATGGCCGACCACGACTTCCTGTTGCAGGGCGGCGTGTTCAGCAAGGAGCAGATCGAGAGCTATGTCGAGCTGAAGTGGGCGGATGTGTATCGCTTCGAGCACACCCCGCACCCGGTCGAGTTCGAGATGTACTACTCGGTTTGATGCGACCTCAGGCGCCGGGCGCACGGTACGCCCGCTTGGCTCGCCGCATTAGCGGCGTTTGCCCATGCGGGCTCGCGGCCCGAGGTACGGGCCGAAGGTCGCCGGCCTGGACGATGATCTAAACAGCCGAACGTTTCGGGTGTAGTCTCATCTGCCGGGCAGCCGGCCCGGCAGCTTTTTCTTTGGGGACGGACACATGCGCGGTGCGATCGGGGCGGGCATGCTCATGCTGGCGATGGCGGGCTGCGGTGGCGGACCGCCGGCCGCACCGCCCCCTGCGGCACCCGCGGGGACGCCGCCGCAGCAGGCGGCCGTGCTGTTCTTCTCGCTTTGCGCCGAGCCCGATCCCACCAAGACCCACGCCGAGGCCACCCGCCTCGGCCTTCAGCGTCCCTCCGACGTGCTCCTGCGCGAGGTGCTGCATGGCCGCGCCGGGGACGTCTTCGCAGTCGGTGCCGCGCGCGACACGATGCTCATGGTCGGCGAGACGCCGCGCCAATGCGAGATCTGGGTGCCCTCGGCCGCACCGCGCGAGATCGACCCGGAGTTCACCGCCGGCCTCGCGGCGCTGCGGCAGGCGGGGGCGACCACCAGCCTGGTGAACCAGGCGGAATCGGCCGGCGGGCTGTCCAAGACCTACCTGGTCATCACCGCCGATCGCGTGGCGCGGCTGTTCGCGTTCCGGCCGAACCGGCAGGACCCTGGGACCTTCCGCAGCGTAATCACCAGCACGAACGACCCGGCCCGCATCGCCGATGCGGGGCTGCAGTCCCGGTGAGCGCCATGCACCGCATCCTGATCGCCATGCTGCTGCTGTCCGCCCCGGCGATGGCGCAGAACACCGGCTTCGGCGCCAACTGGCGCGGCACCATCACGCCGGGTTCGAGCGCGCGGGCGAATTGTGCCTCCGGCGAGCGTACCGTGACTGTACGGCGCGGCCTGGCCGAGATGGGGCAGCGCGATGGACCCGGCGTGACCGGCACCATCGCCGCCCATGGCAGCGTCACCATGACCGGCGGGCGCGATGGGCGCGTGACGATCACGGGCCGCTTCCAGGGGACCGGGTTCACAGGTGAGTACCGGACGCACGGCTGTGTGTCGGCCCTGACGCTGTCGCGGCAGGGACCAAAGCAAGCGTTCGGCTAAGACTGTCTCGCCAAACTGCGCAGCTCAAACCAAAACCGGCGACACGATGTGTCGCCGGTTTTGGCCATCAGCCTAAAGGAGCGCGACCTGCGCTCCATGGCCGTCCTTCTCAGATCACCACGGACATCCCAAATGGCGGCTCTGTGCCCGCCGGGATCGTGCTTACGTAGGGCGTGATCGCGGTGCGCTCGGCAAGATCCGCCTTCGCCTTCGCGATGACATCGGGCTGGCCGATCAGGTCCACGGCCGTCGCCGCCATCACCTTCGCGACATGCACCATGCCCTTATGCGCGGCCGGCAACATGCCCTGCGCGGTCAGCTGCCAGGAATGTCCCGGCGTGCCGATCGCGTAGGTCGCGCCGCGCGCCTGCACCGTCGGCACCACCCAGGAAACGTCGCCCACATCAGTGCTGCCCACCATCGGCACGCCGCCATTATCGAGCGGGACGATCTGGTCCGTGAGGCCCAGGCCCGGCTTCGGCTTCAGTCCCACCTTGCGCCAGGCGGCGGAAAGGTCGGCCGGCGTCATCGTCGCCTGGAATTCGCGTGCCTTGGCCTGGTCCGCCTCGTCGAAAGGCGGCGGGCCGAGCCGCTCCAACGCGGCCTGCATCGCCTGTTCCATCGGCGTGTTCGGCAGCAGGTTTGCCACCCCCGAGAGCACCCGATGCTCGACGCTGCACTCGGTCATCAGCGCGGCACCCTCGGCGATCTTCTTCACCCGCGCGATCAGGTCGTTGAGGTCCGGGAGCTCGCGCGCGCGGATCAGGTAGCGCACCTTGGCCTGCGCCTGCACCACGTTCGGCGCGATGCCGCCGGCGTCGAGATAGGCGTAGTGGATGCGTGCATCGGAGGGCATGTGCTCGCGCATGTAGTTCACGCCGACGCTCATCAGTTCCACCGCGTCGAGCGCGGAGCGACCGAGCTGTGGGGCGGCCGCGGCATGGCTCGCGCGGCCCTTGAAGGTGAAGTCGATGCGCGTGTTCGCGAGGCTGATCGCGTCCTGCACGGCGGCGAAGGCGGAGGGATGCCAGGTGATCGCGACATCGACATCGTCGAAGGCGCCGGCGCGGACCATGAAGGCCTTGGCGGCACCACCTTCCTCGGCCGGGCAGCCGTAGTAGCGGACGCGGCCGGGGATGCCGTTCTCGGCCAGCCAATCCTTCACCGCGGCGGCGGCGAGCAGCGATGCCGAGCCCAGCAGATTGTGCCCGCAGCCATGGCCATAGCCATCGCCGGGGATGGGCTTCGGTTCGGCCACGCCGGCTTCCTGGGACAGGCCCGGCAGCGCGTCATATTCGCCGAGGATGGCGATGACCGGGCCGCCCTCGCCCGCCTCGCCCATGATGGCGGTGGGGATACCGGCCAGGTTCTCGGTGATGGCGAAGCCTTCGCGCTCGAGCATCGCCTTGTGCTCGGCCACCGAGCGATGCTCGTTGTAGCAGAGCTCCGGCATGCCCCAGATGCGGTCGGCCAAGTCCTCATACCCAGCGCGGCGCTGGTCAACGAGGGTCCAGATACGGTCGGTGTTTTGCATGGGCGGACGCTGGAACGATGGCTGGCGGATGGCAAGAGGGAGGCTGATGGCGAACGGGCTTTTGTTTGGACCGAAATTGCGGCCCGTCCATGAACTGGCCTCGAGCGCTGGCGACGACCCCGGCGGCGTCCATGTCACCGAAGCTTGGTCCCGCGGCGCACCTCTTGCATTGGTTTCGGGAGCGATCAGCCAGCTCGGGCCCCGCCCATGACCGACCCCACCATCCGCCGCCTCGATGCTGCCGAGACTGAAGCCCGCATCAATGCGCTGTCGATGATCCTCACCGACGCCGTGGCACACGGCGCATCGGTGAACTTCCTGGCCGCTGTCGACCCCACAATCACCGAGTCATCCTAGCGCCGGCAGCATCCCGCGATCGAAGCCGGGGAGACGCAGCTTTTCGTCGCCGAAGATCAGAACCGCCTGCTCGGCACCATGCTGCTGTTCTTCGCCCACCAGCCGAATGCCACGCACAGCGCCGAGATTGGCAAGATGCTGGTGCACTCCTCCGCCCCGCCGGAGCATCGGGCGCCGTCTGCTCAGCGCCGCCGAGGACGCGGCACGGAAGTCAGGCCGCACCCTGCCGATGCTGGACACCGAAAGCGCAGCGCCGGCGACCTGCTCTATCGCGACTGCGGCTCGGTTCCGATCGGCGGCGTGCCGGACCACGCGTTCCGTCCCAAGGGCCAGCTTGCGGAGACTACCATCTTCTACAAGGTGCTCGGTCCACACGCGCCGGTTCAGGCGCCGGCCATCTCCGCCACGTAATCGCCGATCGCCAGCGACGCGGTCAGCCCTGGGCTCTCGATGCCGAACAGGTTGATCAGCCCCGGCACCCCGTGCACCGCCCTGCCCTGCACGACGAAATCCTGAGTGGCGACGGCGGGCGGCACGATCTTCGGCCGAATGCCCGAATAGCCGGGCGCCAGCGATCCTTCCGGCAGGCCCGGCCACCAGCGCCGGATTGCGGCGTAGAACCCCTCACTGCGCTTCGGATCCACATCGTAGTTCAGCCCCGGCACCCACTCCACATCCGGCCCGAACCGCGCCTGTCCGCCAAGGTCGATGGTGAGATGCGTCCCCAGGCCGCCCGGCACCGGCACCGGGTAGATCAACCGCGAAAACGGCGAGCGCCCCATTAGCGAGAAGTAGTTGCCCTTGGCGTAGTAGGCGGTCGGCACATGCTCGGGCGCCAGGCCCTCCAGATGCGCGGCGAAGCGCGGCGCGTGCAGCCCGGCGCTGTTCACCACCAAGCGCGCGTGCAGCGTCATGGGCTCGGCGCCGCCGACATCGATCTCGATCCCGTCGGTCACCACCCGGCCGCCGAGCGCCGGCGCGTGGAACACGAACATCGCGCCGGCATTCTCGGCGTCGCCCTGCAGCGAGACCATGTAGGCGTGGCTGTCGATGATGCCGGTGGACGGCGAGACCAGGGCGGCCACGCAGTCGAGCTCCGGCTCCAACTGCCGCGCCTCGTTGCCGCCGATGCGATGGAGGTCGTCGACGCCGTTTGCCGCCGCGCGGCCGCGGATGCTCTCGAGCTTGTCCGCTTCCTCCGGCGAGGTCGCGACGATCAGCTTGCCGCAGTTCGCATGCGGCAGTCCGCGCTCGCGCAGATACGTATACAGCGCGTGTTTTCCCGCGACGCAGAAGCGCGCCATCAGGCTGCCCTGCGCGTAGTAGATCCCGGCGTGGATCACCTCCGAATTGCGCGAGGAGGTCTCGGTGCCAATCCCCTCGGCGGCGTCCAGCACCAGCACCTCGCGCCCCGACAGCGCAAGCGCGCGCGCCACGGCGAGGCCGACGACGCCGGCGCCGATGACGACAGTGTCGACCTGCTCCATCACACCACCTGGTTCAGCAAGGCCTCTTCGCCGCGTTGCAGTCGGCCGAGGTTCTCAATGAGCATGTCGAGGATGTTGTCCTCATACGCGCAGGTCTCGCCGCCGGTGTGCGGGGTGATGATGACGTTCGGCATGGCCCAGAGCGGCGAGAGCGGCGGCAGCGGCTCCTCCTCCACGCAGTCGAGAGCGGCGCCCTTGATCTGGCCGGCACTCAGCGCCGCGATGAGGTCGGCTTCGCGCACCACTTTTCCGCGGGCGACGTTCACGAGGTAAGCGGTGGGCTTCATCAGCGCGAACTCCTTCGCACCCATCAGACCCTGCGTCTCCGGCGTCAGCGGGCAGCACAGCGCGACGTAGTCGGCGCGTGGCAGGACCTCGTGCAGTTTTGTGATCGCGTGGACCTCGTCGGCGCCCTCGGCACCCGTGCTCGGGTCGCGCTTGAGGCCCACCACATGCATGCCGAAGGCACGGGCGAGACGTGCCACGCGGCCACCGATGCGCCCAAGTCCGACCACCGCCAGTGTCTTGCCACCCAACTCATCCTCGCGCATGGTGAAATCGCCCTGCATGCCGCGCCAGAACTTGCGCGCCTGGTTGTCCCGCGCCTCGGCGATGCGCCGGCTGATCGCGAGGATCAGCCCGATCGCGTGCTCGCTCACCGCATTGGCGTTGCCGCCGGCGGCCGAGGCCAGGCGGATGCCGCAGGCCCACAGCACATCCTTGTCGTACTGGTCGACACCCGCGCTGATCGACTGGATGAAGGAGAGCCGGGCGGCGGTCGGCGCCAGCGCATTGTCCCAGAAGCCGGAGACGACCAGCACGTCGATCTCGCCGACGCGCTGCGCCAGCTCCTCGCGGGAGCGGATCTCGATGAAGGGCATGCCGGTGTTGCGCGCGGTAAAGCGCTCGCCGAAGCGATAGGCGACGTGGGCGAAGCCAATGGTGGGCGTGGCACCGAGCGCGGACATGTGGGCAATTCCCGGAAGGTGGTGGGGGCCCCTCTATGGAACGCCCGCGCGGCGGCGCCAAGCCTTGGGTGAACGGCTCGTAAGGGCTCCAATCCTGCGCCGGTGCCGACCGCGCGCTCCGGCCCATCCTTGTCGCATCGCCGCATAAAGCGTTCGCAGGCCCAGGTCACACAAATATCTTTGCCCTGCGATAGTCTGATTCTTGCCTTGGCGCCGACTGAATAGAAGGCAACACTTCCGAAATAACATGGAGATCCCGCTTATGACGATGTCATTCACCCGCCTGCTGCAGCTCAGCCTTCTGGCTTTACCGCTCGCCTTCGCGGCGGCCTCAGCACCAGCCTCGGCCACGTCTGGCCGGCTCGTGGCGCCGGAAGCGTCGAGTCCGTCCTTCACCGAGCCGGTGCAGTATGAACGCCGCCGGGAGCGCCGCCGCCGCTGCTGGACCGAGAACCGCCGCGTCCGCGTCGAGGATCGCCGTGGGCGCCTCCACACGCAGATTCGTCCGGTCCGCATCTGCCGCTAGACGATGCCCGGCCCCGCGGGCTTCTGTCCGCGGGCGCGTGCTTTCTAAAGGGTGTCAAAGCCCGGCGCGGCGAAGCTCCGGTTCCAGGCGGCCGGTCACCATCAGCCACGCCATGCGCAAGTCGGAACCAAGTGACCACAAAGGATAGGTGAACGTCGCCGGACGGTTGCGTTCGATCAGCATGTGGCTGCCCCAGGCGAAGCCATACCCCGCGATCGGCACCACGAGCAGTAGCCAGCGGGGCCCCATCACCAAGCCCCACACCAACAGCGCGACGGCAACCAGCGTGCCGCACAAATGCAGCGCGCGCGTCCGTGGGCTGGCGTGCTCACGCAGGTAGTGTGGCCAGAATTCGGCATAAGTGGCGAAGGTCGCTGCCATTACCGCAGTGTAATCCTTCGCATTGAACACGTCATCCACGCATTGCGTTTCGCGCCGCAGCATAATCTGGCAAACAGGCGCCCATGGCCCTACCCGCTGCCCTGGCGCCGCTCCGCCACCCCGCCTTCCGCAGCCTCTGGATTGCGGGCCTGGCCGCAAATACCGGGCTCTGGGTCCAGAACACCGGCGCTGCCTGGCTGATGACGTCGCTCGCCCCCTCCCCGGTCATGGTGAGCCTGGTGCAGGCGGCGTCGATGCTGCCCGTCTTCCTGCTCGCACTACCGGCCGGCGCGCTGGCCGATATTCTCGACCGGCGCCGCATGCTCATCATCGCGCAGCTCTGGATGGCCGCGATGGGCGTCTTGCTGGCCATGCTCGCCTTCTCGGGCGGGCTGGGCGCATGGGGCCTGCTGGCGCTGACCTTCTGCATCGGCTCCGGCACGGCGCTGATCTTCCCGGCGATGGCCGCGACGACACCGGAACTCGTACCTCGCGAGGATCTGGTCCAGGCGATCGCGCTGAACGGCATCGGCTTCAACCTGGCGCGCGCGATTGGGCCGGCGATCGGCGGCTTCATCATCGCCATCTCGGGTGTCGAGGCGTCCTTCATCCTGGCCGCGAGCGGCTTCATCGTGATGGTCGCCGCCCTTGTTCTGTGGCGCCGGCCACGGAGCACCGACACCCTGCCGCCCGAGCACTTCCTGCCGGCCATGCGCTCGGGCGTGTTCTTCGTCCTGGCCTCGCCGGGGCTGCGGGCGGCCATTTTTCGCGCCTGCGCCTTCTTCTTCTTCACCGCGGCGGTCTGGGGCCTGCTGCCGATCCTGGTGCGCGGGCGGCTCGGCCTGGGGCCCGACGCCTTCGGCCTGATGCTGACGGCGATGGGCGTGGGTGCGGTCAGCGCCGGCTTCGCCTTGCCCGCGCTGCGCGGCTCCGCCACGCGCGGCACCATCGTGTTCCGCTTCTCGCTGCTCGCCGCTGCCGCAATCGCGCTGCTCGGGGCCGTGCCGCATTGGCTGCCGGCGGGGATCGGGATGGTCGCGTTCGGGGTCGCCTGGATCGGAGCGGCGAGCACCCTGCAGGCGGCTGCCCAGCTCGCCTCGCCCGCCTGGGTCCGGGCACGTGCGATCGGCATCTACCAGCTCTCGTTCTTCGGCGCGCTGGCCGCCGGCAGCGCCATCTGGGGCATTCTCGGCAGCATCATCGGCGTGGCGGAGACCCTGCTGCTTGCGGCCGTGCTCGGCACCGTGGCCGCGGTGCTGGTGCGGAACTGGCGGATCGACCCGCCCTCATCCGCGCAGGCACCCGCTGCACCACTGCCAATGCCGGAAGCGCCGGCGCCCGAATTCGCCGACCTGCTGAACGACAATTCCGGGCGCCTGCTGGAGGTCGTCCGCTACACGGTGCAGGTGGAGAACCGCACCGCCTTCATCGCCTTGATGGCCGATATGCGCCGCTTGCGCCTGCGCAACGGCGCCCGGGTCTGGCGCCTCTATGAGGATATCGCCCACCCCGAACGATTCGCCGAGCTCTGGGTGATGGAAAATTGGACCGACCATTTACGTGAAGCCGGAAGGATGGATGCCATGGACCTCGCAACCCTCGCGCGCGCCGCGGCGTTCCACCACGGGGATGCGCCGCCTGATGCGTCCCGCTACCTTAACCTGAACCCCTGAGAGCGGGCGCGGCCGACTATCTGCCCCGCTTTGTCCATGGAGATCGACTGATGAAGACACTCAACGACGTTCCCGACAATGCCAAGAAGGTCGCGGTGGGCGTCCTGCAGGGTATCCTGGTCGATAGCACAGACCTGACCAACGCCACGCGGCAGGCGCACTGGAATGTGAAGGGTCCACAGTTCGCCGGCCTGCACAAACTGTTCGAGGAATTCTACGCACAGCTCAACGTCCTCACCGACGAGATCGCGGAGCGTATCGTCCAGCTGGGCGCCATCGCCGACGGCACAACACAGACGATCGGCAACACGACGCGCCTCGAGCCCTATTCGAACAAGATCCTCGATGGCCTGGACCATGTGAAGGCGCTGGCGAGCCGCTATGCCGCGCACGCCAAGACCGTGCGCGAGGGCATCGACGCCAGCGACGAGGCCGGTGATACCAGCACCGCGGACCTGCTGACCGAGCACAGCCGTTTCATCGACAAGTCGTTGTGGATGCTGGAAGCGCATTTCCAGAAGTAGGGGATGTGTTTGTTGTGCCCTCAAGCGCCGGGCGCTCGCTCCGTGCGCTTTGGCTAGCCGGACTACAGTCGGCGCCCATTCGGGCTAGCGGCCCGCTAATGCGGGCCGGGTACTGGGTCTGGGGTACTGGGTAAGCTGATGGTGTCAGCGGCGGGCCTTTGGGCCGCCGCCAGCCTTCAGGACGCGGTTACGAATGCCCGCAGGCTTTCCGCTTCCTCGATGATCGCATCCATCCGCGCCTTCACCAGGTCGCCGATGGACACCATCCCCGCGAGGCTGCCGCCCGACATGACCGGCAGGTGCCGGATGCGCCGGTCGGTCATCTCGCCCAACGCTTCATTGATGCTCGTCTGCGGCGTTATCCAATGCACCTCCGACGTCATCATCTGGCGCGCGGTCATCGCCAGCGCCGCGGTGCCGCTTTTCCCGACGGCACGAACAATATCGCGTTCCGACAAGATGCCGAGCACCACGCCTCCCCCGTCACGCACCAACACCGCGCCGATGCGATGCTGCGACAAGGTTGCCGCGACGCTCACCGCATCTTCACCCGGACCAACCGACACCACGTTGCCACCCTTGCGGGCGAGGATTGAAGCGATTGTCATGGCTGCCTCCCGTTGCCGGGCGGCTAGACACACACCCGGCGTGACAAGCTAGCAACCTGCCAGCGTCACGCTGCATAATTCAAGCGGGAAAGCACCGCGTCACGCCGCCGTGGCCGGCGCAAGCTGCGTCTTCACCAAGGCCGCGAACAGGCCGTCCAGTGCAACCAACTCGCTGAAACTTCCACGCTCGGCGACGCTGCCCTGCTCGAAGACCAGGATCTCGTCAGCATCGCGCACCGTGGACAGCCGGTGCGCGATGATAAAGGTGGTTCGCCCCGACATCAGCCGCACCAGCGCCTTCTGCACTCGCGCCTCGGTCGCGGCATCGAGCGCGCTGGTGGCCTCGTCCAGGATCAGCACCGGCGGGTTCTTCAGCAAGGCGCGCGCGATCGCCAGGCGCTGGCGCTGGCCGCCCGACAAGGTAGTACCGCGCTCGCCGATCAAGGTATCCAGGCCCTTGGGCTGGCGCTGGATGAAATCGAACGCCTCGGCCTCGCGGCACGCCAGTTCGAGGTCGGCCTCCGTCGCATCGGGTCGACCGACCAGCAGGTTCTCCCGGATGGTGCGGTTGAACAGCATGCTTTCCTGGAAGACGACGCCGATATTGCGCCGGAGCGACATCAGGGTGAGGTCGCGCAGGTCATGCCCGTCCAGCGTGATGCGCCCCTCGTTGGGATCCCATAGCCGCTGCAGCATCGACATGGCCGTGGATTTGCCGGCGCCCGTCTGTCCGACCAGGGCGAGCGTGCGCCCGGGTGCCGCGGTGAAAGTGATATCGCGAAGGATCGGCGGGCCGCCGGGATAGGCGAAGCCGACGCTCTCGAACGCGACCTCGCCCTTGGCGCGGCCGATGTCGCGTGCATCCGGTCGCTCGGGCACCGAGCTTTTGGAGTCCATCACCGAGAACATCTCCTCAAGGCTCGGCATCTGGAACACGAGGCGGGAGGCGAAGCTGACCGCGCTCTGCAGCTTGCCGATGAGGAGCGTCGCGAAGCCCATGAAGGAGACGATTTCGCCCACCGTGGCCAGGCCATTGATGTGCAGCCAGGTGCCCAGCAGGAAGATCAGGATGACCGTGACGCTCGAGGCCGCCTGCGTCAGCACGGCCACCACGGCCCACCAGTTCAGCACCGGAAACTGATGGTCGAGCAGCTGCTTCATGGTGTCCGCGAACAACCCGGCCTCATAGCCGAGGCGGGTGAAGCTTTGCACGATGACCACGTTGGACAGCGCGTCCTGGGCATTGCCGGCGAGTCGCGAATGCAACCACTCCACGCGTTCCTGCGCCGTCTGGGTCCGGCTGATGACGTAGGCCGACAGCACGCAGAACACGACGACGAGGGCGATCAGCAACAGCCCGAGCCGCCAGTTCATCGCCAGGGTCAGGGGCAGCAGGACGAGTGCGGCGATGAAGGTCGTCAGATGTTCGCGGAAGAAGGAGACCCAGAGGCCGAACAGATTGTCGGAGCCGACCAGCATCACCTTCATCAGCCGGCCGGACTGGGTGTCGCCATGGAAGGAGAGCGGCAGGCTGAGCACGTGCTGGAAATAATCGTGCATCACCAGCAGGCGGTTGCGATGCCCCATGCGGTCGGCCAGCAGGGCCACCGCGGTATTGGCGCCGATGCCGGAGAGTCCGACCGAGATCCACAGGGTCAGCAGCGCGAAGGCCTCCGCCCAGACGGCGCTTCGCTCCATCTGGCTGGAGCGCGCGAGCACATCCACCACGCGCCCGAACAGGACCGGCTCCAGGAATTGCAGGCCGGCAAGCGCCAGGGATGCGACCGCAAGGCCGATCGCCACGTTCCGATCGGGCGCCAGCAGGGCAAGGACACGGCCATAGACTTTAAAAAACTTCATCGCCAATTCCTGGATCGTTAGCCTGCTTGCCAAGTCGCGCACGACGACACAAGCCGAGATCTTTTTCGACTAGGATTGTGCCCTTGGAACGGCCAGCTTGCTGTGAACGCAGGCGCGCGCCAGTCTGTGGCAAAATAATCGAGGAACCTGGGAATGACCCAACATCGCCGTGCCCTTTTGGGCATTGCCGCCACTGCTCTCGCCGTACCGCGCCTTGCCTCGCCGGCCCTGGCCCAGGGTGCCTGGCCCAACCGCACCATCCGGCTGGTGGTGCCCTTCACGCCTGCCGGGACCACGGACATTGCCGCCCGCATCCTGGCCGAGCGCCTGACCCAGCGGCTTGGCCAGAACGTCATCGTGGAGAACCGGCCCGGCGCGGGCGGCAACCTCGGCTCCGACGTTGTCGCGAAGTCGGAGCCCGACGGCTACTCGCTGCTGATGTGCACCATCAGTTCCAGCGCGATCAATTATTCGCTCTATGGCGCGCGAATGCCCTACCGGCCGGAGGATCTGGCTGCCATCGGCATGCTGATCCGAGTCCCGAACGCCATCTTCGTGAGCCCTGCCCTGCCGGTCCACACGCTGCCGGAGCTGGTGGCCTATGTGAAGGCGCGGCCGGGCCAGCTCAACATCGGCTCGTCGGGCATCGGCACCTCGCTGCACATGACCGGGGAGCTGCTGAAGCTCGATGCGGGGCTCGACCTGACGCATGTGCCCTTTCGTGGCGCCGGACCGATGCTGCAGGAATGCATCGCCGGCCGGATCGAGGTGGCGGTGGACAACCTGCCCTCCGTCATCGGGCATCTACGCGATGGCCGGTTGCGCGCGATCGCCGTCACCACCGCGACCCGCTCCCCTGCCCTGCCGGAGGTGCCGACCACCGCCGAGGGTGGCCTGCCGCGGGTTGAGGCCACCGCCTGGTTCGGCGTGCAGGGACCGTCGCGACTGCCACGCCCGATCATCGACCGCATTTCCACCGAGATGAACGCCATCATCAAGGAGCCCGAGACCGCGCGCCGCCTGCTCGAACTGGGCGGCATGACGCCAGACCTGACGCCCGATGGCGGCACCGCGCCGGAGCCGTTCGGCCGCTTCATCGCGGCCGAGATCGAAAAATGGGGCGAGGTGGTCCGCCGCGCCCGGGTCTCGGTCGAATGAACCACTTCACCGCGACTCGCCGCGCCGTGCTCGCGGCCGGCTTGGCGATGCCCGGGCTGGCGATGGCACAAAGCGGCGCGCGCCAGATCCGCCTGATCGTCCCCTTCACGCCGGCGGGTACGACCGACATCATCGCTCGCCTTGCGGCGGAGCGGCTTGGCGCCCGGCTGGGGCAGCAGGTCGTGGTGGAAAATCGCGCCGGCGCTGGTGGCAACCTCGGCGCCGAGGCCGTCGCCCGATCCGAGCCGGATGGCAATACGCTGCTGCTGACCACCATCGGCACCGGGGCGATCAACTTCGCATTGTATGGCGCGCGCATGCCGTACAAGCCGGAGGACCTCGTCGGCGTGGCGCTGCTGGCGCAGGTGCCCAACGTGCTTATGGTGGCGAACGTCACCCCGGCGCATACCCTGCGGGAGCTGATCGCGTTGGCGGCCGCAAGGCCAGGCGCGCTGAATTTCGGCACGGCGGGGATCGGCACCAGCCCACATATCTGCATCGAGCTGCTGAACATGATGACGGGCATGCGCATGCAGCACATCCCGTTCCGTGGGTCCGCGCCCGTGCTGACCGAACTGGTCGCCGGGCGCGTCGATGTCGGGATGGACAACATCCCCTCGGCCATTCCCTTCATCCGCGAGGGTCGCATCCGCGCGCTCGGCGTCACCTCGCGCGAACGCTCGCCCGCACTGCCGGACGTGCCGACACTCGCCGAAGCCGGCGTCGATGGGTTCGAGGCGACGGCTTGGTTTGGCATCCTCGCGCCCGCCGCAACACCGCGCCCAGTGGTCGAACGCCTTGGCGGCCTGCTGAACGAGGTCACGCGCGAACCCGACTTCATCCGCCGCATGGAGGAACTCGGCGCCGCCCGCCCGGGCCTGACACCGGATGGCGGCACCTCACCCGCCACCTTCGACACCTTCCTGCGCAGCGAACAGCGACGCTGGGCGGATGTGGTGACGCGGTCAGGGGCGCGGCTGGAATAAGAAGAAAGACCGGGGGAAAGGAATTTCCCCCAGACCCCCAATCTTTTATTTTGTGACTGGCGCCGGTTGGCAGGTGGTGTTGGTGCGGCAAACCGGTGCTGGTTCCGCAGGAAGCACCAGTAGAATGATTCTCGGTACGGGCTGCCCTGTCGCACCTCGTCGGCAGACCCGCCCTGCCCTGACAGCCAGCCCAAAAATCAGAGACACAAGAATGGGGTCCGGGGAAATTCCTTTCCCCGGCCTTCTGCCTCAGCGCGCCTCGCTAAACGTATCGCACCCCGCCAGCGTGCCTTGCTCAAACCCGCGCCGGAACCAGCGCACGCGTTGTTCCGAGCTGCCATGGGTGAAGCTGTCCGGCACCACCTGGCCGCCGGCGCGGCGTTGGAGTCGGTCGTCTCCGACTGCCGCGGCGGCGCCGAGGGCTTCCTCGAGGTCGCCGCTTTCCATGATGTTGCGGGAGTTCTGCGCGTTGCGCGCCCAGAGGCCGGCGAGGCAGTCGGCCATCAGTTCGACGCGGACCTGAAGGCGGTTGCCCTCCGCCTCGCCACGGCCGCGGCGGAGTTCCTCCACCCGGCGAAGGACGCCGACCAGGTTTTGCACGTGGTGGCCGACTTCATGGGCGATCACGTAGGCGGCGGCGAAATCGCCGGGTGCGCCGAGGCGGCGCTGCAGGTCGGCGAGGAAGTCGAGGTCGAGGTACAGGCGCTGGTCGTTCGGGCAGTAGAACGGGCCCATGGCGGACTGCGCGGCGCCGCAGCCGCTCTGCGTGCCGCCGGAGAACAGCACGAGCGTCGGCTCGCGGTAGGTCTGGCCGGAGCGCTGGAACACATCGCGCCAGACGTCCTCGGTCTCTCCGAGCACCCGGGCCACGAAGCGGCGCTGGGTGTCGTTCGCGTCCGGCGCTTGGCGTGAGGTCTGTTCGGTCGGCGCACCGCCGCCGCCCTGCAACAGCACGGACGGATCGATGCCGAGGAAAAGTGCCACCAGCAGCAGCGCCACGCCGCCGATGCCGCCGCCCACCACCATCCGCCCGCCACCACCGCCGCTTCCGCGCCGGTCCTCGACATTCTGGCTTTCGCGACTGTCATCGAGGCGCATGGCCCTATTCTCCCAACAAACCCGCTAATTCGGGACCAACGCCGGCGAGGCTCCGCCCGCGCACGGGTGCATAACTCCCGACCGACGGTTTCGGATAACCTGCCCGCGCCAAACCTTCCGCGAAGCGTACGGCGCACGCGATGCCGTCCAGCAACGGCACCGCGGACCGCCCGCGCAGCCGCTCGTCGAAGCCGGCCAGCGCGGCGCCGGCCAGGATGACGCTGTCCGCCCCCGCCGCCGCGAGTGCGGCGATTTCGGGCAGGAGTTTCTCGGCCACCATCTCCGGATCGCTCACCGCCTGGGGCGCTGTGACGTCGATCACGGCGGTGCCGGCGAAGCGCGGACTCAGCCCGTGCCGCGCAATCAGCTCCCGGTAAGTTTCGGCGTTGCCGAAGGTAACCAGGCCGAAGCGGCCACCGATCATGCAGGCGGTGAAGCATGCCGCCTCGGTCATGCCGACCACCGGGCAGGGCATCATCTGGCGCGCCGCTTCCAGCGCGGTGTCGTGGCTGACCGCCAGCACCACGGCATCGACCTGGCCGGCGTATGCCGCGATGGTCTCAAGCAGCGCGTGGCCGGCGATGATGTTCTCGATCCGGCTGCTGATCACCGCGGCGCCGAAGCGCGGCGTGGCGGCGATGATCTCGGTCCCTGGCGAGGCCGCGCGCCGCGCGCTGTCAGCGCAGGCCTCGGTGATGGCGGCCGTCATGTTCGCGTTCGAGACCAGTATGAGCATCCGCTCGTCTCCATCGTGACATCACATCCTGCAATGGTCGCGGCGTCTTGCCCAGCGCGGCGCACGCCGTCAGGCTGCCGCTTTCCGGAGCACGCGATCCATGACCCACGCCGCCGCACTCACCCTGCACTTCGACACCGACACCATCCTCGACGGGCTGAAAACCTGGGTCGCCTGCGAGAGCCCCACCTTCGACGCCGCCGCGGTCAACCGGATGATGGACATTGCCGGACGCGACCTGGCTTTGCTCGGCGCCAGCATTGACCGCATCCCAGGCCGCATGGGCCTCGGCGATTGCGTGCGCGCTCGCTTCCCACATCCCTCCGGCGAGGCGGTTCCGGGCATCCTGATCCTTGCCCATCTCGACACCGTCCATCCCATCGGGACGCTGGAGAAGCTGCCCGTCCGCGTCGAGGGACCGCTGTGCTACGGGCCGGGCATCTGCGACATGAAGGGCGGCACCTACATCGCCGTCGAGGCAATCCGCCAGCTGCTGCACGCAAATGTCGCGACGCCGCTGCCGATCACCGTGCTGCTTACCTGCGACGAGGAGATCGGCAGCCCCTCGACGCGCGACCTGATCGAGGCCGAGGCCGCCCGTGCGCGCTATGTGCTGGTGCCCGAGCCGGCGCGCCCGGATGGCGGCGTGGTGACCGGGCGCTACGCCATCGCGCGCTTCAACCTGCGCGCCACCGGCAAGCCGAGCCACGCGGGCTCGCGCCTCGCCGAGGGCCGGTCCGCCATTCGCGAGATCTGCCGCCAGACGCTCGCGATTGAGGAGATGACGACCGAGGATTGCACCTTCTCGGTCGGCGTCATCCATGGGGGACAGTGGGTCAATTGCGTCGCCACGCATTGCGATGCGGAGGCGCTGTCGATGGCGAAGCGACAGGAGGATCTGGACGCCGGCGTGGCGAAGATGCTGGGCCTGCGGCCGTCCGGCAATGACGTCGGCCTGGAGGTCACGCGCGGCGTCACGCGCCCGGTGTGGGAGCCCGATGAGGGGGTCATGGCGTTGTACGACAAGGCCCGGTACATCGCCAACGCCATCGGCTTCGACATCAACCACCAGAGTTCGGGCGGCGGTTCGGACGGGAATTTTACTGGCGCGATGGGTGTGCCCACGCTTGATGGACTCGGGGTGTCGGGTGCGATGATGCACACGCTCGAGGAGCACATCGTGATCGCGTCGCTGGTGCCGCGGGCGAAGCTGATTGCCGGGCTGCTCACCAGCCTGGGTGCCTAGTCGCCCCGCAGGGAAACCGCTACGCCGCATCGCATGATCGCGCGCTTCCTCGCACTCCCGGGCAATCTGCGCGGCGCCATCCTGATGTCCATCGCGGCGATCGCCTTCACCGTCGAGATCCTGTTCACGCGATGGATGACCAGCCGCGGCATACCCGTGACGACGCAGCTTCTCGCGCGATCGCTCGGCCAGGTGGTGTGGATCGCACCTACCATCGCAGCCTCCGGCTTCGTTATCTTCCGCACCCGGCGCCTGGCGCTGCACCTGGTGCGCGGGTTCTCGTCGGTCAGCACGTGGGGGCTGTACTTCCTCTCCTTCGCGCTGCTCGACCTCGCCACCGCCACGGTGCTGTCCTTCACCAACGTGATGTTCACCACGCTCGCGGCGGGGCCGCTGCTGCGTGAGCGCGTCACCGCCGCGCGCTGGGCCGGCACGCTCGCGGGCCTTGCGGGCGTCGCCATCATGCTGCGGCCGGGCACCGACATCCCGCTCGGCGGCGCCTTGGCCGCATTGGGCGCGGCACTGTGCTGGTGCGGCATCACCCTGTCCTCGCGCGCGCTGACGCGGACGGAGTCGACGCGCTCCGTCATCGCTTGGGTGGGCCTGGTCACGACGCTCTGCTCGACGCCGCTCGCGATCATCTTCTGGCAGCCGATCTCGGTGACGGATGCCCTGATCCTGGTGGCGTTCGGCCTGACCACGCCCACCATCCTGCTGCTGCTCACCGAGGCCTTCCGCGCCGGCGAGGCCTCTGCCGTCGCGCCGTTCCAATACCTGCGCCTGCCGATCGTGACGCTCGCCGGCTGGCTGATCTTCGCCGAGACGCCGGACGCCACCGCCTGGGCAGGAGCGGCGATCATCTTGGTGGGTGCCACCATCGTCACCGTCGCCGAGGCACGGGCGCCGCGATGATCCTTGCCCTCCAGGCATCGCCACTCATCCTCCTCGTGGCGCTTCTGCTGTCGGGCCGCGCCGGGCCGGTGCCCGCGGTGCTTGCAGCGCTGGCGCTGTCGATCCCCGCCGCGCTCGCCTCCCTGCCGGCGAGCACCGACGCGCTCAACTTCATCAGCACCGAAATGCTGCGCGGCGCCTGGCTCGCGCTGCAACCGGTCGGCGTTATGACGGGCGGGCTGTTGTTCCACGCCGCAATCGCCGCGCCGGTGTCCACCACAACGACCGCACCCGAGCCGCGCCGCATCTTCGCCGCATGCCTGCTCATGGGCACCTTCATGGAGTCAGTCACCGGCTTCGCAGTCGGCGCCGTCTTTGCCCTTGCGGCGCTGAAATCCATGGGCCTGCGCGGACCTGTCGCCGGTGCGATGGCGCTGCTGTCGCTGTGCTTGGTCCCATGGGGCGGACTTGGACCCGGAACGCTGCTCGGCGCGACACTGGTGGGCGTACCGGTGCAGGCCATGGCGCGGGTGATCGCCTTCCCCAACGCCGCGTGGCTGCTGATGCTCGGACCGGTGCTGTGGCACCTCTGCGCAAAGGCCGGCATCGCCGTCTCAACACGCGAGAAACTAAGCCAGACCGGCATCCTCGCCGCCAGCGCCACCATCCTCATCGGCGGCCACTGGATACTGCCCTTCGAAATCCTCGGCATCCTCGCGACCGGGTTGCCGCTGCTCGCGGTGCTCTACCGCCTGGACCCGCCGCGCACCCCCGCCGCCCGCGCCGACGCACTCCGCGCCCTCACCCCCTACCTCATCCTTACCGCTGCACTGCTCGCCGCGCGCCTCATCCCCAACCCGCCCGCGCTCCGCCCCTACGAAACCCTACCGGCGTTCCCGATCACCCACGTCGCCGTCGTCCTGTGGACCGTCTCCCTCGTCCTTCTCGCACTCCGCTCCGGCATGGCGCGCCGCATCCACGAGACCGCTCTCCGAGCCCGCAAACCCGCCGCAGCACTCCTGCTCTACGTCCTCCTCGCCCGCATCCTCGCCGGGTCCGGAGCCACCACATCCCTGGCCGAAGCCGCAGCGTCCGCCCTCGGCCCCCTCGCGCCCTTCGCCATCACACCCCTCGGCCTCGCCGCCGGCCTCGTCACCGGCAGCAACGTCGGCGCCAACGCAGCCCTCGTCACCGTCCAGGCCGCCCTCGGCGCCCACGCCAACCTCCCGCCCCTCCTCGCACCCGCCCTGCACAACTTCGCCGGCGGCGCCGGAGCCGGCATGAGCTTCGCCGTCTGCGCCCTCATCTGCGGACTGCTCGCCGACGGCACCAAACCCGCCCAACTCTGGCGACTGCTGCTGCCATCCTTCGCGGCAATCCTCGCTGTAGGAACCGGGGCGGTGCTCGTACTGAGGTGAAAGCAAGGCCGGGGGCGCCGCCCCCGTACCTCGGCCGGGGATCGCGCCGACCCCCGGGCCCCTGCATGTGTTGGCTCTTGAGTTGGGAGGGCTGGGCTTTGCTGATCGGGCCGGGTTGGGGAGGAGGCGCATTACGGGAGTGTCCTTGTCCAAGGGAACTCCATGCGCGCCCTCCCCAACCCGGCTCGCCTCCGGCGAGAGTCAAACCCCTTACCAATCCCAAGAACCAACAAATGGAGGTCCAGGATCGACGCGATCCTGGCGGGGTCCAGGGGCAGCGCCCCTGGCCTTCTTCTCCCCCACACGGCACCTTCCCCGTTTCACGCAGGCGAGGGGTGCCGTGATGGCTGATGCGGCGTTGCGGGTGTTGCGGCGTGATCCGGCGTTGCGGGTGTTGCGGCGTGATCCGGTGTTGCGGGCGGTGATCAAGGCGGTGGGGCCGTGTTTGTTGGAGGTGACGGCTCGCGAGCCGTATGAGGCGTTGATCCGGGCGATTGCGCATCAGCAGGTGCATGGGCGTGCGGCGGAGGCGATTCTCGGGCGGTTCGTGCAGTTGTTTCCGGGGCCGCATTTTCCGCAGGCGGAGCAGGTGCTGGCGATGCCTGTAGAGGCGTTGCGTGGGTGCGGGTTTTCGGGGGCGAAGGTCATTGCCATCCGCGACATCGCGGAGAAGACGGTGGGCGGGTTGGTGCCCAGCCTGGAGGCCTCGAAGCGGCTTGATGATGCGGCGTTGATCGAACGGCTGGTGGCGCTGCGGGGGGTGGGGCGCTGGACGGTGGAGATGTTGCTGATTTTCACCTTGGGACGGCCCGACATTTTGCCGGTGGATGATTTCGGGGTGCGAGAGGGGTGGCGGCTGGCGACGAAGGGCGAGGCTCAGTTGAAACCGAAGGAGTTGGAGGCGATTGGGGAGGCTTGGTCGCCGCACCGGTCGATCGCGGCGTGGTATTTGTGGCGTGCGTCGGACGCGGGGAAGAAGTTGAAGTCGGTGGCCGCGGCGTGATCCCTTCGACGTTCCAGTTTCAGCGTCAGGAAGCGGTTGCGTTGCAGGCCGGCAGTCGGCGCACCGGAACGGCGATGCCAGCCGGTGGAAACCCCGGCTTCGTATTCGTATTGCGGAAAGATGAGCCGGCAGTTATCTAACCGCCGCTATATTCCGGAGTTATCCTAATGCCCGATTGGGTCGTACCCCTGCTGCAGGTTCTGATGATCGACATCGTCCTTGCGGGCGACAATGCGATCGTCGTCGGAATGGCGGCGGCCGGGCTCGCTCCCGAGCAGCGCAGCAAGGCGATCCTTTGGGGCATCATTGCGGCGACCGTGATGCGCATCGCCTTCGCCTCGATCACCGCGCAGTTGCTTGCGATTGTTGGTATCACCTTGATGGGCGGCCTGCTGCTCGTTTGGGTCTGCTGGAAGATGTACCGCGAACTGCGGCACCCGAACGTCGAGACGCACTTGAATCTGGATGGCGAAGCGCCGCAGGGTAAGACTCTGCGCCAGGCGATCATACAGATTCTGGTCGCGGACGTCTCAATGAGCCTCGACAACGTGCTGGCCGTCGCCGGTGCGGCGAAGGACCACCCCTACATCCTGATCTTCGGCCTCGCGATCTCGGTCGTGTTGATGGGCGTCGCAGCAACGCTGATCGCCAACCTGCTGCACAAGCACAAGTGGATCGCTTGGGTCGGCCTGTTGATCATCGTCTACGTGGCGTTCGATATGATCCTGTCCGGCTCTGTTGAAGTGGCCAACCAAGTGCCCGAGAACTACGCCTTCTTGATGCTGCCGATGGGCTTCCTGGCACGGCCGGACGTCTTCCCAGCATGGCTCTGGGTGGCAGCGACGTTGGTGCAGTTGATCATCTACACCACGCTCGTCACCTTCGTCGGCGGCCTTGTTCGGGACGCGCAGCGCGGCACCAAACGAGCGCATGGCTAAGAAGATACGTCGAATTAATGCACGCATTGGCGGCGCACTGCGTGGTGCCGCTTTACTCCCGCAGGGCGCGTGCTAAGCGGATCGGGCTAGACGAAAGCCGACTGCTGGAGATGTCACCCTGTGGATATGACCTCGCTGATGGCGAGCTTTGACTGGTTTACGCTGACTGAAATTCTCGGCGTCAACATCATCCTCTCGGGCGACAACGCCGTCCTTATCGCCCTGGCCGCCGTCGGCCTGCCAGCGGCGCAGCGCCAGCGGGCCATCATGATCGGGATGGTGCTGGCAGTCGTGCTTCGCATCGTGCTGAGCTTGGCCGCGGTGAAACTCCTCGCGGTCCCAGGTCTACTGTTGTTCGGCGGCCTGCTGCTGCTCTGGATCGCCTACGGATTTTTCATGGAATTGCGCAGCGAGGACAAGGCGAACGAATCCGGCCTCGAAAACTATGCCGGACCAAAGTCCATGGCGCTCGCGCTGCGTCAGATTGTTATCGCCGACGTCTCCATGAGCCTCGACAACGTGCTCGCTGTCGCCGGCGCGGCACACGGCAACATGCCGATGCTGGTGCTTGGTCTGATCATCTCCATCATGCTGATGGGCCTCGCCGCCACGCTCATCTCAAAGCTGCTCGAACGCTACCGTTGGATTGCGTATGTGGGCGTCGCCCTCATCATCTGGATTGGATTCAAGATGATCTACGAAGATACCCACCGCCTGATCGGGCTCATCGCCCATTGAGGCCCGCAGCGTCGGAATCATTCATCGCGCGCCTCGCCATGCTAGCGCTGCTCGCAACACTCGCGGGCTGTGCGACGATGGATGAAGGCGACGCGCTCACGCCCGGCACGCGCGCTGGGCGGCCGAGCCTCGACGAGGTGGCGGCGCGCCTGCCTTCCGATATTGCCGGCTTCAAACGCGACACCGTCACCGAATACGAAGGCCGCCAGCCGGGCTACGGCATTGCCATCGGCTACGGCCGCGATGCCTTGGACGCCATCGGCACCGTCTTTCTCTACGATCGCGGCCTCGGCGCCGTGCCCTCCGACCCGCAAGCCCCGCAACTCGCCGCAGAGTTCGAACGGTTGATGGGTGAGATACTGGCCTCGCCCAACGGCCGCACGGTGCGCAACCTGCGCGAACGTTCGCGCTTCGACCTCGCCGTTCCCAACGGGCGCGCCCTCCGCTGCGTCGAGCTCGTAGCGGAGATGAGCCAGGAAAACATCCGGCGCACCATCTGCGTCGGCGGCGCCGCAGGACACTTCCTGCAAACCCAGATCACCATCGCCGAAAGCAATGCGGCCCCGGCCGATCCACGCGCCTTTGCGATGGCGGCTGCGCAAGCGGCACGCATTCCGCTGAGGTAAGCGAGGCCGGGGCGATGCTCCGACTCCGATGGCCGACCTTCCTTCAATGTTGTGACGGCCACCTCGAACGCACAGGCTGAACCGGCCCCTGAGGGACACGCCGTCGGCATGGTTTCCACGCGGCGGTGCAGGCGTGCATGATGCGCAGGTGCCACCACCGGAGACGCCACCATGACATTTCTGCTCGCGCGGCGCGGCATTGCCGCACTCGCCGCGACACTCCTCACGGGCGAGGCCCGGGCCCAGGATGCCCCGCGCGGCACGTTGCGCCTGATCGTGCCGCAGCCTCCCGGTGGTGCCGCCGACGCGCTGGCCCGCCTGCTGGCCGAGCCGATGGCCCGCAGCCTCGGCCAACCGATCATCGTGGACAATCGCGGTGGCGCGAACGGCGTGGTGGCGGTGAACGCCCTGAAGTCGCAGCGCAACGACGGCAGCGCCATCCTGCTCGGCGGCGTCTCGCTGTTCAGCTTCAACCCGAACCTCTACTCGAACCTGCCCTACGACGCCGCGCGCGACTTCACCTACATCGCGCCCGTTGTCGAGACGGCGCTGGTGCTGATCGCGAGCCGGCGCAGCGGCATCGCCTCCGTGGCGCAGCTCATCGAGCGCGCCCGCGCCGAGCCTGAGCGACTGACCTTCGCCAGCGTCGGCATCGGCAACTCGACCCACCTGTCGATGGAAATGCTGACCGACACGGCCGGCGTGCGGATGACCCATGTGCCGTTCAACGGCTCGGCCACATCAATGACCAGCGTGCTGACCGGCGAGACCGACTGCATGGTCATCCCGCTCAACACGCCGCTGCCGCACATCCTCGCCGGCACGCTGGTGCCCCTCGCCATCCTGGGCAGTGCGCGCGCGGCGACCTTGCCTGATGTGCCGACGCTGAAGGAGACCGGGTTCGAGGGGCTGGTGATGCCGACCTGGTACGCCATCGTCGGCCCCGCCGACATGCCCAACGCCGCGGTCGAGCGCATCAACGCCGCCGTGCGCGCTGCCGTCGTGGATCCCGAGACCGCCCGCAAGCTGCGTGAGGGCTACCTGGAGCCGATGACCGGCAGCGCTGACTTCGTCCGCGAGAGCGTGGCGGCCGATAGCGCCAACTGGGGTGCCTTCATCCGCCGCCGCAACCTTCGAGTGGAGTAGCACCATGCCCAGGCCAATCCGCCGCCTGCCCGCCGCCCGTGCCATGATCACCGCCCCGCAACCGGAAGCGGTGGAGGCCGGCACCGCCATCCTTCGCGCCGGCGGCAATGCGCTCGACGCCGTCATCGCCTGCGCCCTGGCTCAGGGCGTCGTGGACCCGATGATGTGCGGCATCGGTGGGCTCGGTGTGCTGCATCTGCTGGACCCAGCGAGCGGTGCGCACATCATCCTCGATGGCCTCTCGGTCTCGCCGGCGGCCTGCCGCGAGGACATGTGGGCCGATCGCTTTGAAGGCGATTGCCCGGACGGGTTCGGCTACATCGTGCGCGACAATCTGAACGAGCTCGGCCACACCGCGGTCACCGCCCCGGGCATCCTCCGCATTCTCGGCCAGGCGCATGCCCAATATGGCCGCGCCTCATGGGCTTCGCTGTTCGACCCCGCCATCGGCCATGCCGAGGATGGCTGGCTCGTGCGGCCTCATGTCGCGACGATGTTCTATCTGGACGAGCGCGCCTATAGCCGCCGCTCCTACCTCGACAAGATGAACTTCACCAAGGACGGCAAGCGCATCTACGTCCGCCCCGATGGCACGCCCAAGCGCCTGGGCGAGCGCGTGTTCAACCCCGACCTCGCCGACACGCTGCGGCTCGTCGCGCGGCAGGGCGCCGAGACGCTCTACACCGGCGAACTCGCGCGCTGCATCGCTGACGACATGGCCAAGCACGGCGGCCTGCTGACGCTGGAAGACCTTGCCGCCTACACGCCGGAACTGCGCGAGCCGCTGCGCGTGGAGTATCGCGGCCGAACCATCGCCGTGCCCCCGCCACCCGCCGGCGGCATCATGATCGCGGAGATGCTGCGCATCCTGGAGCGCTTCGACCTGGTGGCGCTCGGGCACAACACGCCCGCCTATATCCAGGTGGTGGCCGAGGCGATGAAGATCGCCGGGCGCGACAAGGAGCGCCACATCGGCGACCCCCGCTTCATCCCACCGCCGCTGGATCGCCTGCTCTCCGATGCCTACGCGGACGAATGCGCGGCCGGAATTCGCGCCGGCGAGCACACGCCGCTGCCGCGCGCGGGTGCTGAGCCGAAGCACACCACCACGGTGTCCTGTGTCGACGCCGACGGCATGGTGGTCTCGCTCACCCACACGCTCGGCCTGCCATCGGGCGTCATCCCGCCGGGGACGGGGTTCATGTTGAATGGGGGCATGAACAGCTACGATCCGCGTCCTGGCCGCGCCGCCTCGATCGGCCCGGGGCGGCGGCGCTTCTCCACGATGTCGCCGTCGATCGTGCTGGAGGGCGCGACGCCGGTGGCCACGCTCGGCGCGCCTGGAGGCGCCTGGATCACCATCGCGATCACCCAGGTGCTGCTGAACCTGCTCGACTGGGGCATGGGCATGCAGGAGGCGATCTCGGCGCCGCGCTTCTCGGCCACGTCGGACGCCATCGACATCTCCAACCGGATCCCGCACGAGACGCAACGCGAAGTAGAGGCGATGGGGTACGAGGTGCGTCGCTCGGCCGCGAGCTATCCGTTCGGTGGGGTGCACGGGATCTCGATGTGGGACGGCGTGCTGGATGGCGGTGCCGACCCACAGCGGGATGGGCTGGCGACCGGGGTTCCGTGAACTCATACCGACGGCCATGAAGAACGGCCGTCGGTATGTGCTTTTTGCCCTCAGGCGCCGGGCGTGGCCTTTGGCCACTTGGCTCCCCGGACTGCCGGCGGCGGCCATTCGGCCGCTTGGAACGAGGCAGACATTTGTGCCGCTGAGAGGCGGCTTCGCATGCGCTATATTCGTATCGGCGGTCGTCCTTCAGGACCGCCCACATCACTCCGCGCGGATGCCCACCCTGCGGATCAGGTCGCCCAGGCGCGCGAACTCCGCGACATTGCGCGCCTGGTAGACCTCCGGCGGGCCGGGCAGCGGGCGGGCGCCCAGCTCGAACATGCGCGCGGTCGCCTGAGGTTTTTCGAGTCCGTCGCGCAGCGTCTGGTTCGCGCGCGCGATCACCTCCGGCGGCGTACCGCGCGGCGCGACCAGCCCGAACCAGGCGGTGACCTCGTAGCCCGGCAGTGTCTCGGCGATCGCGGGGATGTCGTTCGCCGTCGGCCAACGCTCGGTCGAGGTCACGCCGATGCCGACGAGCGCGCCGGAGCGGACATGCGTGAGGATGGTCGGCAGGTTGTCGGTCCCGAAATCGATCCGCCCCGGCAGGAGGTCCACCATCATCGGCGCGCTGCCGCGGTAGGGGACGTGGGTCGCCTCGATCCCGGCCATGAGCCGGAACAGCTCGGCGGCTAGGTGCGTCGACCCGCCAATGCTGGTCTCGCCGTACGAAAGTCGGCGCTGCTTCGCGAGCGCGATCAGGCCGGCGGCGTCGCGCACGCCGAGGCCCGGGTGCGCGGCAATAAGATTCGGCACTTCCGCGATCTGTCCGATCGGCAGGAAATCCGTCAGCGGATCGTAGCCGGCGTTGCTGTAGAGATGGGGGTTGATGGCGTTGGTGCCGGGCGAGCCAAGCAGCAGCGTGTAGCCGTCCGCGGGGCTGCGCAGCACCGCCTGCGCCGCGATGTTGGAGCCGGCGCCGGGCCGGTTCTCCACGATAAAGGACTGACCGAGACCCTCCTGCAGGATCTGCGCCGCCAGCCGCGCGAGCAGGTCCGTGGTGCCGCCGGCCGGAAAACCAACAAAGATGCGCACCGGGCGCTGCGGCCATGCACCCTGGGCCATGGACGGCGGGGCGAGAGATGCGCCAACGGCGGCGATCAGTGATCGGCGCCGCCACGGCGTGGCAGAGGTCGTCTGGCTCATGTTGTCCTCCCGAAGCATTTCGGTGAACCTTGCAAGGAAAGCCTCGGGCGGCGCAACGCTTGGCTAGATCGTGGCGCAGGCTGTCGGCATCGTTGCCGTCCTCGTAGCCGGCCGCGATCATCAGCAGGCGGAAGCGCCCCATCTCGGCGAGACCATGGCGGACGCGCTCTGGCGCGCGTGGATCGTCAATGCATCCGGCGAGACGTTCGGCCACGCCCAGGCGGGCCTCAACCTCGCGCAGCGCCAGCAGGCCGCCATCCGATGAAAGGGCCCCGCCGTCGAAGCGGGCGATTTTGGGCTTGCCGGCGACTGGTGACAGGCCCGGCAAAGGCAGCGTGATTTCGATGTCGGCGGGCATGGTGTCCGGAAGCAGGCACACGCAGAGGCAACCGGCCCACCGGAGCCACGCAGGCGGCGGCGGCATCCACGGGGGAGCAAGGATAGCAGCGCCGCCGCCCTCGCTCACGGGCGGCGCCTTCAGGGGCTCGTTGTTGGCCTCAGTGACCTCTCTGAAGCTTCGAGGCCCACCGCCTGCAATCCGACCGCCGTGGCTCGCAGCGTGGGCACAGCCCCATCCTCCCCTTGGTCGCGACCTCCTCAACCAGGCCGGCGCGCAACATGGAGCGGATGACGCCGTTGCGGACCGCTGCTGGCAAGGAAGGGAGTTCAACCCGATGGTCAGGATGCGCCGCTGCGCCTTCAAGGGTAGCGCGAGCGGTGGGGGACAGGCGGAGTGGTGTAGCGCTGGTGCTCATTGTCGGAGACCTCGTACGGACCCGACCATCGGGTCCTACGAGGCACGGCCCAAGGATGCGGGGAGCATCGGCGGGAGGGCGCCGTAATCGGCGCCGTGCTGGATGCATCGCTCCAAGTGTGCGTAAAGCCAAGCACGAAACCAGCGACCTGCTGCATCAGCCTAAGTTTACAGCCCCATCCTGCTTCTCGCACGGCGTGACCACCATCAACGTCCCATCCGGCAGCGGTCGCTGGAGAGTGAGCGCGGCGGCTGTCGTTGTCCCAAGCCGGATGTCCACCTCCGCGGGCGTGGTGAGGTTCACGGCATTGACTCTGGGCGAGCGGTCCCGGCTTCCGCTAGAATCTTGCCCAACGTTATGATAGCGGCAGGGTTTGTTCCGCATAGCGCGCACTGGTTGGCGGCTGAATTTGGCCGTCGGTCCGTGAAATGAGGCGCAGGGTCTCTTCGATAGGAGGGAGCGATGAGCGCAACTTCAATGACGCGTCGACTGGCGCTGCTGACGCTGCCTTCCGTCGTAGCAACGCGCGTCGTCACTGCGCAGCCGAACGCAGAGGGCGGCCGGCGGGTCGCCCTGGTGATTGGAAACGGCGCATACCGAAACGTCGATAGGCTGACCAATCCGGCTAACGACGCACGCCTCATGGCTCAAACCCTGCGCGGCGGCGGCTTTCGGCTCGTCGGCGACGGGCCGCAGCTTGACCTTGATAAACGCCGCCTCGATCGTGCAGTTCAGGATTTCGGACGAGCGGTCCAAGGGGCCGATGTTGCCCTTTTCTACTACTCTGGACACGGGATGCAGGTGCAGGGGACGAACTGGCTGATGCCCGTGGATTCCAGTCCGACCGGGGCACGCGACCTCGACTTCCATGCCGTGGACGCAGCCTTGGTACTGCGGCAGCTGGAGGGTTCGGGGACGCGGCTAAATTTTTTAATTCTCGACGCGTGTCGCAACAATCCATTTGCGTCGCGAGGCGTTCGCGCAACCGGCAGCGGGCTCGCCGAGATGCGTGCGCCCGAGGGGACGATCATCTCTTACGCGACACAGCCGGGCAACGTCGCAGCCGACGGAGCGGGGACGAATTCGCCTTACACTGCGGCACTCGCTGACGCCATGCGCCAGCCGGGACTAGACGTGTTCAGACTGTTCAATCAGGTTGGCCTCTCAGTGAGAGCGGCGACGGCCGGGCAGCAGCAGCCATGGTTCGCGTCGTCGCCGATCTCAGGCCAGTTCTACTTCTCCACCGAACCAGCCACGACCATCCCCGCGGCGCCACCTGCGCCCATGCGAGCGACGCCATCTGCACCGAGCCGATTCGACGGAGCGTGGCTCATCACGCAGACATGCCCAACCACGCCAAACGGAGCGCGCGCTCTTACGTTCAGTTTTGGCGGAGTTGTCCGAGGCGGCGCACTCCGTGGCGAACGCGGCGTGCCGGGGCAGCCGGCCTGGTTACGCTTCGAGGGCGTGATTGAACCGGACGGGTCCGCCGTGATCTCGGCTCGCGGACTGACGGGAGGTTCGGAATATACCCTGGGCCGTTTGCCTAATGGTACCCCGTACTCATACGTCGTGCATGCGCGCTTCGATCATCAGCGCGGGACAGGCACGCGCCAAGGAGGCCGCGAGTGCTCGATCGCCTTTGCTCGGCCTTAACTCCGGATGCGTTCCCGCCGCGATTTGCGCGTCAGCTGCGCGGGTAGGAAGGGAAGGACATCCATGACAGGGCGATCGGAGAACGCTCCCCGGCGTCATGATGTAAACCAAACGCCAACTTACAAATCCGGGGCGGATCAAACGCGTCAAGCGCCAGACGATGCATCACGGCCGCATGCTGCGCCAGCAGCAGGGTGCGGAACATTCGACATTTGCGTGGACCTGAGGATCAGGTCCTACGAGGCACAGCCCCAAGGACGCGCGGAGCATCGGCGGGGAGGGCGCCGTAAGCAGCGCCGCGTTGGATGCATTCGCTCACGTGTGCTTGAAGCCAACCGGCAAGAAACTGACGTAGTGCCTCATCCCAAGCCCACGGCCCCGTCCTGCTTCTCGCCCCGCGCAACCACCATCAACGCTCCATCCGGCAGCGGCCGCTGGAGGGTGAGAGCCTGGGCTGTGGCTGCGCCAAGCCAGATGTCCACTTCCGCAGGCGTGGTGAGGATCACCGGCATCGCCTTGGGGTGAA
>JAQGHV010000380.1 GCA_028288785.1 Rhodospirillales bacterium | reverse complement strand
GCCCCTGTCATCGAGGCCATATGTCCCAGTCACTGCGCAGTCTCCCGCCCGCCAAGACACCGCTTGCCCGCGCACTTTCCGCGTGCCGTTCGGAGTTCATGGCGGTCGCGGTGTTCAGCGGCGTCGTGAATGCCCTGCAGCTCACCGTCTCTATTTACATGATGCAGGTGTTCGACCGCGTGCTGGGCAGCCGCAGCCTCGACACGCTGTTGTACCTGACCCTGATCACCATTGCCGCCATCGGCCTGCTCGCGGTGCTCGAAGCCGTCCGCAGCCTGGTGATGCAGCGGCTCGGCCAGTGGGTCGAACGCCGCGTCGCACCCGAGGGCTTTGCCCGCGCACTCGAGGCCCAGCTGCGCGGCCGCCCCTATCGGATGGAGGCGCTGCGCGACCTCGCGGTGCTGCGCGGCTATATCGGCTCGCCGGGGATGCTGGCGCTGTATGACGTACCGTGGGTGCCGGTCTTCCTCGCCGCCATCTTCCTGCTGCATCCGATCATGGGGATCATTGCGATCGCCGGTGCGGTCATCCTGTTCGGCCTCACGCTGCTGTCGGAACTCGTGACCTCCTCGCTGCTCAAGACCGCCGGCACCGCCGCCATGGTGAGCCAGCGCCGGGCCGAGGCGATGATGCGCAATGCCGAGGTCATCGACTCCATGGGCATGCAGCCGGCCATCATGGCGCGTTGGCAGGAAAGCCAGGCGGAGCTCACCCCGGCCCAGGCCACCGCCGCCGACCGTGCCGCGGTGCTGCTGGCACTCACCAAGTTCTTCCGCCTGGCGGTGCAGATCGCCATCCTCGGTGTCGGCGCCTACCTCACCTTGCAGCAGGAACTGACCGCCGGCGCCTCGATCGCGGCCTCCATCATCATGGGCCGCGCGCTGGCCCCGGTGGAGCAGTTGATCGGCGGGTGGAAGCAGCTGGTCCAGGCGCGGCAGAGCTGGAAGCGCCTCGACGGCTTCCTGGCGCAGCCGCGCATCCGCCCGCTCGGGATGAAGCTGCCGGCCCCGGTCGGCCACGTCGCGGTCGAGCGCGTCTCCTACGCTTTCCCCGGCCAGCAGGCGGCGATGATCAAGGGCGTGAACTTCGCCCTGGAGGCCGGCGAGAGCCTGGCCATCATCGGCCCCTCGGCGGCCGGCAAGACCACGCTGATCCGCATGCTCATCGGCACTCTGCAGCCCTCGGTCGGCAATGTCCGGCTCGATGGTGCTGATGTCTTCAACTGGATGCGCGAGGATTTCGGCCGCCATGTCGGCTACCTGCCGCAGGATGTCGAACTTTTCGACGGCAGCGTAAAGATGAACATCGCCCGCATGATGGAGGGCGACCCGGAAGCCGTGTTCGAGGCCGCCCGCATCGCCGGATGCCATGAGATGATCCTGCGCCTGCCGAATGGCTACGACACCGAGATCGGCGATGGCGGGCAGCATCTGTCGGGCGGACAGCGCCAGCTCGTCGGCCTCGCTCGCGCCGCTTATGGCAGGCCGCGCCTGGTTGTGCTGGACGAGCCCAATTCCAACCTCGATGGCGATGCCGAGGCGGCGCTGGTGCGCGGGCTCGGTGCGCTGAAGGAGGGCGGCTGCACGGTGGTGCTGGTTTCGCACCGGCCTTCGCTCGTGCAGGGCGTGGACAAGGTGCTGCTGCTGAAGGATGGCGCGATCGAGATGTTCGGCCCACGCGCCGAGGTGATGAAGAAGCTCATGCAGCCGCGCGCCGCCGAGGTCGCCGGCCCGGGCACACCGCCGCAGAGGGTCGCACAATGAGCACTGCCCTTTCCCCTACCAATGCCGGTGTGCCGGCCCTGGCCAATGCCCGCGGTGCCATCCCGATCGAGCTCGCCGCGCAGCCGCGCACCGGTGGCCTGATCCTGTTCGGCATCCTGGCCATCGCGGTGTTCTTCGGCAGCTTCGTCGCGTGGTCGCTGATAGCGCCACTGTCGGAGGCCGCCGTCGCCCCCGGCGTGATAAAGGTCGAGGGCCAGCGCCGCACCATCCAGCACCTCGAAGGCGGCATCATCCGCGAAATCCTGGCCCGCGACGGCGACCGGGTGACGCGCGGCCAGGCGCTCATGCGGCTTGACGACATCCAGTCCGGCTCCACGCTTGAGACGCTGCGCAGTCAGCTGTGGTCGTTCCGTGCGCAGGACGCCCGCCTCAGCGCCGAGCTCGCACGGGCCAGCCGCATCACCTTCCCCGAGGCGCTCGCCGAAAGTGACGACCCCCGCGCGCGAGACGCCATCGCCGGGCAGACCGCCCTGTTCGAGGCCCGCGCCGCGGCGCTGGCGAGCCAGATCCTGGTGCAGGAGGCGCGCATCGCGCAGAGCCGTTCGACCATCGGTTCCGCCGAGGGCCAGCACCAGGCGACGCTGCAACAGCTCGACCTGATCCGTCGCGAGGAGGAGATCACGCGCGGCCTGGTGCAGCAGGGGCTGCAACGCCTGCCGCAGCTGTTGTCGCTGCAGCGCAGTGCCGCGGCACTCGTCGGCACCGACACCGACCTGCGCGGCCAGATGGACCGCGCGCGTGGCGCCATCATCGAAGCCGAAAGCACCATCCGGCAAATCCAGGACACCCGCCTGCAGGAAGCCAGCACCGAACTGCGCGACCTGCGCACGCGCATGGCTGAGGCCGAGGAACGCATGCGCGCGGCCACCGACGTCTCGTCGCGGCGCGACATCGTGGCGCCCGAGGACGGCACGGTGCTGGGCATGCGCTTCTTCACCATGGGCGCGGTGGTGCGCGCGGGCGACCCGATCATGGATCTGGTGCCCGCCCAGGACAGGCTGATCGCCGAGGTGAACGTCCAGCCCAGCGACATCGACGTGGTGCATGTGGGCTTGCAGGCCGAGGTGCGGCTGCCGGCCTTCAAGCAGCGGCTGGTGCCGTTCCTGCACGGCCATGTCACCTTTGTGGCCAGCGACGTCACGGTCGACGAGCGCACGCGCGCCAACTATTACCGCGCCCAGATCATGATCGACGGCGAGCAACTGGCGCGCCTGCAAGGGGTAACGTTGGTGCCCGGCATGCCGGTGGAGGCGATGGTCCAGATCGGCCAGCGAAGCTTCGCCCGCTACATGATCCAGCCGATGCTGGACAGCTTCAACCGCGCCTTCCGCGAACAATAGGACCGCTCGCCATGACCGCCACCGCCAACATGATCTTCGCCGACGGCATGTCCGACGTCTCCATAGCGAACGGGGTTGCCCGCATCACGCTCGCGCAGACCGGTGCAGAGGGGAAGTCCACGCCGGTGGCGCAGCTCTGCGTGCCGGTCACGCAGCTGCCGGGGCTCGCCAATGGGCTGGTGCAGATGCTCAAACAGCTGCAGGAGAAGGCCCGTGAGGCGCAGGCCGCCGCGGCCCCTCCGGCGGCCGAAAATCCATCCATTCTGGGCGGACCGACCATGTCGCCGGGGGCGTTCCGCTTCGGCGACAAGGGGTAGGACCTACCCCGCTTCCTCCAGCAGGAACGCCGCCCCGCATCCGGCAGCGA
>JAQGHV010000364.1 GCA_028288785.1 Rhodospirillales bacterium | reverse complement strand
CCGCGCCGCACCCGATGGCTACACCATGCTGGTGACCGGGCCGAACCATGCGACCAACCCGCATTTGTTCGCGCGGCTGCCCTTCGACCCCGTGCGGGATTTCGCGCCAATCTCGCTGCTGACCTCGGCGCCCTATGTGCTGGTGGCGGACCCGGCGCTGGGGCTGCGCGGGTTCGCCGACCTGGTCGAGACGGCGCGGACGTGGCCGGGGGGGCTATCCTATGGCTCCTCCGGCAATGGTTCGGCGGGGCACCTGGCGATGGAGATGATCAAGACGCTGACAGGCATCGACATCCAACACGTGCCCTATCGCGGCAGCCCGCCGGTGCTGGTGGACCTCATGGCCGGGCGCATCGCGGTGGCGCTGGACAATGTGCTGTCGTCCAGCCCGGGGATCGGTGCCGGGCAGTTGCGCGCGCTGGCGGTGAGCGGGTCGCACCGGGCGCCGACGCTGCCGGAGGTGGCCACACTCGCGGAGCAGGGACTGGCCGGTTTCGACGTGACGGTGTGGCAGGCGGCGCTGTTTCCCGCCGGCGTCGATGTCGCGATCGTCGCGCGGGCGAGTGTGGAGATCGCGGCGGGGCTGCGGGTACCAGCGACGCGGCAGAGGCTGGCGGATATCGGCGTGGAGGCGATCGGCGGCACGCCGGGGGACTTGGCGGCGTTCCTCGACGGTGAGCTGGCGCGCTGGGGCGAGGTAATCCGGCACACGGGGGCGCGGCTGGATTGAAGCTGGGGGCGGGTTGCGGATGAGCGGCGCGGGGTGGTGCGCGCGGCGCGATGCAGGCGCCTGATCGCGGGCGCTTGCCGGGGGCGGGGTGGGGCGGGTATAGGCTGCAGGCTCAGGGCCGACTTAGCTCAGGGGTAGAGCAACTGATTCGTAATCAGTAGGTCCGGGGTTCAATTCCCCGAGTCGGCACCATGACTTCCTTGGGGCGCAAGGCCTTACGTCCCGCCAGGAGTGGCAGGATGATGCCCTGCGCTACCTTGGACACGAATTGAACACTCCGGCTTCCGCGGTTAGTGTAGCTGGTGTCCCGGAGTGCAATGCCGATCAAGAGCATTGCGAGTCTCTGCGGGGTAGCCCAGCAGGTCGGCGATCACCTCGGCTACTTCAAGAGCAACTTGGGTGGCGACGAGGTTAGGGGAACCTATTGGCTGTGTGCACCCCTCCTCATCGCATTCTAGATCCTGGAGCAGATACCATTTCGGATGCCTTTTAGCCGCAGTGCATAGGCTACTCAGCGCCTCCTGAACGCCCAGAATCGGCCAAGTGTCTGTACCGAGGGTAAGGGCCATGGCCTTCCCGATGATATATTCACCAAGGGAGTGCGCCAGTAGTATCAGTTCCTGTGGCACCGACGGAGTAATCTCCTTTTTCTCTGCCAGATCCTCGACATCCACCATATCGTCAACTACACCGGTCACGGTCCAGCCGTCGGGCGCCGCCTTCCGGCGCCCGCCGGCGATCCAGGCTTTGAGCCCGCCGACCCCGTCAAAGCCGGCGGGCAGGGCGCGAGCCTCAGCCTCGGTCATTGCTGCTCCATGGCAGGCTGCCTCAACGTACATTTATCCTGGGTACTCGCTCGCGTCTTAGGCGAGTTTTTCTAGGTAGGGCATCGGGTGCCTAGTGACCGCTTCGCCATCGATCGAGCCTGTTTCCACAAAAGAAACCCGTGACGTAACCGAATCGTTACGGCCTGTCCGCGGGATGGAGGTCGCCACGGACGAGCTGCAGTAAAGGTTCCGGACTGAGCTCGAGCGCGAGATGGAGGCCCATCAGGGCGAGGCTGCCGAGCTGCTGGGGCACAGGAGAATGGACTGGCCCATGGCAGCCGCGGCGCTTGGTGCTCACGGATTAAAGTATCTGGCCGGCCAGCCGCCAATGGGCGAGACGGCGCGCGAGACGTGGCAGCGGGTGGAGGCGCGGCGGCGGGCAGGGCTGAACCTGGGAAAGGTGAAGGGTGAACCTTCGTCCTTTTAACGGGCGCGTTGTCACGGACCCTGCCGCAACCATGACCGGCGCCAAGCCTTTGGGACTCGTCCGCATCAGGGAGGCCGCCATGAACGAGACCTATCGCTGCCTCGACGGGCGCGAGGTTGTGCTCACGTTCGATGAGGACGCCCTGAGGGTCGAAGCCACCAGCCGAGGCGGCGAGACCATCGGCACCTTCCAATTCGGGTTGGTCGGGCAACGGCGTCGAGATAGACCTGCTGGACGACCCCGGCGATGCGGCGTGGCTGGAAGTGACTCAGGCCGAAGTGGACGATGCGTGGCGCGGGCAAGGCATTGAGGAGCGAGCCGTCAGGCTCGTGGCGGTTGAGACCAAGCCTGCGCCGATCGAGCCGGCGCGGGCTTAAAATGTCCGCACGCACCGAGCTTTCGAACACGAGGTGAGGTGGTCCCGATCTTTCGGGCAGGTGGTTAAGCTCGGTTCGCCTTCGAGAAGGACGGACCCGGATGACGGGCAAGCGGACAAGGTATTCGGCGGAGTTCAAGGCGAAGGTGGCGCTGGAGGC
>JAQGHV010000062.1 GCA_028288785.1 Rhodospirillales bacterium | reverse complement strand
AACATCACTTGTTCGCTGCGGCGCGGCCAGCATTCGACCTCGTGGTCGTTGGACCCGCCCAGCAGCCTTGCCATCGAAAGCCGCAATGTGTTTCGCGAGCTGAGGATTTGGCGACCCCAGGGCCCTTGAAGTCCTCGGCGAGAAGGCTCGACGTGGGTAGTCAGTTCGATCTTGTCAGTTGGTTTCGAAGCGGTCGATCGCTGCGGCAGTTCCCGGTCCGAACTTCGGTTCAGCTCGCTTCCGGTCGCAAGCCGGGCAGCACCGCATCGGAAGGTGTTGCATTCGCATCTGCTCAGCGCACCCCGTGGTTCCGCGTCGATGCATCCCGTTCAAACGGAGAAGACCGTCGTCTCATCATTTACAGTAGCGCCGCGTACCCTCACGGCCGAACGATCACCACCCCGCCGGATTGAGCGCCAGGTCCACCCGCTCACCGGCCGCGGTGCCCGTGGTCGGTGCCGATGGCAAAGGGCTCGCCCAGCGCGGTGTCTGCCGCGCGGCACGCCTGCCGCGATCATCGAGCGCCTGAACGCCGCCTTCACCACGGCACTCCGTGCACCCGAGGTGCAACGTGTCCTGGCGCTAAGCGCTCTCGAGCCCG
The DNA here is from genome assembly GCA_028288785.1 of Rhodospirillales bacterium. GTDB lineage: Bacteria > Pseudomonadota > Alphaproteobacteria > Acetobacterales > Acetobacteraceae > Plastoroseomonas. Next base: position 2,047 of record JAQGHV010000062.1, on the reverse strand, counting down.
TCGGTTCGAGCCACGATGAATTCGCAGCCTGGTTGCGCCGGGACATTCAGCGTTATGGCGCACAGCTCAGGGCCGCCACGGGATCTCCGCGCCGGCCGTGAGGTGCTGCGCGCCGCCTATTGCGGTTCCAGGCCGATCCGCTGGATGACAGCCTTCCAGCGATCGTTCTCTGCCGCCAGCAAGGTCGTGAGTTCCTCGCCGACGGCAGCCTGGGGTTCGGCAGCGATGCTTTCCGCGTAGGACTTCATCTCAGGCGATTGCATGGCCGCGGTGATCTCCTGCGCTAGTCTGCCGGTGATGTCCTGCGGCGTCCCGCGCGGGGCGAACAGGCCGATCCAATTGCGGAGGAAGAAATCGCTGACACCGGCCTCGGCAAAGGTCGGCACGTCCGGCAACCGGTCCAGACGGTGATCGCTGCCGATCGCCAGCATCCTCAAGCGACCACCAGGTCCCAGATTGCCCAGGACGGTGGCTGGCGAGGCGATCTGCATGTCGATCGTTCCCGACACGAGGGCCTGAACCGCCTCTGCCGCACCCCGGAAAGGTATGTGCATCAGCGTGACGTCGACCCTCGACGCAAGATCTTCCGTCGCGAGGTGCGGAGAGGTGCCGATGCCGCCGGAGCCGAAGGTGATGGTGCCCGGTTCCGACCGCCCCTTCTGCAATAGCTCCTGCAACGTCCTGAAGGGGCTGGTAGCATTGACGACGATGCCAAGGGGCGAAAAAACGTAGGCACCGATCGGGATGAAATCGCGGGCCACGTCGAACGGCGTGGATCGCACGAGGTGCGGCAGGATCGTGATACCGCTGTCCATGCCGAGGAAGGTGTAGCCATCCGGCCGGGCGCGGGCGACCTCCGTCATGCCGATCGTCCCCATCGCGCCGGTCTTGTTCTCCACGATGAAAGTCTGTCCAAGGCGGGGAGAAAGTTCCTGCGCCATCTTGCGCGACACGTGGTCGGTCGATGCGCCTGGGCTGTAGGGAACGACGATCCTGACCGGCCTCTGTGGCCAGCGTTCTTGCGCAAGCGCCGGCACGGCGCCCAGCAGGGTCGTCGCCATCGCCAAGCGATGAAAGCTCCGTCGAGTGTGCGTCATGTTGCTTTTCTACCTCGCCGTGTCTGTGGTGTCGCCTGACACAGGCTGACATGCCCGTCGCATCACGATTTAGCTCGCCGCATGCGTCATCGCTGCGATGGTGGCGCCCCATGGCGATGCTTCAGGCCAATGTCAGTGCCGCTGGGACCACCGGCTTGCGCCGCTACGCGCCGCCTTTCGCAGGCACGGCCTGTCGCGTGATCGATGATCGCTTCCACCGGCTCACTCCCTTGAGGAAGAGGCGGCGTTAAACCGCCAGCTCAGCATGGCCAGGATGGCCGATGCCGACAGCATCGCCGCGCTGGCGCCGAACGTGCTGCGGTAGCCGCTGAGGTCGAACAGCAAGCCGCCGACTGAAGCACCGAGCGTGATGCCGAGCTGGATGGTTGCGACCATCAATCCGCCGCCCGCCTCGGCATCATCGGGCAGGGTCTGGCTTAGCCAGGTTCCCCAGCCAACCGCGGCCGGCGTGCCGATCAACCCCCAGGCGGCGAGCAGGGCCACCGTTGCGACCTGCCAGTGTCCCAGCCCGAGCAGCGCAATCGCGACTGCGGCCATGCCGAGCGGGATGGCGACCAGGGTCGTGCGCAGGCTCTTCCTCAGGAACCACCCGACCGCATAGGTGCCGATGAGGCCAGTGACGCCCAGGACCAGCAGGATCAACGACAGGGTCGCAACGTCGACGCGCGTGACCCCTTCCAGGAACGGGCGGAGGTAGGTGAACAGCGCGAACTGTCCCATGAACAGGAACAGGATCGCGGCCATGCCGAGCGCGACCGGAGGCCGACCCAGGAGCCTGATGGCGGCACCGGGACCGGACCGACGCTCGGCCGGCAACGGCGGCAGGGTGGCGCGCAGCCAGGCAAGGGCGATTGCCGCCAACGGGACGACGCAGAAGAAGGCGCCGCGCCAGCCGATATGCGCGCCCAGGAAGCTGCCGAGCGGCGCGG
>JAQGHV010000355.1 GCA_028288785.1 Rhodospirillales bacterium | reverse complement strand
GCGATCGGGCGCTGGCCTCGGCACGGCGCATTGCCTGGGGGCGGGTCGCCGGCGACAGCGCCGCGCGCAACCTTTCCGATGGGCAGATCGAGGCGCTGGTTGAATCCATCGTCATCGAGGAGGAGCGCACCGGCCCCACCCGCTATACCGGCGTGGTGACCGTCAATTTCCGCCGCAGCGGCAGCGCCGCGGTGCTGAGCGGCGTCGACCCCGCCACCGCACTCGCGCCGCGCAGCACGGCGACGGTCGCGACGGTCGAAGCGGTGGCCCTCTACGGTGGCATGACGGAATGGCTGGAACTGCGGCGGCGCCTCGCGGCCGCCCCGGAGGTCGCGCGCATCGACGTCGTGGCGATCGCCGTGGACCGCGCCCGGCTGCGGATCGCGCTGCGTGCGGCACCTCCGGCGGCGGCGGAAGCGCTGGCGGCCGCCGGCATCGTCCTGGCACCGCAGAGCGGGGCGCCGGAAGCCTGGCGCGTGGGTCTTGGCGGACGGTCCTGAGCCGAGCCCGCGGCCTGAGCGAAGCCGGGGGCCGCTTACCTGGCCCAATCTCATCACGCTCGTGCGCCTGTGCGCGGTGCCCGCGGTGGTCCTGCTGATCCTGCGCGGGCGGCTCGACATGGGCCTGCTCGTGTTCATCGGGGCGGGCGTGTCCGATGCGCTGGATGGATGGCTGGCGCGGGTCACCGGCGCGCGCTCGGCCCTCGGTGCGGTGCTCGATCCGGTGGCGGACAAGGCGCTGCTCGTCTCGGTCTATGTGACGCTCGCGGCCGTTGGCGTGCTGCCCGACTGGATCGCGGTGCTGGTCGTGTTCCGGGACCTGCTGATCGTGGGCGGCTACCTGACGCTCTGGGTGGCCGGGCACCGGATGTTGATCGAGCCGATCCTGGTGAGCAAGGCGAACACCGCCTTGCAGATCGGGCTGGCCGCCTTCGCCCTGGCTGGCGTGCCGGCATTGCTGCTGCAGGTCACGCTGTGGCTCACCGCCGCATCGACCCTGGCCTCGGGCGGCATCTATGTGTACCGTGCGGCGCGGGGAACGGCGACGTGAGCGGCGGCGCGCCGCCGCCCGGCCGCGGTACCGTGTTGCCCCCCTCGGGACCGCGCACTGCCACGCGCACCCAGCGTGTCGCCCTCATCGCGGGGTTCCTCGGCAGCCTGCTCTTCGCGTTATGGCTGTTTCAATCGATCCTGACGCCCTTCGTGCTGGCCGCCGTAATCGCGTATTTCCTGGACCCGCCGACCACCCGCCTGGCGCGACACGGGGTGCCGCGAGGGCTCGCCGCCGGCCTGATGATCCTGCTGCTATCGGCGGCCACATTGGTTGCGCTGCTGCTGATCTACCCGTTGCTGATCGCGCAGATCGGCGTGCTCGTGACGCGGCTGCCCGCCTATGTCGCCAGCATCGGCGCGGCCCTGCGGGACACGCTGCTCCGCCTCGAGGAGGCGCTGGGGCCCGAGCTTGTCGATGTCAACTTGCGCGAGTTGGCGATCGGGCAGGTCGCATCGTTCCTGTCCTACCTCGGCAGTTCGGCCACGCGGGTGATCGGTGGCGGCTTCGCGCTGGCCAATATCTTCATGCTCTCGGTGGTGATGCCGATCGTGGCCTTCTACCTGCTGCGCGACTGGTCGGCGATGATCACGCGCATCGAAAGCTGGCTGCCGCGACGCTCGGCTTCCACCCTGCGCTCCCTCGGCCGAGACATGGACCGGGTGCTGGCGGCCTGGTTGCGGGGCCAGCTGATCTGCTGCGCGATCCTCGCGATGATCTACGCGATCGGCCTGCAGCTGGTGGGGCTGGAGCTCGGCCTGACCGTCGGGCTCGTCACCGGCGTGCTGTCTTTCATCCCCTATATCGGCAGCATCACCGGCTTCATGGCGGCGATGCTGCTGGCAGTCGGGCAGTTCGGCAACTGGAATGGCGTGCTGCTGGTGGCCGGCGTCTTCCTCGTGGGCACGGTGGTCGAAGGCTACATCATCTACCCGCGCCTGCTCGGCGACCGGGTGGAGCTGCACGCCGTGTGGGTGATCTTCGCGCTGTTCGCGGGCGGGGTGGCGTTCGGCTTCCTTGGCGTGCTGCTGGCGGTGCCGATCGCGGCGGCCATCGGCGTGGTCGCGCGGTATTGGCTGCGCCGCTACCTGGAAAGCCCGCTCTACCTCGACCCGCCGCGGACCGGGCTGTGAGGGGGAGAATTTTCTGTGCCCTCAAGCGGCCGGCGTGGCCTCCGGCCACTTGCCTCGCCGGACTACCGGCGGCGCCCATCCCGGCTTGCGGCCCGCGATGCGGGCCGGGCGGCCGGCGCCATCGAGCGGTCCGTGGCGGGGGTCAAGCCTCGGGGCCGGCGCCGTGACACGTCCGGCTGCCGGGCGGCAACTGGCCCTGGGCCTGCCCGCCACGACATCCCGCGCCCGCGCGGACTTCATTGAGGATGCCTCGAACCGGGAGGCGCTCGCCTGGCTCGATCGGCCTGAAAACTGGCCGGGTGGGCGCTTCTGCGTGTTCGGGCCACCCGGCATCGGCAAGTCCCACCTCCTGGCCGCCATCGCCACCGAACGCGGCTGGGCCCTCGCCGAGGCAGCCACCCTGCGCGGCCTGCCCGAGGTCAGCGGCACCGGCCTGGTACTGGACGACGCCGATTGCGTCGGTGAGGAGGCCGCGCTGTTCCACCTGATCAATCTCTGCGGCGAGCGTGGCGTCCCCTTGCTGATGGCCGGCCGCGCGCCGCCCGCGCGCTGGCCGGTTGCCCTGCCCGACCTCGCCTCCCGCCTCCGCGCCACCGCGGCGGCCGGGATCGGCGCGCCGTCCGACGAACTGCTCGCCGCACTGCTCACAAAACTTTTCGCCGATCGGCAGGTGCTGGTTGGCGCCGAGGTGCAAACCTGGCTGTTGCGCCACCTGCCACGCTCGGCGGCGGCACTCGGCGAGGCGGTCGCGCGCATCGACCGGCTGGCGCTGGCGGAGGCCGCGGCCGTGACCCGCCCCCTTGCCCGCCGGGCACTCACGGGGTGGGAAGGGATCTTCCCTGCAGATGACGGTTTCGAAGCGTCGACCACCGGTACCTCGCCGGACGCCCCCCCTCTGCTGTAGCTTCCGCTCGGCTTGGAAGAGAGTACCCACCATGGACGTGCAGACCGAGATCCTCCCACCCATCGCTGCCGACAGCCCGGACCGATTCATCAATCGCGAGCTGTCCTGGCTCGCGTTCAATCACCGCGTGCTGGAGGAAGCCGCCAACCCGAACCATCCGCTGCTTGAGCGGCTGCGTTTCGTCGCGATCTCCGCCTCCAACCTTGATGAGTTCTATTCGGTGCGCGTCGCCGGGCTCATCGGGCAGGAACGCGCCGGCGTTACCCAGGTCTCGCCCGATGGCCGCACGCCCGGCCAGCAGCTCGCCGCCATCCATGACGAGGCGGAGGGGCTGATCGTCGAGCAGCAGCGCGGCTGGGTCGAGCTGTGCAAGCTCCTGCGCGGCGCCGGCGTCGCGCTGGTGCAGCCCGAGGAGGTCAGCGAGGCGGACAAGGCCTGGCTGCAGGACTACTTCATGGACCGGATCTTCCCGGTGCTGACGCCGCTCGCGGTGGACCCGGCGCACCCGTTCCCCTTCATCGCGAACCTCGCACTTTGCCTGGTCTTCAAGCTGGTGCGGGAGGAGGATGGCGGCGTCATGCGGGCGCTGCTGCCGCTGCCGTCCCAGGTGGATCGCTTCATCCGCCTGCCTCCGGACGCTTCTGTGGATGCCACGCGCGGCCAGCCGGCGATTCGCTTCCTCATCCTGGAAGACGTGATCGGCCTGTTCCTGGACCGCCTGTTTCCCGGCTTCCTCTCCGCCGAGCAGGGCCAGTTCAGGCTGATCCGCGATACCGACGTGGAATTCGCCGAAGAGGCGGAAGACTTGGTGCGCAGCTATGAGAGCGCGCTGAAGCGGCGCCGCCGTGGGCGCGCGATCCGCGTCTCCGTCACCGCCGACACGCCGCTCGACGTCGTTGCCTTCATCGCCGAAGAGTTGGACGCTGATCGCTCCAACCTGTTCGTGGTCGATGGGCTGCTGGGCGTCGCCGACATCACGCAGCTGATCGTCGATGACCGGCCCGACCTGCAGTTCACCCCCTACACGCCGCGCTTCCCAGAGCGGATCCTGGATTTCGGCGGTGACTGCTTCGCGGCCATCCGCGCCAAGGACATCGTCGTCCACCACCCCTATGAGAGCTTCGACGTGGTCGTGCAGTTCCTGCGCCAGGCCGCGCATGACCCGAGCGTCGTCGCGATCAAGCAGACGCTCTATCGCACCACGCGCGACAGCCCGATCGCCAAGGCGCTGATCGAGGCGGCGGAGGCCGGCAAATCCGTCACCGCGATGGTCGAGCTCAAGGCGCGTTTCGACGAGGAGCGCAACATCGCGCTCGCCCGTGAGCTGGAAAGTGCGGGCGTGCAGGTGGTCTATGGCTTCGTCGAGTTGAAGACGCACGCGAAGGTATCGCTGGTGGTGCGGCGCGAGGGCTCGGCGCTGCGGAGCTACGCGCATTTTGGCACCGGCAACTACCATCCGGTCACCGCGCGCATCTACACCGACCTCAGCTTCTTCACGACCGATCCGGCGCTGACGCGGGATGCCCAAAAGCTGTTCAACTACATGACCGGCTACGCGCGACCGGACACCATGCAGGCGCTGGCCTTCTCCCCGCTCACGATCCGCCCGACGCTGCTGGCCCTGATCGCGCGCGAGACGGCGCTGGCGCGGGAGGGCAAGCAGGGTGCGATCTGGCTCAAGATGAACAGCCTGGTCGATGAGCAACTGATCGACTCGCTCTACCGCGCTTCGGAAGCGGGCGTGCAGGTGGATTGCATCATCCGCGGTATTTGTTGCCTGCGCCCCGGCGTGCCCGGGCTGAGTGCCAATATCCGCGTGAAGTCGATCGTCGGCCGCTTCCTGGAGCACAGCCGCATCTATGCCTTCGGCAATGGCGGCAAGCTGCCGAATCGGCGGGCGAAGGTGTACATGTCCTCGGCCGACTGGATGGCGCGCAACATGGATTGGCGGGTCGAGACGCTGGTGCCGATTGAGAACCCGACCGTCCATGCGCAGGTGCTGGACCAGATCATGGTGGTCAACCTGAAGGACACGATGCAGAGCTGGGACCTGGGCCGCGACGGCGCCTATATCCGCACGCCCGCAGGCGCCAACCCGGTCTCCGCCCATGAGTATTTCATGACCAACCCTTCCCTCTCGGGGCGCGGCAGCGCGCTCAACCGCACGCCGCGCGCGGCGGCCGGCAAACGGTCCCGCCAGGACCGGCTTGCCCAGGATTGATGATGGTGTCCTTTCTAGACTTGAATCCGAAGCGCGCTCCCTTCACGCGCTGGTTTGGGTGCTTTTTCCACAGCATGGTGGGGTGTGCCAGCGGCACCCCCGAGGTGCAGTAATTGGCTCACAAGAAAAACCGCGCCATCCATATCGCCCCACGCACCGAAGGGCGTTGCGGGGTGGTGGACCTCGGCTCCAACTCCGTCCGCCTGGTCATCTTCGAGGGCCGTGGCCGCAACCCGGTCGCCATCTTCAATGAGAAGGCGGTGCTTGGCCTGGGCCGCGGCCTGCAGGCCAGCGGCAAGCTCAACCCGGAAGCGATGGACCGGGCGCTTACCATCATGCAGCGCTACCACGCCGTCGCGATCGCGATGGCCGCCGATCCCCTGCAGGTGCTCGCGACCGCCGCCGTGCGCGATGCCGAGAACGGCGAGGCCTTCGTCGCCGCCCTCCAGGCGAAGATGCCCGACGTGCCCATCCGTGTGCTGGCCGGCGAGGAGGAGGCGCGGCTCTCCGCCGACGGCTTGCTTCTGGGCTTCCCCGAGGCCGATGGCGTGCTGGGCGACCTCGGCGGCGGTTCGCTGGAACTGGTGGAGCTGCGCCACGGCCGCGTCGGCCATGTCGCGAGCCTGCCGATCGGCGCCATCCGTCTGGCCGAGCGCGCCAATGGCGACGTGGTGCGCGCCCGCGCGGTGGTCGAGAAGGAGTTGAGCGGGGTCTCCTGGCTCAAGAAAGGCGAGGGCCGCGACCTGTATCTGGTCGGCGGTGCCTTCCGTGCGCTGGCGCGGATGCACATCGCGCAGACCGCCTACCCGCTGTTCATCGTGCATCACTACGGGCTGAAGCGGGAGGAGGCGCGCGACCTCGCCGGCGTCGTCACCGCCGCGACACGGCGCACGCTGGAACGGATGGCCGGTGCGCCGGCGAAGCGTCTGGGCGACCTGCCATTTGCGGCCATCATTCTGCGCCGCCTTCTACGGGCCACCGGCACCACGCGCGTGGTGTTCTCCGCCAACGGCCTGCGCGAGGGCTGGTATGCCCGGCTACTCGACGAGGAGGTGCGCCGCGAGCACCCACTGCCGGCCGCGGCGCGTGAGCTCGCCGACAGCTTTGGCCGCGACCTGAGCCTGCCGAGCGCGCTGACCGACTGGACCGCCCCGCTATTCCCCGAGGAGACCGACGCCGAGGCAGCGCTGCGCGGCGCCGCCTGCTGGGTCTCCGACATCGGCAGCCACGACCACCCCGACTACCGCGCCGAGCAGAGCTTTCTGCGCGTACTTCGTCAGCCAGGCGTGGGTCTTGACCACCACGCGCGCGCCTTCCTCGCGATGGTCGTCGCACTGCGCTACGAGGCGGAGCCGGACGCGCCCTATCTTCAGACGAGCCGCGTGCTGCTGGATGTGCGGGCGGTTCGCCGCGCCGAGATCCTGGGCGCCGCGTTGCGCCTCGCCTACACGCTCTCGGGCGGCACGACGGCGCTGCTCGACGGCACCACCATCAAGCGTGACGGCGGCCGCTTGCGGCTGCGGCTGCG
>JAQGHV010000339.1 GCA_028288785.1 Rhodospirillales bacterium | reverse complement strand
TGCTGTATCGCTCGACGGATTGCCTCAGTCGTCGTGGCGCTGCCGTGGAGAAGTTGGCCCATAGTGCGTCCTTCCACTCAGGGGAGAAGACTGCACCATCAAACCCTGGGATCAAACAGCTAGTGGCCGCCCTCCGCCGGTGCTTCGGCTTGGGCAAGCGCCGGGGCTGCTGGGGCTCCCCAAACAATAGCCCACCTGGCGGCTTTCAGGCTTGGGCCTGATTTTCGCAGAGATTAGAAACGAGGAATCTGCTTCGATACCAGGCGGTCCTAAGGCGTCGCGCTGGGCTCACCGAGCATCATCGCCGCAGCCTTGGCTGCGATCATCATCGTCGTCGCATTCGTATTGGCCGAGACAATGCGCGGCATGACCGAAGCATCGGCCACGCGTAGCCCTTCGATGCCGCGCAACCGCAGTTCCGGAGTCACAGGTGCTCCTTCGCCGCCCATGCGGCAGCTGCCGGACAGGTGATAGACAGTCGAACCCTTCGCCCGCGCATAGGCCAGCAGATCATCGTCGCTGACCTGCGCCGGACCTGGCGCGGTTTCCACCGCCGACCAGGTCGCGAGGGCGCGCGTGCCTAGCAGTCGACGCGCCGTGCGTAGCCCGCTGACGGCGGCCTCCCGATCCTCAGGTGCGGTCAGATAGTTCGGCTGGATGGCAGGGGCCTGGCGAGCGTCTGCATGCCTGGCACGCACGAACCCGCGGCTTTCGGGCCGGCATTGCCAGACGCCGATGGTCATGCCCGGCACATCCTGCAATTGCCCGGTCACGCCTTCCTCAGAATAGGAGGCCGGGGTGAAGACGAATTGCAGATCGGGTTCGTCGAGCGTGTCGCGCGATCGCGCGAAGCCGCCGGCATGGGCTGGGCTGTAGGCGAGCATGCCGCGACGCATGAGCAGCCAGCGCGCCATCTCCCACCAGAGGCGCGGCGGGCGTGCCTGTTCGTTCAGCGTGACCGCGCGGGTGACGCGATGGACCACGCGCATGGCGTAGTGGTCCTGCAGGTTCTCGCCCACGCCGGAATTGTCGGCGATGACCGGTACGCCGAGCGCGCGCGACACCGCGGCCGGGCCGAGGCCCGATATCTGCAGCAGATGCGGCGACCCGATCGCGCCTGCGGCCAGCACGATGTCGCCCTGCGCATGTGCCGTAAGTGTGCTGCCGTCGCGGGCGAAGGTGATGCCGGTGGCACGGCCCGACGCCGTCTCGATGCGCAGTACCATGGCCCCAGTCACCACGCACAGATTGGGGCGGCGGCGGATTGGCTTGAGAAAGGCGCTCGCCGCACTGAAGCGACTGCCCCGGCGGATGCTGCGCTGATAGGTGAAGACGCCCTCTTGCGCCGTGCCATTGTAGTCCGGATTGCGCGCCAGCCCGCATTCGGCCCCACCATCGAGGAAGGCCGCGACGATCGGATGCAGCGCGGGAATGTCGGAGACATGCTGCGGCCCGCCGACCCCGCGATTCCCGCCGCCGCCGTAGTCTTCGAGGCTGCGGAAATGCGGCAGCACCTCGTCATGCGACCAGCCGCGGCAGCCGGCCTGCGCCCAATCGTCGAAATCCCGCGCCGAGCCGCGCACCCAAAGATGCCCGTTGATCGCTGAGGAGCCGCCGATCACTCGCCCACGCGGCGTATGGATCGCCCGGTCGTCGACACCGGGACCCGGCTGGGTTGCGAAATTCCAATTGAAGCGTGGGTCGCGAAAGGTCTTCAGAAAGCCGGCCGGGACCTGGAGGTAGGGGTGGCGCGCCTCTCCACCGGCTTCCAGCAGCAGCACGCGGCGGCGCGGATCGGCGGAGAGGCGATTGGCCAGCACGCAACCGGCGCTGCCGGCGCCGACGATGATGTGGTCCCAATTGCCCTCGAAGGAATCGGCCGTCACGCGGCGGCGGCGAGGGTCGGCGCGGTGCCGGCGACGCAGGTGCGCACCATGTGGCGGCGTTCCGTCGTCGTCGCGAAGGGGGTGGCGCGGTGCAGCACGGCGCGATTGTCCCAGATCACCAGGTCATGCGGCTGCCACCGGTGCGCATAGGTGAAGGCGGGCTGCGTCGCCAACGCCATCAGCCGGTCGATCAGCGCACGGGACTCTGCCTCGCCCATGCCCTCGATGCTGCGCGCATGGGCGCCGAGATAGAGGGCCGGGCCATGCGGATTTTCCTCCAGGACCAGGGCCTGGCGCACCGGCGGGTGCTGGCTGCGTTCGGCCTCGGTCATCAGCGCGGCATCGACCCGGCTGCGCGACCAGCCAAAGTCATGGATGGCGACGCGGCCACGCAAGTCGTCCTGTTCGGCCGGATCGAGTGCGGCGAACGCCGCGCGCATGGAGGCGAATTCGGTGTCTCCGCCGGCCGACGGGATCTCCCGCGCCGAGAGCAGCGAAGCCCGTGCCGGCACCGCCTTGAACGAGGAATCATGGTGCCAGATGCGATTGGCTTTGTTGTTCAGCACCTGCTTGTCGGTGGGCGGCGCAATCTCGCCGGCCGGGCCGATGTTCGAGAGGATGATCACCGCGCTGCCCGCCCCGGGCGCGCCGAGGCGGGTCCGTTCCAGCGGCCCAAAACCTTCACTGAAGGCGATCTGCGCCGCGTCGTCGATGCGTTGGTCCGGGAAGACCAGCACCGAGAAGCGGTCGAGCGCATCACGCACTGCAGCCATCGTCGTCGCGTCCACGCCGCGGGCGATGTCGAGGCCGGTGATGCGGGCGCCAAAGATGGGGGTGAGTGGCGTAATGTCGATCATGGGGCGTTTCTCCTGCCCACACCATGGCGCGTCGGCGCAGACGGGCGCTAGGCGGCACTTTCGCAAAACACTCTGCCGATAATCGGCAGGATACGACGCGATCAGGCGGCAGGATCGGCCTTTGCGAGCAGATGCGCGACGAAGGCGGCGATCTTGGCGGGAATGGGCTCGGCGCGAGCATGCACGGCGTGGATCTCGGCCTGGTAGCGTTCCGGCCAGGCTGGCAGCCCTGCCATGAGCTGTGTCAGGTGGCCGGCGGCGACATCCCCGCCGACCATCCATGCGGGCAGCAACACCAGGCCCAGGCCGTCCAATGCGGCCTGGCGTAGAGCCTCCCCGCTATTGGAGCGGAACGGCCCGGAAACCGCGATCTCCTGCCGCCCGCCCGACGCCGTGGCGAAGACCCAGACCGGGGCTTCCTCCTCTTCGCGATAGCTGAGGCAGGGGTGCTGCAGGACCGCATCGGGCGTGGCCGGGGCCCCGTGGCGCGCAATATAGCCGGGGCTGGCACAGAGGATGCGACGGCCTGAGGCCAGCCGGTGCCCGATAAAGGACTTGCCCGCCGGCAGGCCGAGGCGGATGACCATGTCCACCCCATGCGCCGGCACCAGCCCGGTCTGCTCCGTCAGTTCGAGATCGATGTCTACTCGCGGATGCGCAGTGCGAAAACTGGCGAGATGCGGCACCACATGGCGCAGTGCGTAGGACCGCCGTGCGACGATGCGCAGCGTGCCGGTCGCTTCCTCGTGCATCTCCCGCGCCTCGACCATTGCCGCGTCAAGGCTCTCGAGCAGCGGCGCAAGTCGGGCAGCCAAGCGCCGCCCCGCTTCGGTCGGTGCGACATGGCGCGTCGTGCGGTCGAACAGGCGCAGTGCAAGGTCGTCTTCCAATTCGCGCAGTGCCCGCGACGCGGCGGACGCCGACAACCCGAGCGAGCGGCCTGCCGCCGCGATGCCGCCGCGATCATGGGTGCGCAGGAGAAGTCGTAGCGCGGTCAGCCGGTCCATGCGGCGACGCTAGGGCGGCTCTGCCATAACAGGAAGCCGGGTAGATCGTGCTACAGCGCAAAGGTGAGCCCGCAGCCCGGCGGACGTGCTGGTCTGGGACTCCGATTATGCCACGACTCAGCTTGCGTGACGAAAGCTGCGGATACGCCCGTGGCGACGCATGGCGGCGACGCTGCGAAAATGTGCACAGAAGAACCAGCTAGCCGACGGATTGTCAGCCGGTTGTCGAAGGCCGTGGATCCCTTGTTGCGTGCCGTCGAACAACGGAGTGCTCGGCGCTGATGTTGGAAAAGCCGCCCCCGCAGACCCCGAAGGCCATCAGGCCTGGGAAGAGTTAGCCGGGATGGCCCCTATGACCAAAGCCATGGGGGCCGGCACCATGCTTCAGAAATTCGGCCAAGAGCCGGGCGCCTTGCAGCTACCCCCTGAGCAGACCGCCGACGCGGCGATGGTCGTCGCTGATTCCGACTTAACAGGCTTCTGAAAAACTCCTCGCGGAATATGTGCTGACGTGATTCGCTGTTTCTGGCCGCTGTGTGGGGGTGTGGATGCGTGGATCGGATCAGCCTGGCGCGGAGACGTTGTTCACCTCTGTCA
>JAQGHV010000337.1 GCA_028288785.1 Rhodospirillales bacterium | reverse complement strand
GGGGTGAAGGCGCCCACCGTCACGGTCTTTGCGGCGGCGTCGATGCCGAGGGTGGGCCGTTGGGCGAGTGGCGGACGTGCCAGTGGCGCCAGGGCGCCGGCGGCGACGGTGGCGAGGAAGTTCGCCCGCGTGATCTTCATCATTATTCGTTTTCCGCCGGTGGCTGCATCGTGGTGCGGCCTTGGCTCAGCGTGCGGCGGCGTGATCGAGCGGCCGATGCTTCATTGTGGTGGACGATCGGGGCTGAACCCCTAAGTGTCAAACTAAATGCATCATGCATCTGTAAAACCCGCTTGTATCATGGTGCTGTAAGTTTATTTGTCTGCGACTAATAAGAATTCTCAGCCTCGCCGGCGTTCAACGAAACTAGCTTCGCTTGCATAATGCATCTTCTGGTTAGCTGACATCCGCTTCTGCCGCGTCACGCCGAGCGAATTCGCTTCGCGAGCGCCTCTGCCGTCACTCGCGTCCCAAGGCGACCACCAACGTCTCGCGTCGCCTCGCCTGCGCTGATTCCCGCCTCGATGGCGCGGTCGAGCGCCTCCCCGGCCGCAACGAAATCATCCTTCCCAGTGCGCCGGCCGTACCAGCCCAGCAGAAGCGCCGTGGACAGGATCAGTGACGAGGGATTGGCGACGTCCTGCCCGGCGATGTCCGGTGCCGAACCATGCGCCGCCTGCGCCATGGCATGCTCAGCCCCCGCATTGAGCGAACCGCCAAGGCCCAGGCTTCCGGACAGCTCGGCCGTCAGGTCGGACAGGATATCGCCGAACATGTTCGTAGTGACGACGACATCAAAGCGGCGCGGGTCACGCACGACATAGGCCATCATCGCGTCGACGAGCACGGCGTCGACGGTGATCTCGGGATAGTCAGCGGCCACTTCGCGGCAGGCATCCACGAACATGCCGTCGCAGACCTTCAGCACGTTCGCCTTGTGGACGATCGTCACGCGCCGGCTGCGCTGCATCGCGAGCTCGCAGGCCGCGCGCGCGATCCGCAGGCAGCAGACGCGGGTGATGCGACGCAACGATATCGCGACGTCCGGCGTGACCAGGATCTCGCCATTGCCCGCTTCCATGTTGCGGTCGGCGTAGAACCCCTCGGTGTTCTCCCGCACGACCACCAGGTCGAACTCGCCGACCTTGCCAGGCAGCCCGGCATAGGTGCGCGACGGCCGGATGTTGGCGAACAGGTCCATCCCCTTGCGGAAGAACTTGGAGGGGTTGATCTCCCCCTTCCCCTCGTCGCGGAACTCCAGGCTGTCGGTCGGGCCGAGGATTACGCCATCGGCCTTTCTGGCGTCATCGAGCAGGGAGGGCCGAACGGTGGTTCCATGCTGCTTCTGGCTCGCATAGCCCACGACGTCGTGGCGGAGATCGAGCGGTAGCGAGAACCGATCCCGCACCGCCTCCAGCGCGACGAGCGTCGCGTCGGTAATCTCCGGCCCGATCCCATCGCCGGGGAGAACGAGTATCCGCATGGCACTCAATCCAATCTCGCTGCGTTGCTTTGGGCCAGGAGAGCGCCCCAACGGCGCGAATCCACGGCGATCAGCGTGCCCAGATGGGCGGCGCTGGCCTCTTCTCCGACGGGAATGCGTCCCATGAACTGCCCGTAGCGCTGCCTCACCGTCGCGCTGCCCAGTCCGGCGGCCAATGCTGCCTCCCACGCCGCGCGAATCGGCGCCGGCGTGGCGCTTGGCAGGGTCAGGGCGTTCCAGATCTCGATATCGATGCCGGGCAGGCCGGCCTCGGCGGCGGTCGGAATATCGGGAAAGGCCGGCAGTCGCGCCGAACCCGTCACGAGCATACCGCGCGCGAGGCCCGACCTGGTGTTCGGCACTGCGCTGAACGCCTGCTCGATCAGCATGTCGACATGCCCCGCGAGCAGGTCGTTCACCGCGGGTGCACCGCCGCGATACGGAATCAGGTCGGCGCGGCCATGCGTCGCATCGAGGAACTGCAGCGCCCCCAGGTGCATCGTGGAGCCCGCCCCGGCTGTCGCAATGCGCAGGTTGCCCTGGCGTGCGCGCTCCGTGAGCTGATCGAGCGTGGTGATGCCCGAGCGCTCCGAGACGAGGAGCACCATCGGGTTGGTGCAGACGAGGCCGACCGGCGCGAAGTCACGGAGGCTGTCGAAGCCCGGATTTCGGTACAAATGCTTGTTCACGGAAAACACGCCGACATGCGCGAACAGGGCCGTCGTGCCGTCCGCGGCGGCTCGGGCCGCGCGTTCGGCGCCGATGTTGCCGCCCGCGCCGGTGACGTTCTCCACGACGACGGTCTGGCCAAGTCGCGGCGCCATCGCGTCAGCCAGCAGGCGGGACATCACATCGGTGGTGCCGCCCGCGGCGAATGGCGCGATGATCGTGACTGGACGCGGCGCCACCCATGGCGCCTGCGCACGGGCCACGGCCGGCAGGGCGCAGAGCCCCGCTAGCACCGCGCGCCGTGACGCCCTGCCCGCGGGTACCATCATTGCGGACGGTCCCCGGCGAGGGTCACGCGGTGCATGATGCGGCGGTGGCCGTGATAGTCGTTGACCGGGTTGTGCAGCGCGCAGCGGTTGTCCCAGAGGGCGATGGAACCTGGCTGCCAGCGGAAGCGGCAGGTGAACTCGGGCCGAACCTGATGCTCGAACAGATAGGTCAGCAGACCGATGCTCTCCTCCTCGCTCATGCCGACAAAGCGGAGCGTGTGGCCGCCATTGACGTAGAGCGACTTCCGGCCGGTTTCCGGATGCGTGCGGACGACCGGATGCTCGGCTTCCAGCACCTGGCGCTCCTCGCCGGGCTTGCGATCCTCACGGGTGCGGGTCTTCTCCGCCTTGGCGGAACTGTTCACGGCTTTCAGCGACGCGATCAGCTGCTTCATGCCATCCGATAGCGCGTCGTAGGCGGCGTAGCCGCTGCTGAACAGCGTGTCGCCGCCGTAAGCCGGAACCTCGCGCGCGACGAGCATGGTCGCCATCGGCGGGCGTTCCAGGTAGGCCGTGTCGGTGTGCCAGAGGCCGCCGAAATTGACCCGCTCGTTCTCAAGCTTGGCGACGGTGATGACCTCAGGTGCTTCCTCCAGGCCCTTGAGGAATGGGTAGTGAACGACATCGCCAAAGCGGCGCGCGAAGGCAGCGAAGTCCTTGGGCGGGAGCGGCTGGTCGCGGAAGAAGATGACCGAGTGCTGGAGCCAGAGCTCCCTGATGCGGGCGATGGTCGCGTCCGAGGCATTCGCGAGCGGGCCGACGCCGTGGATTTCGGCGCCGAGGGTGCCTGAGATCGGCTCGGCGGTGATCTGCGGGCTGATGCTGTTCATCGCGCCATCACCTGGATCAGTGACGTGCCGTAGGTACTGGTCATGAGGGTTCTCCGGACTGCCTGTGGTGGGAGGAAAGATGCCGGCGTCGATTGCCGGTTGGAGTGCTGAGGCGGCGCTGTATGGTTGAGCGCGAAAGCGGTTTTGGGAGGCGCAGGCGGCATGGATGCCGCGCGTTGATGACCCCTTTGGACATGCGTTGCTCCCCGTTATCTGATGCATAATGCATCTTTGGCAGACCAAACAAGATGGTATCTCGTCTGCGTAGTGCAAAAAGGCTCACATTTAGTTCCGTCGCGTGTCCTGATGGGAACCCTGCCCATGCCATCCCCGATGTATAATGCATTCCTGTGGCAGGAAGCTGGCTGCCGTACGACGGCCGATGCAAAATCCAGGGAACCACACCGATGCGCCGACCACGCCTTGATCCAGCCAGCCTAGCCAGGCGCGGTGTTCTCCTCTCCGCGGCAGGCGGCATCTTCGCCGGTGCGGTCCGGCCGGAACACGCCCAAAGCACCGAGGCCGCCTATCCCAATCGGCCGATCCGCCTGGTCGTTCCCTATGGCGCCGGCACCAGCACCGACATCATGACGCGCGTCGTCGCACCCCACATGTCCCGCACGCTTGGGCAGCCGATCGTGGTCGAGAACCGGGCTGGCGCGAGCGGCGCCATCGGCAGCGAAGCGATCGCCCGGTCAGCACCCGATGGCTACGCCCTGCTCATGGGCGCCGTCGCCTCTCACGCGGTGATTCCGTCGCTCATGCGTGTCCCCTATGATCCGCTGCGGGACTTCACTCACATATCACTGGTCACTAACGCGCCGAACCTGCTCGTCGTGAACCCCCAGGTCCCTGCGCGTTCGCTGCGCGAGTTCCTCGACTGGGCAAGGCGGCAGTCCAACGGGGTGTCCTATGCATCCGCGGGCAACGGCACCTCCAGCCACCTCGCCGGTGAGTTACTGAAGCTGCGGACCGGGGCGCCGCTCGAGCACGTGCCCTACCGCAGCGGGGCACAGGCGGTGACGGATGTCATGTCCGGCCAGTTGCCCATGCTGGTGTACCAGGTGACCGCGGTGTTGCCCGCCGTGCGCGAAGGCCTGCTTCGTGCCATCGCCACCACCTCGAACACCCGGCTTTCATGGACGCCGGACGTCCCGACGGCCGAGGAAGAGGGCATCGCCGGTTTCGGCGTGGCCGCTTGGCACGGGCTGTTCGGCCCCGCCGGCCTGCCCCCCGCCATCGTCGATGCCGTCTATGGCGCTCTGCGTGCGGCGCTTAGCGATGAAACGCTGCGGCCGCGCCTGGGCGAGCTCGGCCGTCCCGGTAGGGATGCCGCCGACCGAGTTCAGGAACTTCCTCGCCGGCGACATCGTCAAATGGCGCGACGTGATCCAGGCCGCGCAGATCCGCGCGGACTGAGGGATGACGCCAGGTATGAACGGACTGGTTCGGCCCATGCCGGCACCACGATGCTATGAGGGTGTCGTCGATGCGGTATTCGCGCTACCGACCCGTGGCGCAACTTGGCAAGGAAAGAACCTGTTCGTGGAATATCGCACGAAGGAAGAGCAGGTGGCCGATTACCTGCGCGAGGCGATCCTCGCCGGCCACTTCCCGCGCGGGACGCAGCTGAAGCAGGCCGAGGTCGCGAAGACCCTGCGCATAAGCATCACCCCGGTGCGCGAAGCGCTGCGTATGCTCGAGGCCGAGGGGTATGTCGGACGTGGGGCCTACCGCGGCGCCACCGTCTCGCCGCTCGATCTCGCCACGTCGGCGGAGACCCTGAACCTCCGCATCATGCTGGAAGGCCAGCTCATCCGCCACGCGGTGGAGAAGGCGACCACGCAAGACCTGCAGGAAATCCGCGAGTTGGCCGATGAATTCGCGACCGCGGTGGGAAACAGCGACAGCGGCGGAGCGCGCGCCGCCAACTACCGCTTCCACAAGCGCATCTACAGCGTGGCGTCCCTGCCCCAGACCCTGCATTTCGTGCAGGTGCTGTGGGCACGCTACCCGTTCGACGTGATCAATCGCGTCGACGGACGGGCACTGCTCGCCGTCGAGGAACACGAAGAGCTTCTGCGCCCCATGGTCGAGGGCGACATCACCGGCACGATGTTCGCGCTGCGCCGCCACATCGAGGCCGGCTGGGCGACCGTCAAGGAGCTGCGCCAGACAAGCGGCTAACCGAACTAAGCGCGTCAACCTACCGATCGGCCAGGAGCCTACCGCATGAGCCAGTCCATCTTGTTGGTCATGGATATGATGAACGACCTGATCCACCCGGACGGTCCGAACGGCGCCACCTACGCCCCGATCATCGCGCGGCGCGCCGTAATCGAGAACACCATTGCCGTGATCGCCAAGGCCCGCGCCGCCGATGTGCGAGTGGGCTTCGTGCGGGTCGGCTTCTCCGCGGATTATGCGCAGTGCCCGCCGAACTCGCCGGTGTTTTCGGCGGCGCCCAAGCGGGGACTGTTCAAGCTCGGCACCTGGGGCACGGAGGTGTTCGCGCCGCTCGAGCCTCAGCCGCACGACCTGGATATTGTGAAGCACCGCGTCAGCCCCTTCTATGGGACGTCGCTCGAACCGACCCTGAGGGCGCTCGGTACGACGCGGATCTACATGACCGGTGTTTCGACCAACGGCGTGGTTCATACCGGCGTTCGCGAAGGTCATGACCGCGACTATGCCTGCGTCGTGGTCGAAGATTGCTGCGCAGGGGCATCCGATGAGGAGCATCAAAACGCGATCGCCTGCATGCGGCGGTTCGCCCAGATCCAGACTGCGGATGAGGTCGACTTTGTCGTCTAACAGGCTTCTGAAAAACTCCTCGCGGAATATGTGCTGACGTGATTCGCTGTTTCTGGCCGCTGTGTGGGGGTGTGGATGCGTGGATCGGATCAGCCTGGCGCGGAGACGTTGTTCACCTCTGTCA
>JAQGHV010000336.1 GCA_028288785.1 Rhodospirillales bacterium | reverse complement strand
CTCGGCGGACAGACCCCCAATGAGGCCTACGGGGTGGGCAACATGATGAGATTGGCGGCCTGACAACAACCAGGACCGAGCTTAACCAGGCCGTCAAATTGTCCGACGGTTGGGGACCACCTCACTGCGTGAAAGCCGCCGCGACAAGGGGAGCGCCGGGCCCAGCGCCGAGGCGAAGTTGCTCCCAGGTCCAGTCGGTCGCCACTGTCACGATCTGCCGGAAGCGAACCAGCGGTTGGTCATACAAACCCAGGCGCTGCGATTGCTCTGCTTGGGTCCGACGCCACGTTCGACCGCCACGACCTCGCCAGGGCAAGACGCTCTAGGACAAACGCGGCGCCAAACTGCTGGCGTACGCGGCGCGAAACTAAGAAGGAGCGACCGTGAGGCACCAACTCAAGGCGCAGCAGCGCTCGGCGCATAAGCGTCTATGTTCGCGATTCCTCGAACCGCAATCGGTGTGCATCTATCGAGGATCACCGCAGCCGTTGTCTCACACGGAGGCTCTGCGTAGACGGTCAAAGTGAGACCAGCAATAGCCGGGTACATTCCCGGATAATACGCTGCCTTTGGCGGGAAATTTCTTAAGGATTTCGGAGCTCTGTTGTCTGAGCTCGTGAGACACCCTCTCCGCCAAAATTTCAACTAGAATGCGGCTTTCCGAGCTTCGATTCCCCTGGCCCCACATCCATTCATTCCCACACATCAGATGATAATTAGGGAACGTTGCCCCTCGTTGGCCGCACACGCGTTATCCTCGGCATGATGCTACCAGCTTCTCCAGCTTCTCCAGCTTCTCCAGCTTCTCTAGCTTCAGAGCGGCTACAGCCCCGCGCAACCTGCCGTATCCTACTCCAGCATCCTTATGCGGCGCATTTAGTCCAGCTTGATCCCGCGATATTCAGCACCTACCGCTAGTACGTCGGGTCCCTCGCTTGGATTGTGTGCAGCACTTCAACTGCGGGTTCGTCCTGGCCGACCAGCACTTGAACCTGCCGCAGCTTGGCGACGATCTCCTCGATCGTGTGGTGCTCCTCGCCGCCTTTGTCCGCCTCATGTGCCATCCGCACTCTCATAGCCCGTGGCCGCTATTCTGGGGGCAGGTCCAGCGGAACAATAACGCGCGAATTCTTTGGTGCCGTGGCCGAGGGCTGCCGTTCCGCAAGAGGGCTAGCAACCTCTGTTGACGAGGCTCCAACGATCAGCTTAGCCTAAAACGCAAATGATCTATTCGAGCTGCGAATTAAAACAGGCTGATCAACCCTGACTTGCAAGGATCCCCATGAACTTCGGATACACGGAGCAACAGGAGGCACTTCGCTCGGCTGTTCGCGCATTCATCGCCGAGCACGTCACCGAGGAAGTGCTGGCCGAGCAGGAACGCCAGGATGATTTCGAGCCGACACCCGGCGCCGGCTCGCATGGTCGCTTTGGCCCGCACAAGGCGGCGCTTTTCCGGAAGATCGGCGAACAGGGTTGGCTCGGTATCGCCTACCCGAAGGAGTATGGCGGCCAGGGCGGCGATCGGCTCACGCAGTACATCGTCGAGGAGGAGTTCCAGCGGGCCGGCATCAACATCAGCCTGGGTGGCAGCGGCGCGCCGGCGATCCTGGCTGCGGGCAACGAGGAGCAGAAGCGGTTCTTCATACCGAAGCTGATCCGTGGGGAAATCTCGTTCGCCCTGGGCTTCACCGAGCCTCACGCCGGAGCGGACCTCGCCAGTCTGCGTTGCCGTGCCGTCCGCGATGGCGACGATTACGTCATCAACGGGCAGAAGATGTACACCACCTCCGCCCACATCTCGAACTACCTGTACCTGATGGTACGAACCGATCCGAACGCGCCCAAGCGCAACGGGATATCCATTCTCCTGATCCCCATGGACACGCCTGGCATCACCATCCGTCCACTTTGGACCATCCAGAACAATCCCCGTGCGCCCGAGCCGACGACCTACGGCGATGCGCGGACCAACGAGACGTTCTTCGACGATGTCCGGGTGCACAAATCCTGCCTGCTCGGCGCTGAAAATGCCGGCTGGCGGGTGGGGGCGGCCGGCCTGAACCTCGATCGCGTCGGGTCGTGGCGATACCTGATGTCGGTGCGCCGGGACGAGGACATCGTCAATTACGTGAAGGAACGCCGCCCCGGGGCTGAACACATGGCCGACGACGTCGCCATGCGCGACAAGATCGCCGAGCTGTGGATCGAGGGCCAGGTGTGCCGCCTGATGACGATGCGGAGCATGTCGATCGTCCAGCGCGGCGGCGACTTCACCTATGAGGGCTCGGCCGAGAAGGTCTGGGCACCCGAGCACGGCGTCCGCACCACCGAAGCCATCGCGCAGATGCTTGGCCCTTATGGGCAGCTTCTGAACGGCTCGCCGCATGCCGTCGAGGAGGGTGTGTTCGCGCACAATGTCCTTGGCGCCTTCCAGTCGGGCATCAATCATGGCGGCGTCACGATCATGCGGGACCAGGTTGCGCGGCGAGGATTGGGCATGCCGTCGCCACGCCGCGGCGGATGAAAAAATCATAGGGCAGCCGTTCGGCGCCTGACCCGGACGCACCGCGTACTCTCTCCCGGAATGGATCACGGATATGGATGTTCTGCTTACCGAAGAGCAGGAAATGGTGCGCAATTCCGCGCGCGACTTCCTCACCGGCGAATGCACCCCGGCGCTGGTCCGCCGAATGGAGGCAGACCCGCTCGGCTATGATCCGGCGCTGTGGCGAAAGGCTGCGGAGCTCGGTTGGCCCGGCATCTCGCTGCCCGAGGCGTATGGCGGCTCCGGACTGCCCACCGTTTATCTCGGCCTGATCCTGCAGGAGGTGGGCCGCGTCGTGGCCCCTCTGCCCCTGCACAGCACGGCCGTCGCCGCGCTGACCTTGGCCGAGGCCGGCAGCGAGTCCCAGCGCCAGGCGATCCTGCCCGACGTGGTGTCGGGCGACACGATCATGACCTGGGCCTTCGCCGAGGTTGACCCGCGGGCGGCGCCGAGCACCGTCCACATGACGGCCACTGCGTCGGGCGATGGCTATGTGCTCAGCGGCGCCAAGATGTTCGTGGACAATTTCGCTGCGTCCCGCTTCTGCCTGGTCGCCTGCCGCACGGCGGCGGCTCAGGCCGGAACGGACGGCCTGTCGCTGTTCCTCGTCGACACGAAGGCGGATGGGATCACCGACACGCCGCTGGTAACCACAGCCAAGGATCGGCAGAGCGAAGTCACGTTCCGCAACGTGTCCGTGCCGGCCTCCGGCCTCATTGGCCCTCAGGATCAAGCCTGGCCGATCATCGAGCGGATGCTGGACCGCGCCACCGCGCTGCTCTGCGCGCAGATGCTGGGTGCGGCGCGTCGCGACGTCGAGATGGCGATCGAATACTCCAAGATGCGGGAAGCCTTCGGCCAGCCCATCGGCGCCTTCCAGTCGATCCAGCACATGTGCGCCGACATGATCATCGGCGTCGATGGCGGCGATCTCCTGACCTTCGAGGCGCTGTGGAAGATGGATGAAGGACTGCCCTTCCAGGTCGAGGTGTCGCAGGCCAAGGCGTTCTGCAATGAGAAGTGCCTTGCCGCAGTGCGGAACTCGCAGATCATCCATGGCGGCATCGGCTTTATCCAGGACCTCGACCTGCACCTCTGGTACCGACGCGTCGCGGCGTGGACCATGCGCCTCGGCACCACCTACCAGCACCGGGCACGCGTGGCGGCGGCATTGATTGATCACCCGGGGAAGGTTGTTCTCGGCCGTCCTTTGCCTGGTGCTAACCTTTAGCAAAAAACCTTACGCGTTCGCGGCATGGTTACGTCCGGTCAGCAGCTCCCAGTCTAGCCGTAGCCAGCCCACAACATAGCCCGCAAGGTCGGTGGGAGAACCGGGGTCGACCCGCTCCAGCGCCAGCCTCGCCTCGTGCTCGGTCATGTTCGCGCGCCAACGCCGGTGTCGCGCGCCGTTTACGGCGACGCCAAAGCGGCCATAGGCTGCACGCCACAGTTGGAGCTTGAGAATGCGCATCGCCTTGCTGGGGTTTTCCATCGAATGCAACCGCTTCGCGCCCTCGGCAACGCAGCAGGATTTCGACACGCGCTGCTGGGTGGTTGGCGAGGAGGTGGTGACGGATGCGCGTGCAGCCTTCCCCAAGGCACTGGGCGAAATGCCGGGTTTCGTCGCCGACATGGACGCCGCCGGTCCGTGGGAGCCGCAGGGCATCCTCCTCGCAATGGCTGAGCCGAACGGCCCGGTGGAGCATGCCGTCTTCGCCCGCATGATGGCGACGTGGCGCGCGGGGCTGGAGACACTGCGCGGACGCGTTGACGGCGTATATTGCGTGCTGCACGGCGCTGGCCTCACGACCGAACTCGATGACCCGGAGGGCGCCCTGCAAGCCCTGGTGCGCGAAGTGCTTGGCTCCGACGTGCCGGTGGTTTGCAGCTACGACCTGCACGCCAATGTCTCGGACGCCATGGTGCGCGACTGCGATGCCTTCATCGGCTACCGCACCAACCCCCATCTCGACATGCGGCAGCGCGGCGCCGAGAGCGCACAGGTGATGCGCCGCCTGCTCGCCGGCACACGCGCCTTTCGCGCCCTCCGACGCCTGCCGATCGTGGCGCCCACCGTTTCCATGCTGACGGCCCAAGGCCCCTATGCCGAGGTGATCAATCTCGGCCAAGCCTGGGCGAAGGAGGACCCGCGCATCATCAACGTCTCGGTCATGGGTGGCTTCGCCTATGGCGACACGCCGTTCAACGGCATGGCGATGGTGGTGACGGCCACCGACCAGGTTGCCGCCGATGCCTTGGCCGCGCGCCTAGCGCTTGCCGCCTGGGAACGGCGGGACCGCTTCGTGGCCCGGCTCACGCCGCTGGAGGAGGCCGCGCGGATGGCGCGGGATAGCGCCGTGCCGCTGGCCTTCGCGGATGTCGCCGACAATCCCGGCGGCGGCGGGCGCGGCAACACCATGTTCATCCTCGAAGCCTTCCTCGATGCAGGCGTAGAGGGCTGTCTGATCGGCGTCATCCATGATCCTTTGCTCGCCGCCGAGGCGCACACTTCCGGCCAGGGCGCCCGCTTCACCGCCCGGTTCAACCGTCCGCAGGGTACGCTCCAGGCTGACGACGCCTTCAGCCATGCCTTCGCGGCGGAAGCCGAGGTGGTGGCGTTGTCGGATGGACGGGTGACCGGCAGACGCGGCATCTATGGCGGCACGGCGATGACGCTCGGCGCGACGGCGGCGCTGCGCATCGGCGGCATCACGGTGGTGGTGATCTCGATCCGCACGCAATGCGCCGATCCAGCCTTTCTGGAGCACCTTGGGCTGGATATCGCCGCCGCACGCTGCGTGGTGGTGAAATCGCGCGGGCATTTCCGCGGCGGCTTCGACGAGTTCTTCAGCCATGATCGCATCGTCGAGGTGGATGCGCCCGGCCTCACCTCGCCGATTCTGTCCCGCTTCGCCTGGACCAGGTTGCCGCGCCCGGTGTTGCCGCTCGATCCGGAGACGAGCTGGACACTCTGACTGGAGCGAAACTACGGCCCTGCCCCTCCCACAGCACCAGTACCGCTTCCATCAGCCTCGGCAGCGTGTTGCCATCCGGCCACGCGGCACCGGGCTGACGCAGCAGTGGCCTTTCCTCGTCCATTGCAAAGGCCTATCTGCAAGTCGCCGGTGCAGCCCACGCGCTCGCTAGACATTGCGCGGCCTGGATCGCGTTCATCCTTTCGTTTCGAAGTGAGTCTCTGCAAGTATGAGCTTGGATCGCCCTCCGCGCCCACTGGCGCCGGATACCGCCGTCTCGCAGCCGGCCGACGCCGTCATCTGGTTGCACGCGGCGTTCTGCAGCATGGCATTGCCGATGCGAGCGACGCGCGGAGCGTGGCAGCGCGACACCGAAGCTGTGTCGCTTCGCATCGAGCCTGGCGCGAGCGACGGTGTGGTGCCCAGTGGACGCATCCTTCGCCTGAGCATGATGCACATCTGCGACGCAGCCTTACGCGCAAACAGCCAGGTCGTTGAGCTCGGCGAGGATGAAGCAATGCTTGCCGCCGCGCTGGGCATTGATCCGAAGACGCGCGAACTGACCGATCAGTGGCAGCGTCTTCAGGCAGCGCGCCTCCTGTTGTCGGGAGGTAGCAGCGCGGAAATAAGCGTGTTCGACGCGCGCAGCCGGCGCCGTGCCGGGGA
>JAQGHV010000335.1 GCA_028288785.1 Rhodospirillales bacterium | reverse complement strand
ACCGGGCAGGATTTCTCAGTCTACACGACCTTCTCGACCGGCCCAAAGCGCGCCCCCGACCTCGACGGTCCCGACGCCTACCACGTCGTGCTGCTCGACAACGGCCGCAGCAACATGATGGGCACCGAGTTCCAGGAGATGTTGCGCTGCATCCGCTGCGCCGCCTGCATGAACCATTGCCCGGTCTACGGCGCCATCGGCGGCCACGCCTACGGCTGGGTCTACCCGGGACCAATGGGCAGCGTGCTCACCCCCTCGCTGGCTGGCATCGACAAGACGGCCAACCTGCCCAACGCCTCCACCTTCTGCGGCAAGTGCGAAGCCGTGTGCCCGGTGAAAATCCCGCTGCCGAAAATGATGCGCCACTGGCGCGAACGCGAGTTCGAACGCCACCTTACGCCGGCATCGATGCGGCGCGGACTGGGCGTGTGGGGGTGGTTCGCGAAGCGCCCCGGAATGTACCGGATGGCGACACGCATGGGCATCGCGACACTGCGCCTGCTCGGGCGGGGGAAGGGGGCGTTCACCTCCCTACCACTGGCGGGCGGCTGGACGGCGGGGCGCGATCTGCCGGTGCCGGAAGGCGGGACGTTCATGGCGCGGTACAAGGCGCGGCAGCGGGAGGCGGGGCGGTGATAAGGGTTGAAGCAAGGCTGGGGAAAGGAATTTCCCCAGACCCCAATCTTTCGTTTTTGTCTTTTGGTTTTCGGAGCACAGGCAGCGCCGTGTCTGGTCGTCCAGTGCGACCTGCTGACACGTACCAGGATTCATCTATTGGTCGCGGCTGCGCTGCCAGCACTGCATCTGGTCTGTTGGTGCGACCTGCCGAACCGCGCCGGGAAATATTCATTGGTACTTGCTGCGCAGCCAACGCTGCGCCTGACGGATTGGTACGAGCCGCCAACCCGCTCCTGAAATCATCTTTCGGTACCGCCCGGCCAACCAACTCCGCGTCTGACCGGCCGGTGCGCCCCTCCACCCCGTACCAATCCACAAAAACAAAAGAATGGGGGTCTGGGGGAAATTCATTTCCCCCGGTCTGTCGTCCGCCCAACCGAGCAAAACACTAAGATGTCCAAGGACGCCATCCTCTCCGCCATCCGTCGCGGCCTCCATCGCGGACCCCTCCCCGAGGACCAGCAGGCAATGCTTCGTGCTCGCATGGCGAAGCCGCCGCGGCATCTCATTCCCGCGCGTTCGCAACTGCCGCGTCCTGCGCAGGTGGCGTTGTTCATCCACAATGTGGAGAAGGAGTTCGGCACGGTGGAGCGGGTGGCTGAGGTTGCCGATATTCCCGGCGCCCTGGCGCAGTATCTCGCCGCGCAGAACCTGCCCTCCATCTTCGTCATGGCGCCGCATCCGGAGCTTCAGGCGCTGCCCTGGGGTCGCGCGCCGATGCTGGCGTTTGAGACGCGGCGTGCCGAGGCGAGCGACCTGGTTTCCCTCCAGCATGGTTTTGCCGGCATTGCTGAGACGGGCACGCTCATGTTGCCGTCGGAGCCGGCGCGGCCGACCACGCTGAATCTGCTGGCGGATACGGCCGTGGTGTTGCTGCGCGCGAGCGCCATTGTCGGACCATATGAGGATGCCTGGGATCGGCTGCGCGTGCATGGCGAGGGCATGCCCAGGAATGTGATGTTCGTCACCGGGCCCTCGCGCAGCGCCGATATCGAGCAGACCTTGGAGCTTGGGGCACACGGGCCGCGCCGGCTGCACATCATCCTGCTCGACGACGATCCCGCGGCGATCTGAGCGGGCATGTCCGGGCGCCGGCTGAAACGCGGGTTGAGCGAGGCGGATCGCGCGCTTTGGGCGCATTACGCGGCGCAGGTCGCGCCGTTGCGTGGGCGAGCGCGGCCGGACCTGCCGCCGATGCCTGTCGTGGAAGCGCCGGTGCAGGCGCGTGCCGCCGCCGCCGCGCCACCGCCGCCGCCGCGCATGCTGCACGCACCGGTCATCACCGTGGGCGCGGCGCCTGCCGGCCTTGATGCCCGCCGCTGGACTGCGTTGCGGCGCGGGAAGCTTCGCCCGGAACGTACGCTGGATCTGCATGGGCACCGCGCGCACGAGGCGCATGGCCTGGTGCGGGCGTTCCTTGCCTCCGCGCTGGCCGATGGGGTGCGCTGCGTCTGCATCGTTACGGGCAAGGGCGATCGGGCGGAGGGCGGTGTGCTGCGGCGCGAATTTCCGCACTGGCTGAACGCGCCGGATTTGCGCCCGCTCGTGCTGGGCGCCGCGCATCCGCACCGCGCGGGCACTGGTGCCGTACACTTGCTGCTGCGGCGGGCCCGCACGTGACGCCGTTCGGCGCGTGGCGGCGGAGGTTGCGCCGGGTCGCTGTTGGCGCGGCGCACCCACATCGCACGGCCAGTGGCGCGGTGCAGCTGCTGCTTCGGCGATCACGAGCGTGACGCCGTTCGGCGCTCGGCTTCGCGAATTGCGCGAGAGGCGCGGCGCGACGCTCGCCGACCTCGCCGCCGCGGTGCAGGTTTCCTCAGCCTATCTCTCGGCGCTGGAGCATGGCCGGCGCGGGCGCCCTTCGCCGGGGCTGGTGCACCAGGTGAACGAGTTCTTCGGCCTGATCTGGGATGATGCGGAGGAGTTGTCGCGCCTCGCGCGGGTATCGCATCCGCGCGTCACGCTCGACACGGCGGGACTGTCGCCCGAGGCCACCGCCTTCGCCAACCGGCTCGCCGCGAGCATCCGCAAGCTGCCCCCCGAAACCATTGAGCGCCTCGCCGCGGCGCTGGATGCCCCGCCATGACATTGCGCGTCTTCCTCGCCCACACCGATGCGATGTTCGAGGGCTACTACGGCGAACGCGCCTTGGCTGCCCTGTCCGAGCATGCGGAGGTGGTGCGCAACACCACCGGCCAGGTGCTCGCCGGGCGTGCCCTGGCAGAGGCCGCCGCTGGCTGCGAGGCGATTATCGCGGACCGTGCGACGCCGGGCACCGCCGAGACGTTCATGCACGCGCCGGACCTCGTCGCCTTCCATCGCTGCGCGGTCGATATCAGCACCATCGATGTCGCCGCGGCGTCGGCCGCGGGCGTGCTGGTAACGCAGGCGACACCGGGCTTCGTCGATGCGGTGGCGGAGCTCGGCATCGGGCTGATCGTCGATCTCGTGCGCGGCATCACCGACGCCGCTGGCGCCTATCGTGCCGGGCGCGAGCCGGAGGGCCGCATGGGTTTGCAACTGTCGCACGCGACGCTGGGGATCGTGGGGTATGGCCGCATCGGGCAGCGGCTTGCGGAAATTGCGCGCGCGATGGGGATGCGCGTGCTGGTCAATGATCCCGCACTGGTGGAAAGCGTCGGCTTCGCGGGGCTGCTGGCCGAGAGCCATGTCGTCGTCTGCCTGGCACCGGCGCTGCCGCAAACGGAGAACCTGTTTGGCGCCGAGGCCTTCGCAGCGATGAAGCGCGGCGCGTATTTCGTGAACCTCGCCCGCGGGCAGCTGGTCGATGATGCGGCGCTTGAGGGGGCGCTGGAAAGCGGCCAGCTCGCTGGCGCGGCGCTCGATGTCGGGCGGGCGATGGACCAGCGCCCGGCGATGCGGCTGGCGCGCCGCGCGGACGTGATCGCGACGCCTCACATCGCCGGGCTGACGCGAGAGGCGGCGGAGCACCAGGCGATGGACACGGTCCGCCAAGTCGCGGCGCTTGCGGCGGGGCGGATGCCGGATGGCGCGATGAACGCGGCCTCCGCGCGCCGCTTTTGTCGTGTTTTAAGCACGGGGTCGCCGTTGCACTTTTCAGCGCAACCCTGACGTCCCCGTGGTTCCTCGCGCCACGGAGCGGCGTGGCCATGACGGATGAGAAAGCAGGCGCTTCGCCGCCATGATGCGCCGCAACATGTTGGTTGATTTCGACCCGGTGCCGTCCCTACCATTTGTCGCTTCCCGGAGCGTATGGATGTTCAGGAATCTCGTTGCCGTCTTGCTGCTCACCGGCTGCGCAAGCGTGCCGCGAGAGCCGGATTCCGCCTCGATCGAGCGAACCGCGGCCGGGCACGCGTTGTTCGTGGACATCTGCGTGCGCCACCTCGGCGCGCCGGAGGCTCTGGAGCGCCAGGCCGAAGCGCGCGGCCTGCAGCAGATCGGCGCCGACCTCGTAGGAACCGACGAAAGACCGGAGACGTTGCGCCTGTTTGGGCTTGCGAATGATGACGGGCGGGTCGGGCTGGGGCTCGCCTTCTCGGTCACGGCGGAGAGCTGTTCGGTGTTCTTTCGCGATGCCGACCCGGGCCTGGCGCTGGCATTCACGGCGCAGCTCGCATTGACGCGGGCACGGGCTGGGGCGGAGGTGACACCGATCGTGCGCAGCGCGACGTCGCTTACCGCGACCAGCAGCGGCTATCGCGTGCAGGCGGGCGAGGCGCCGCCCGGTGCGGATTGGGCCTTCGGCCTGACCATCGCGCGGGATGGCCTCGCGATGTTCCATGCGCAGCTGACGCCGGGCGGGGGGTCGGGTCGCGCGTCTCCTCCGCCACGGGGAGTGCTGCGGCGGACGTGAGGGCCGGGTGCGCGTCCACTCACTCCAGGCGTAGCGCCGTCCGCTGCAACAAGCCCGCCTCAGGGTCGGCTGCCGCCGAGGCACGGACACCCGCCAGCATCGCATAGCGAAGCAGCATGGACCGCCGCCGCGCCGGTGCGAGAGGATGGGCTGGTGGCGCCCGCAGCAGCGCCCAATCCTCCATGGAAGCCGCGCAGATCAGTCCGACATCCTCCGGTAGCAGCGCCTGCGGGAAATCGGCGTCGACGGCGAACAGGAGTGCGTCGCAGAAGTCGCGGTACTCGGTCCATTTGCGGTCGGTCAAGAAGTCCCGCGCGCAGGATTTCACCTCGATGATGCGCAGCCCCCCATCCGGCAGCAGTGCCAGGATATCGGCGCGCCGCCCGTTCGGCAGCGGCACTTCGGAGAGCGGCGCCCACCCCAGCGCGGCACAGAAGCGGGCGGCGGCACGGTGAATGCGACGGGTGCGTTCGGGGGCATCGAGGGCTAGATTCATCCGCTATTGTTCGCGCTTCGTTCGGGCCCGCGTCAAGGCGTGCAACTGCCCCTTGCGCAACACCCCCGATCCGGGGTCAATCGCCTAAATCGCCGGGAAGGAAACAGCATGAACAGCACCGCACTCACGCGCCGAGCGGCCCTCGCGGGCCTTGCCGCGACCACCCTCGCGCGGCCCGCCCTCGCACAGCCGGCGTTTCCAAGCCGGCCGATCCGCATGATCATCCCCTGGTCCCCCGGCGGCACCACCGATGTGCAGATGCGCGCGATCTGCGAGGCGACGTCACGCCGCATCGGCCAGCCTGTCATCGCCGACAACCGCCCCGGCGCCGGTGGCACCCTCGGGCCGACAGCGCTGCTGAACCTGCCGCCCGATGGCTACACCCTCGCGCAGATGCCGATCAGCGTGTTCCGCTACCCGCACATGGCGCCGCGGCCGCCTTTCGACCCGCTGGTCGATTTCACCTATGTCGCTCATCTCACCGGCTACCTGTTCGGCATCGTCGTGAAGGCGGATGCGCCGTGGCGCACGCTCGGCGAGTTCCTGGATTTCGCGAAGGCCAATCCGGGCGTGGTGAATTACGGCTCGCCCGGCGTCGGCACCTCGCTGCACATCACGATGGAACAGATCGCAGGGACGCGCGGGATCGAGTGGACGCACGTGCCGTTCCGCGGCATCGCGGAGAACATGCCGGCGCTGCTGGGCGGCCAGGTGCATGCGGTGGCCGACAGCTCCGGCTGGACCCCGCTGGTCGAGGCCGGGCAGCTGCGCCTGCTTTGCTCCTGGGGGCCGGAGCGCGCGAAGCGCTTCCCGAATGTGCCGACGCTGCGCGAGAGCGGCATCGATATCGTCTCCGCCTCGCCCTATGGCGTGGCCGGGCCGAAGGGGATGGATCCGGGCGTCGTGCGGGTGCTGCAGGAGGCCTTCCGCGCGGCGATGGACGACCCGCAGCATGTCTCCGTGCTCGACCGCTTCGACATGCCGCCGATGTTCATGCCCGCGGCCGAATACGATGCCTTTGCGCGGCGCCAGTTCGCCGAGGAAGGCGTGATGATCCGCCGTATGGGCCTCAGGCTTTAAGCGCCGCCATCAACACGCGGTCGAGCGCGGACAGAAAGCGGGACCGGTCGGCCGGCGCCATCGGCGCCGGCCCGCCGCCGCCGGTGCCGAGCTCCCGCAGGTGCCGCGCGAGGTCGCGTCCGGCGACCGCGGTGCCGATATTCTCAGGCGTGAACTCATGGCCCTTGTGGGTGATGACGCGGGCACCCTTCTCGAGGCAGCGCGCCGCGAGGAGGATGTCGGCGGTGATGCAGACATCCTGCGGCGTCGCATTGTCCGCGATCCAGTCATCGGCCTTGTCCGCGCCGTCGCTCACGATGACCAGGCGCGCCTTCGGCAGCGATGGCGGCCGCACCGGGCGCGCGCCGTTGGTGACAAGCACCAGCGGAAGGTCGAGCCGCGCGGCGACGCGGTAGATCTCCTCGCGCACCGGGCACGCATCGGCATCCACCAGAATGGTTGTCATGCGGGCTTCGCAGCCAGTGGCGCGGGTGAGGCCAGCGAGGTCTGCCCCGCACTCGTCCCGGCATCGACGGGAATGGTCTGCCCGGTGATCCAGCGCGCGGCCGGCGAGACCAGCCAGGCAATCGCCTCAGCCACGTCCCAGGCTGTGCCCTCGGTCTTGAGCAGCGTTGCCTCGGCGCGTGCGCGGCGGCCCGCTTCATCGACGCCGCGCACGGCGACCATGGGCGTGAAGACATAGCCAGGTGCCACGCAATTCACCCGGATCCCCTCCGGCCCGTGATGTGCCGCCATGGCCCGCGTCATCTGCACGATCGC
>JAQGHV010000333.1 GCA_028288785.1 Rhodospirillales bacterium | reverse complement strand
CTCGGCGGACAGACCCCCAATGAGGCCTACGGGGTGGGCAACATGATGAGATTGGCGGCCTGACAACAACCAGGACCGAGCTTAACCAGGCCGTCAAATTGTCCGACGGTTGGGGACCACCTCACTGGACGCCGAACCATGCGCTGCCGGCTTGGCTCACGGTGCTGCTGTTGTTGCGTCACCAACGCGCACGTGGCTTCCTCCGCGTGGCCGCACTGCCGCTGGCGGCAGGCGCCTTCTGGAGCCTGCTTGGCGCCGCTGGAGCGGCACTGTTGACGCTTGCGGCGTTGTCCCGCGAAGGGGCATGGCGCTATACGGCGGCAGCGCCGGCCAACTGGATGGCCGCCGGTTCGCCTTGCCGATGTTGCCTGTACCTGACGGCGGGAACCGGTGCCGCACGGAGCGCTGGTGGCTCTGCACCCACCGCTGGAGGCGCTTGGCCGCGTTCCTGCCAGCCACATGCTGCCGGCGAGGCCGCGGGTGCGCCCAACCCTTGTCGCGTTGCAGGGCGAGCGACTGAGAGGCCAATGAAGGTATGCGGCTTAGGTGTGATCCGCCGGAACCGATGCCGGCCGACTACTTCTAAGGGAGCAGATCATTGAAGGGGGAGCGGTCTCCTTCGTGACACGTCAAGCAGAACAGCCTGGAGAAGCGCTTGTTGCTGGCGCAGCTCGGCGGCCAGGGGCGCATGCTCCACGCGACGGTTGGCTCTGACTTCCATCTCCAGCAACCCGTTCGCGCAGTACCGGTCGTCATCCCAGCCTGGGTGGGACAGCACCGGGTAGAGGCAAGCACCCTCCACTGGTACCCCGGCTTGGAGGGCGTCGCGGAGCTCCTGACCGATGTGGCGCAGCCAAGCCGCGCGGCCATCGCCTTCGATGCTCGTTTCCGCCAGAAAGATCGGCCGGCGATAGCGTGCGTAAGCGTCGGCCAGCATTTTGCTGAAGGGCAGGCGCCGCGGATCATCTGGCGGCAACGTCGGCCCGCCATATTCCTGCTGGTTGTCCCAGTAGTAGTTCACCCCCATCACATCAAGCAGCTCGGGCGACCCGCCCAGACCGGGCTCAACGCGTCCCGCTAGCATGTCCCAAGCCTGGAATTGCAGCTCCATATACGCCTCCGCCGATCGCGGGTCCTCGCCCTCGCGCGGCACCAGGTGGATGAGTGGTTCAATCGACATCAGCCTGGCTTCTGGAGCGACCTCGCGGACAGCTTGGGTGGCGGCAATGGTGGCGCGCACCAGCTGGCGCTTCAGTTCGACGCCGCGCTTCCGCGCGCCCGGGTTCATGATGCCCACGTCTCCACCGGCCCAAGCCAGAAAGGACATCTCGTTGACCGGGCACATCATCGGGGCCCGCCCGATCTCGGCGGCGTGCAGCCGCGCGAAGGCTTTTGCATATCGCCCGAAGCGGTCGACGAAGGCGGACGAGAACACGTCGAGCCCGTCCGGCCAGCCATAGTGACAAAGATCCCAGATGATCTGCGTGCCTGCCGCCTTCCCCGCGCGGAGCATCGGCAGCACTGAGGACCAGTCGTACTGCCCCGGGGCGCCGGCCTCGACGAGATGCCAGCGAACGCCGTCCCTGACGGTGCGGATGCCATGCTCCGACAACTGCCGGTAATCCTGCTCGGCCAGCACATCATGGCGCGTGGCAGCAAGGAGGTCATGACGGCGGCCGTCGGTGCGCCAATGCGTCGAGCATTCGAAGCCACCCATGAAGTAGCTCTGGAAGAGGCTGGGCCGGATGCCTGTGTGCGCCGCGAAACCGAGTTTGGCCAAGGGCTCCGCGAGGGAGTTGGAGGGCCTGCACTCCGCGCCTGAGGCAAGCGAGCCGCCTGCCATCGCGGCTGTAGCCAGAAGCAACCCACGACGTGTCGCGAGGCCCACTCTCCGAGGCTTCCTTCACGAATACAACAAGCGCGAATATGCACCAGTTAGCATGGTCAGTGCACGAAGGTCTGTCAGCGCCCTAGGCAATCACAAGCCGCGGCAACCTGGAGGCCGCCCAGGAAGGAGTAAGCTACATGCCGGCATCGAGTGGCGGCGGCGAACCACTCTTTTTCCCCGACCATGGCAGGTCCACCAAAGCAAGCGAGCACCTTCGCCCAGGTTGAGGCGCTACGCCGCCAGCGCCGATCCGGACCCGCCATCGCGCGCGAGTTCGGCCTCGCGGGCTCCACCGTCGGGCTGGTGCTGCGCCTTGTTGGCCTCAACCGCCTCAAGGTGCTCGACCCCAAGCCCGAGATCATCCGCTACGAGCGCGCACCCGGGCGAGTTGATCCACATCGACATCAGAAAGCTTGGGCGCAGCGACGGCGTTGGCCATCGCATCAGCGGTGATCGCCACGGCCAGAGCAGAAAGCCCGGCACCGGCTGGGGATACCTCCAGGTCGCCATCGACGACGCGTCGCGACTGGCCTTCACCGCCATGATGCCCGACAAGAAGAAGGAAAGCGCCGTGGCATTTCTCGAAGCCGCGATCGCTTGGTTCAAGGCGCATGGCGTCGTTGTTCAGCGCGTCATGACCGACAACGGCTCAGCCTATCGCAGCGCCGCCTTCGCCAAGGCCATCGTCGAGCATGGCCTGAAGCACAAGCGCACTTTCTGGGCCCTCATCGCCGTGATGTCGCCAGGCGTCCAGCCCTGGCCGGTCGGCTTGGCGAAGTGCGTGCCATTGTTGCTCAGCACCGTGTGGATCTTGTAGGGAACGGCCACGCTCAGGTTGCGCAGGAAGTCCGCCGCCATCTGTTGCGTCGCCTTGCGGTGCATCTCGACGCAGGCGAACTTGGACGCCGGTCGATGGCCACCAGGAGATAGAGCCTGCCTTGTGCCGTCTGCACCTCGGCGATGTCGATGTAAGCGAAGCACGTCCCGCCACCGGTCAGGGGATGTGCCGAGCGCCGATCAGGCAGGCCTTGAACGTCTTCTTCGCAGGCTTGTGCCCTTCGACGTCGGGCAGCCGGCCGACACCGTGGCGGAGCAAGCAGCGATGCAGTGATGAGCGCGTCAGACGCGGAATCGTCGCCTGCAGGGCATAAAGGCAATCGTCGAGCGGCAGGAGCGTATGGCGGCGGCAGGCGACGATCACGGCTTCGTCCTCGACCGAGAGCCGCGTGGATTTCGGCTCTCTTGGCCCGGTCGGCACATCGGCCACCGAGGTCCACTTTTTCCACTTGGCGAGGGTCTTTGGGTTGATGCCGTAGCGCCTGGACAGCGCCCTCAGGCTCGCTTGACTATGTTGTATCGCTCCACGGACTGCCTCAGTCGTCGTGGCGCTCCCGTGACGAACTGGGCCGATAGCGCGTTCTTCGATCTTGCCGACGAGATTGCTTGCCGACGAGATTGCACCATCAAAGCCTGGGATCAAACATCTAGCCATCCTGGCCTTCAGGCCACGAAAGCGGCCGCCGCGGTGAGCAGCAGTGACAGCGCCACGCCCACGATCACCAGGATTGCGGGGGCGGCCTGTTCATCCTCCATCCAGGGCGTCTCGCCCTCATGTTCGGGTAGGCGGCGATAGGTCAGCGGAATGCCGATGCTAGCCATGC
This sequence comes from Rhodospirillales bacterium, assembly GCA_028288785.1. GTDB lineage: Bacteria > Pseudomonadota > Alphaproteobacteria > Acetobacterales > Acetobacteraceae > Plastoroseomonas. The sequence goes on along the minus strand of JAQGHV010000333.1, from coordinate 12,407 downwards.
GTGCGAACTTCCTGCCGTGGCGGTTGAACCGGAATCGTGTTCAGCAATGTCATCGCGAGGCCCGCGGCCGCCCCGATCACCACCATCGCGGGACCAGGGAGCGCGGCGCGCTTGGCGTCCAGCGTGCAGGCGCCGAGTGTCGTCCGCAGCGTGGCCTGCACCGCCTGGGTGCCCTGCGCGATGATCGCGACAGGGGTCTCCGGTGGGAGGCCGCCGGCCACGAGGCGCACCACGATCTCGTCCAGCCGGGAAACCGCCATGAACGCCGCGATGGTGCCGCCGAGCCGTGCGAGCGCCGACCAGTCGACGCTGTCCGGCAGCGCGCCTGCGCCGTCGTGACCCGTCACGAAGGTCACCGCGCTGGAAACCCCGCGATGGGTGAGTGGAATGCCCGCGGCCGCCGGGACAGAGGTGCCTGCCGAAACCCCAGGCACCAGGCGCCAAGTGATCCCGGCCTCATTCAGCGCGATCGCTTCCTCCCCGCCGCGGGCGAACAGGAAGGGGTCGCCGCCTTTCAGGCGCACGACCCGCAGCCCTACGCGGGCGCCCTCGATCAAGCGCTTGTTGATCGCGGCCTGCGGGATCGGCGTCGCGCCCTTGCGCTTGCCGACATTGACGATGGTGGCGCCTGCCCGGATGAGGCGCAGCACGCCGCGCCCCGGCAAGGCGTCATGCAGCACCAGGTCGGCACGCTTTAGCGCCTCGGCCGCACGCAGAGTCAGCAGCCCGGGGTCACCCGGTCCCGCACCCACCAGCCACACCTCGCCCGGGCGCGGCGCGTCCGTCTCGGGCAAGGTGGTGAGGGCATCAACGTCGGCCATACGAGTATATCCGGAATTACTATGGATTTTTTGTAGATTATCGTTATCTCCCACAGCAAGTGATTTATTTTCGGAGTGACGACGATGTCCGCTGGACTGATAGTGAAAAAGCCCTCGGGTGCGGAAGGCATCAAGCTCGCGAGTGCTGGCTTGCGTGGTCCGATCGCGGAGGAAATTGCGTCGGAGGACGCGCGCGGCGGTATTTCAGAGGCTTCCTACACGCTCCTGAAGTTCCACGGCACCTACGAGCAGTTTGACCGGGACACCGCTACGGAGCGCAAACAGCGCGGGGAGGACAAGGAATGGTCCTTCATGGTGCGCGTCCGCGCGCCCGCCGGCCGGCTGACGGCCGCCCAGTACCTGGCGCTGGACACCCTGGCCGCGACCCATGCGGATGGCACGCTGCGGCTCACCTCGCGGCAAGGCGTCCAGTTCCACGGTGTTCTGCGGGAGAACCTGAAGGGCACCATCGCGGGCATCAACGCCACCCTGCTGACCAGCATGGCTGCCTGCGGCGACGTCGTGCGCAACGTCACCACCTCCCCTGCGCCGAAGCGGGATTGGCTGCACGCGAGGCTTGAGGCCGAGGCGTTCCGTCTCTCGGCCGCCCTGCTGCCGCGCACCCGCGCCCACCACCAGATCTTCCTCGATGAGGCTGCCGGTGCCGCACCGGAGGAGGAGCCGCTCTACGGCCCCACCTACCTGCCGCGGAAGTTCAAGATCGGCCTGGCGCATCCCGGCGACAACACGCCCGACGTGCTCGCCAATGACTGCGGCTTCCTCGCCGTCACCGAGGGCGTTCGCCTCACCGGCTGGATCCTGCTGGTGGGCGGTGGCATGGGGATGACCCACAACAAGCCCGCGACCTACCCGCGCCTCGCCTCGCCCATCGCCCTGATCGGTCCGGACGAAGTTCTCGAGGTTGCCCAGGCGGTGGTGCGGCTCTCGCGCGACCATGGCGACCGGTCCGACCGCAAGCACGCCCGGCTGAAATACGTGGTCCAGGAAAAGGGCGTCGCCTGGGTCAAGGCGCGGCTGGAGGAGGATCTTGGCCGCGCCTTGGTGCCGGCGCCTTCCCTGCCGGAACTGACCGTGCCGGAGCTGCTCGGCTGGCACGAACAGGGCGACGGCAAGTGGTGGCTCGGGCTGCCGATCCCTGCCGGGCGCATTGGCGGCACGCTGCGCGCCGCGCTGCGTGAGGTGGTGGAGCGATTTGCACCCAACCCGATCGCGACGCCGCAGCAGGATCTCATCCTCGCCGATATCGCCACGGCCGACCGGGCCGCGATCGAGTCGATCCTTCGCTCGCAAGGTGTAGTCTTCGCGGAGCAGCTTTCGCCGCTGGCGCGATGGTCGATGGCCTGCGTGGCGCTGCCCACCTGCGGGCAATCGCTTGCCGAGGGTGAGCGCGTGCATTCGCCCATCCTCGCCGATGTGCAGCGTGCCCTCGCGCGGCACGGGCTGCTCGGCGAGCGGATCAGCCTGCGCCTCACCGGCTGCCCGAATGGCTGCGCCCGACCCTATGCCGGCGATATCGGCGTTGTCGGCCGCTCGCCGGGCATCTACACGCTGTTCGTGGGCGGTGATTTCGAGGGCACGCGCCTGTCCTTCCCGCTCGCCGACAAGGTGGCGCAGGAGGATGCGGGCGCTGTGCTCGATCCGGTCTTCGCGGCCTATGCTGCGCAGCGCCAGGGCAGCGAGGGCTTTGGCGATTTCTGCAATCGCATCGGGCCCGACCGGACCCGTGCCCTGCTTCAAACGGAGGCCGTCAAAGCCGCCTGATGCTGCCCCTGACCTTCATTCCCGCCACCCCCGTGCTGGTGGTTGGCGAGGGCCCGGCCTTCGAGAAGCGGCGTGCACTGCTGATGGCGGCGGGCATCGCCAACCTGACGGTGTGCGCCACGCGGCCGGATGCTGCGGCACTGGATGCCGCGCGGCTGGTCTTCGGCGCTGGCCTGTCAGACGAGGATAATGAGTGGCTGGCCAGTGAAGCGCGTGCGCGGCGCATTCCCGTCAACATCGAGGATGTGCCGCATCTTTGCGACGTGCACGTGCCCTCCATCGTGCGACGCGGGGAGCTGTTGCTGGCGATCTCGACGGCTGGCGGAGCGCCTGCGCTGTCGGTGGTGCTGCGCGAATGGCTGAGCGTCCAGTTTGGTCCGGAATGGGCTGATCACATGGAGGAAATGGCGGCCCTGCGCCGGCGCCTGCGTGCGGCCGGCACCAAGCCGCCTGAGATCATCGCCGCGATGCGGGCGCATCTGGCCGTCGCGGCCTGGCCACCGCTGGCGTAAACCTACTGGCAAGGGAGCGTGGCGCATCATCGGCTGATGGGCCCGTTTCTCCTCTGGATGCTCCTGGCTTTTCCCGCGTTGGCGCAGGGATCGCCGGGCGTGCAATGCACTGCGGCGGCCGAAGGCATGCTCGCCTGCATGGCCGGCCGCGCCTGCGTGTGCCGCTTCGAGCGTGGCGGCCAGCTCACCGGGCGTGGTGACCGCTTCGCCTGGGACTGCAGCCCGCTTCATCCGGACTGCCCGGCGGCATCACCAATGCCAGCAACGCCGCCCGACCTGCAGGTGATCATGCCCATGGAGCGGAATGGCCCGCGGAGATGAGGCGTCGGCGGCCCAGCGGTTGGCGGCCACCCTATGCCACCGCCTCCGTCAGCGAAGTTTCAGCCGACAACGCGGGCTGCAAGCCTGAAGAGGCCCCGCCGGAAGTCCGGCGGGGCAAGGAACAAATTACCTTCTGCGGAACCGCTCAACCGCACCAACCAGCGCCGTCCGCACACCAGGCTCCAGCGCGGAATGCCCGGCATCCGGCACGATGGTCAGCCGCGCCTTGACCCAGGCGGCGGCGAGTTCGAACGCCGTTTCCGGCGGGCAGACCATGTCGTAGCGGCCCTGCACGATCTCGGCCGGGATATGCGCGATGCGGTCCATATGCGCGAGCAACCCGCCCTCCGGCAGGAACAGCTTGTGCACGAAGTAATGCGCCTCGATCCGGGCGAGTCCCAGTGCGGTGCGATCCTGAGAGAAGCTCGCCACCGTCTCCGGCGAGGGCATTAGCGTGGAGCAACTGCCCTCATACTGGCTCCATGCGCGGGCGGCCGGCAGGTGCACGAAGGGGTCGGGATCGCAAAGCCGCCACATGAAGTTGCCAAGCAGGTCGTGGCGCTCCTCGGGCGGCAGGTGCTCGGCGAAGTTGGCCCAGGCGTCGGGGAAGATGCGGCGGAGGCCGTGCAAAAACCAGTCCACTTCGCTGTCGCGGCCGAGGAAGACACCGCGCAGGACGCAGCCCTGCACCCGCTCCGGATGCGCCTGCGCATAGGCCAGCGCCAGGGTCGAGCCCCAGGAGCCGCCGAACAGCAGCCACTCGTCAATGCCCAGGAAGCGCCTGAGCGCCTCGATGTCGCTGACCAGGTCCGGGGTGGTATTGTCGCGCAGCTCGCCAAGCGGGCGGGAGCGGCCGGCGCCACGCTGGTCGAAGATGATGACGCGCCAGTGATGCGGGTCGAAAAAGCGTCGATGCACCGCCCCGGCCCCGGCGCCAGGCCCGCCATGCAGGAACAAGGCTGGCTGGCCACGTGGGTTGCCCACCTGTTCCCAATACATGACGTGCCCGGACGAGAGCGGCAGCAGGCCAGTCTCAAAGGGGGCGATATCGGGAAAAAGGTCACCGCGTGGCATCGGCGCAATGTGCGTTGGCGCAGGCGGGCGTGCAACCTGTCGCGATGCCGGTTTTCAATGAGAAATGACCCAGCTTACCCCTTCGCTCCGGACGATTGCGCGATTACCTTCACATGATGACAACGCCGCGTTCCGCCGGTTCCCGCACCGCCGACGCCGCCGCTCGCCGTTGCGGCGTCTGCGGGCAGGAAAGCCGCCAGCCCTTGCATCGCCCTGGTCCCCCAGAACAGGCGCCGGATCTCGACCTGCGTCCGGGCGAACCGACCCGCGGCACCATGGCGCGCTGGCTCCAGCAATGTCCGCAATGCGGATACGCCGCGCCCGACATCACCCGCACGCACCCGGCCGCCGCGGCCGTCGTGGGCGCCGCGCCGTTCCGCGCACTGCTTGCCGAGGGTGGTCATCCCCCGCTCGCGCGCCGGTTTCTGGCCTGGGCCTGCGTGCTGGAGGAGACCGGCGCTCTGCACGCAGCCGCCGAGGCCACGCTCCAGGCCGCCTGGGTCGCCGATGATCTGGACCAGCCGGAATTGGCTCGGGAATGGCGACTGGATGCGGTCGCGCTGTGGCGAGGCGGGCCGGCACTCGACCTGGAGCAGATGGTGCGCATCGTGGATGCGCTGCGCCGTGCCGAGGCGTTCGACGATGCCGACAGCGCGGCGGAAGACCTGGCGCGCGCCCGGCCGCCGGAGAATGTGGCGCAGGTCGTCGCACTGGAACGCCGACTGATCGCGGCGGGGGATTCCGCGCGTCACACGGTCGCCTCGGCGCTACCGCCGCCGGCGCGCCGGCCGCATGCGAGCATCCGTGGGCAGAAGTCCGGCCCGGGGTTCTGGGCGACGCTGAAGCGGCTGTTTCGCCGCTGAGCTTGGGCATGCCAAGCCCGGCACGGCCCAACTTCGCTCGTTGAGGCGGCATCCTTTTGGAGCGGTGCCGCGTATGGCCCATGTCGGTGACACGAAGGGCGCTCGCTATATGCGGTGGATTTTGGTTCTGGTCGCGCTTGGGCTTGGCGCGTGCCGGCCGCTTGGCGTGCTCGATGCGCTCACGCCCGTGGCGGATGGGCCGCGCGCACGCAATCTTGCCTATGCTCCGGGCCCGCGTGGCCAAGTGGACATTTATTGGCCAGTGTCGGTGGAGCCGGGAACTCCCATCCTGGTGTTCTTCTATGGCGGCAACTGGCGCACCGGCGATCGCGCCGACTACCGTTTTGTCGGCGAGGCCTTTGCAGGACGTGGCTACATCACCGCCGTGCCGGATTACCGCGTCTTTCCCGAGGGCCGCTTTCCGGCCTTCGTGCAGGATGGCGCCATAGCGGTGGCGCAGATCCGGGCACTGGTTGCGGCGCAAGGGCCGCCCGCGGATGGACCGCTGATCCTCGCGGGGCATTCGGCGGGGGCGCATCTCGCGATGCTGCTGGCGCTCGATCCGCGCTGGCTGACGGAGGCGGGCGCGCCGCGTTGTGCGGTGTCCGCCGCGCTCGGGATCGCCGGCCCCTATGATTTCCTGCCGATCGAAGGTGCCGACGTCCGCGAAGTCTTTGCCGGTGCGGCCGATCTACGGGAGACGCAACCCATCACCTTCGCCAGTGCGGATGATCCGCCGGCGGTTCTGCTTGCCGGCACCGCTGATACCGTTGTGCGTCCCGGGAATAGCGAGCGCCTTGCGCAGGCGTTGCGTTCCGCGGGAGGGACGGCCGCGCTGCGCCTCTATCCGGGCATTGGGCACTCGGAGATCGTGGCGGCCCTCGCCTCTCCGCTCCGCGGCGTCGCCCCGGTGCTCGTGGATTCGGATGCGTTGCTGCGGGCCGCGCTCTCGACCCCGCACCCCAGCTGCGGCTGAGTGAGCCACGGAGGAAGGCGCCGCGCCGCCGACCTTGCGTCCCGGATGAGGCTGGCGCTCAGATTACGCCCAGGCGGGACGGCTTAGACCATGATGCGTTCGCATGCGCTCACCCGCGGGGCTCTAGCTTTGCCTGATCGCAGGACTCAGCGTTTTCGGCGATTCTGCCTCAACGCATCCCGCTCTACCGCGGAACCCTGCCGTCCTTCGCAGGAGATACATGGCAGGCGCTGACTGTTCGGTGCGCGTGCTGAGCAGCGGTTTTCCGTGCAATCACGCTCGACATTCGTAGCGGCTTCAGACAGCACGGCACAATCACCGGTCCCCATCCAACCAGCCCCAAAAAAACCAAAAAGAAAAGAAGGGGACGGGGGAATTCTTTCCCCGGCCTTCCTGCCTCAGCGCGAAGCCGACTGGCTCCGCAGCTCACGGGCGCGGGCAAGGACACGGTCCTCAAGCTCGGCACCGGTGCTTGCCGCGATGGGGGCATCCACCCACTGCCCGTTCGGCGTGCGGAGCTGGCGGAACAGGGATACCCGAATGCCATCGGAGCGCAGCTGGCGGCCGAGCACGTAGGCGGTGGCCTTGAAGCGCTCGCCCGGTGCCGCCTGCGGCGAGTACCAATCGGTGATGATGACGCCGCCGAAAGGATCGGCCGAGGCGAGCGGCATGAAGGACAGGGTATCGAGCGTTGCCCGCCAGAGGTAGGCGTTCACACCGAGCCCACCGCCGCCTTCGCTGCCATCCGTCGGGCGGCTGCGATCGGTGCCGAGCAGGACCAGCGGTTCACCCGCCTCCGAGCCGCCGGGACCGAGCACGCGTGCACGGCGGCTGCCGTCGTTGTATTCGGTGCGGCCGGGCAGGCGGAAGTTGCTCTCATCGGCCCCGCATGCCGACATGAGGGCAAGCAGCGGGAGCAAGCCGAGCACCAAGTGTTTCGCGCGCATAGGGGCCATTATTTCCGGCAGAGGTTGATCGCCAGATTATGCTGCTTCGCTATCGCTCAGGCAGCATCCTCTAGCCTTTGTCTGGTCGCGGGATTCAGCGTTTTCGGCGATTTCGCCTCAATGCATCCCGCTCGCCCGGCGTGTGTAGCGCTTTACCGGTCGCTTTGAAAAGCGAAAGGGCGGCGGATCGCTCCGCCGCCCTTCCTGGCTCGATATTCCGTGGCTCAGAAAGCGACGCGGAAGCCCGTCATGTAGACTTCCGCCGTGCGGATGTTCTGCACGCCGGCGCGGGCCGCGTTCTGGTCGATGCGCGTGTTGTTCGTCGCGCTGACCGTCTCGTTCGCGTCACGCATGTGCGTGTAGCTCGCGTAGAGCGACAAGCCGGGGGCCAGCGGGTGCACGATGCCGAAGCTGTACACAGTCTGGTTGCGGTCCCTGACGTTGGCGCCGCTGGGTGTGTCCTGGCCAAGAGTACCAGCAGGCGAGGTTGAACGACCGTTGTCCTGGATCGCCTGGCCCCAGAAGCCGCCGATCTGCGTGCCAAACCCGGGCACGGTGTAGGTCGCGCCGACAACGAAGTGGCGGCTGGCTTCGCGGCCACGCGCAAGCGGCGCGATACCGACGGAGACGCCCTGGTAGTCGCCCCAGACGTATTCGCCGCCGACCGTGAAGCCGTAGGCTGCAAGCTGGACGCCGCCGGAGAAGGCGGTGGTGCGACGCACGAGCTGGATGGCGGTCGGTGCCATGTAGGCCTGCTGGCTGTCGGACTGCATGGCCGAGAAGCCAGTGGTCAGGCCAACGGGGCCGAAGGTGCCACGGTAGCGAATGGCGCCGGAGATCTCGTTGCGGCGAGACGAACGGTCACGCTGAGCGACCGCGGCCGTCGTGCTGATGGTGGGTTGCTGCGCGCGGCCCAGCGTAAAACGCTCGCCCTCGCCGGAGTTCGGCGCATAGGAGATGCCGAAGTCGAAGCCGAAATACTGCGGCGACAGGTAGGTGATCTTGGTCACGTCGCTGCCGTCGCTGATGCTGGTAAACAGCGAAGGCGAGGCGTCAGCGCCGGCGCGGAACGTGAACTCGTCCCAGTAGTTGTCCGTATCCGCACCGCGGATCAGGGGCACGCGCACCTGGAGCAGGTTGGCGGCGTTGTCTTCGTCACCGAAGCGAATGGCGCCGAACACCGGATGGGCGAGGTAGCCATACATCTCATCGGTGTCGATGGAGGTGCCGGTCGCGCCGGCGCCCACGTTGTCGACCTGGAGTTCGATGACGGCGCCGTAGGTGAGGCCGTTCGCGGCCTTGCCGTCGACGAACACGTCGACCTCGAAGTCGGACTGGAAGTCAACGCGCTGGCGCCCGAAGCTGCGCGTGCTACCGGCGATCGAGCCGACGTTGCCGGTGGCGCCCGTGGCGGCCTGCGTGGCCGTGACCGCGTTGCGGTCGTTGTCGTCGTTGACCAAGCCGGCGCGGACATCGAAGTAGCCGCCGAGGCTGACGCGGACGCCCGAGTTGCCACGCGGAAGGCCGCTACTACCGCCGCCGCCACCCATCATGAACCCGGGCGGCTCGATCACGACCGGCATCTGCGCCATCGCTGTCGGGGCGATAAGTGCGGCGCCGACCACCGCAGTGGTGCCGAGCAGAAGTTTGCGCATTCTAAATCCTCCATCAGATGCCGGGCATGACCCGGCCGTTCCCTTGGCCCACCCCTGCCCCCCCGGACAGGAACGCCGTTACATGCGAACAATGTTCGACACACAAACGGACAAGCCCGGCGAGACTATGGTTCAGGCTTGGTAACGGGGGCAACGGGGCAAACGGGGGTTGCACACGGATCACGCGGCACTGTGTCTACTTTGTCACATGCCTGTTGCACGGATGCCCAGGCCCTCATCCATGGGCAAAAGCGCCGATGGCGGCAAGGCCGCGAAGCCAGCGCCGCGGCAACCTTGCGGCACCAGCCGAGGAGACCCCTCCGAGGGCAGCCGCCGGCGCCCCGATTCGTCGTGCCAGCGCCGCCCAGCGGAGCGGCCCGAGCGCCGGAGCCCCAGGGTGGCTCGCGGTGGCGTAGGCGGGCGAGAGGAAGACCAGCCCCGGCCGCAGCCGCCTTGCCCGCGCGGCCGCGGCACGGCCATGGGCGGCAAGCGTGAGTTGCGCGAAGGGCACCCTTCGGCGCCGGGCGGCGAGGAAGGGCAGTAGCCCGGCCGCCCCCCGTTCCGGCACATGTAGCCCGGCGCGATGGCGGAGCGCGGCGCGGCCATCGCCGGCGACCAGTAGCATGAGGCCGCGATCCCGGGCGAGCCGTGCGAGGGCCGCCAGCACACCAGTTGCCAGGCCGCGCGCCAGTACGCCCGCGCCCCGCGGCAGACGGGCCGCCGCGGCCAGGGGATCCGGCAGACGCACCGGGTCGGTCACGAGCCACAGCGCCGCGAACCCCATAGGTGCCTTGAGCCGGCGCGCCGCGCCCTCTAGCGTCGCCATCGCATGCCCGACACCATCGCCCCCAAGACCATCGCCCACAACCTTGCACGAATCCTCGACAGGATCGCCGAGGCCAGCCTTCGCGCCAAGCGTGCGCCTGGCGAGGTCACGCTCGTGGCCGTCTCCAAAACGAACCCTCCCGACGCGGTGCTGGAGGCGCTCGCCGCAGGCCAGCTGCATTTCGGCGAGAATAGGGTCCAGGAGGCGGCGGAGAAATTCCCCGCCCTCCGTCCCGCGCACCCTGCGCTGCGGCTGCACCTCATCGGCGCCCTGCAAACCAACAAGGCGCGCGACGCCGTGCGCCTGGCCGATATCATCGAGAGCCTGGACCGTGAGAAGCTCGCCATGGCTCTGGCCGAAGCCATGACTAAGGAAGACCGCCGCCCTGCCCTGCTGGTGCAGGTCAATATCGGCGAGGAGCCGCAGAAGGCCGGCATCGCGCCTGAGGGCCTCGATGATTTCCTGGGCCTCTGCCGCGACCGCTGGGACCTGCCCATCCAAGGGCTGATGTGCATCCCCCCCGCCGAGGGCGACCCGCGCCCGCACTTCGCCCGCCTCGCGGAGATGGCCGCACGGCACGGGCTCAAGACACTCTCCATGGGCATGAGCGGCGATTTCGAGGCCGCGATCGCCGAGGGCGCCACCCATGTCCGGGTCGGCACCGCCATCTTCGGGCACCGGGCCTGAAGGGCCGCGCTTGACGGGGGCCGCGCGCGCGTGATCAACGCCGCCCGACACTGACAGGCCAATTCCATGCCCCGCGTCTTCTCCGGCATCCAGCCCTCCGGCGTGCCCACCCTCGGCAACTACCTGGGCGCCATCCGCAACTGGGTGCCGATGCAGGCCGGCGACGACAGCCTGTTCTGCGTGGTGGACCTGCACGCCATCACCACCTTCCAGGACCCGGCCGAGCTCACCCGCCAGACGCGCGAGATGGCCGCGGCGCTGATCGCCTGCGGCATCGACCCCGCGCGCTCCATCCTGTTCTGCCAGTCGCATGTCCATGCCCATGCCGAGCTCGGCTGGATCTTCAACTGCATCGCCCGCCTCGGCTGGCTGAACCGGATGACGCAGTTCAAGGACAAGGCGGGCAAGGATCGCGAGGCGGTCTCGGCGGGGCTCTATGTCTATCCGAACCTGATGGCCGCCGATATCCACGCCTACCACGCGACGCTCGTGCCGGTCGGCGACGACCAGCGCCAGCACCTGGAGCTGGCCAACGACATCGCGGAGAAGTTCAACCACGATTACGGCGTGGCATATTTCCCGCGCATCGAGCCGCTGATCCAGGGCGTCGCCGCCCGTGTGATGAGCCTGCGAGACGGTACCAAGAAGATGTCGAAGTCGGATCCCTCCGACCAGTCGCGCATCAACCTCACCGACGATGCCGACACGATCGCGCTGAAGGTCCGCCGCGCCCGCACCGATGCGGAGCCCCTGCCCGAGCAGATGTCGGGGCTCGAGGCGCGGCCCGAGGCGCGCAACCTCGTGGGCATCCTCGCCGCACTCACCGGCACCACGACCGATGCCGTGCTGCGCGCCCATGCGGGGAAGGGATTCTCCGAGTTCAAGCCGGTGCTGATCGATGCGATGGTTGCCGAACTGGCGCCCATCGCTGAGACGATGCGCCGGCTGCTGGACGACCCCGGCTCGATCGACGCGGCGCTCGCCGAAGGTGCGCGGCGGGCCGCCGCCATCGCCGGCCCAATCGTCACGCGCGCCAAGCAAATCATGGGTTTCCTGCCCGCACGCTGAGCCCCCAGCAACTGGAAGGCGCCGATGCCGCCCCTCGAAACCGCTGAAGCCGCCGCCCGCACGCGCCCGAATGATCCGGCCGTGCAGGCTCGCCTGGCGGAGTTGCTGCTGCATGCGGGCCGCCCCGCCGAAGCGCTCAAGGCGGCCGAACGGGCCCTGAAACGCGAGCCGGCCAGTGCGCGCCACCACATGCTGGCGGGCGGCGCGCTGACCATGCTGCGCAAGCACAAGGACGCGCTGGCGCATTTCACCCGCGCGCACCGGCTGGCGCCGACCGCGCGCGATCCCCTGGTCGCACTCTGCGGCAGCCGCGAGGCGCTGGGTGACCATGAGGCGGTGCTGAACGACGCCGCGATGTTGCACCAGGTGCTCGGCGCCGAGGCCGGCATCCTGATCGCACGCTCGGCCATGGCATTGCGCCGCCCAGCCATCGCGATCGCCGAAGCGAAGCGCGTCCTGGCGGCGGAACCACACGCGCTGGCGGCCTGGGTGCTGAAGGCCGATGCGGAATTGATGGCCAAGGCGCCGGCGGACGCGATCGCCAGCTATGGTAGCGCGTTGCACCTTGCGCCGCGCGACGGCGCGCTGCTGGTGAAGCGCGGCATCGCGCTGCAATCGCTCGAGCGTGACGACGAGGCGATCCGGCACTTCGATGCGGCGATCGACGTGAACCCGAACGATGCCCGCGCCTGGTTCCATCGCGGCTTATCGCTCACCGAGCTCGACCAGCCGGCGGATGCGGCGGAGTGCTATCGCCGCGCGCTCGACCACGCACCGCGCAACGTCAATGCCTGGAACAATCTCGGCGCCGCCTATGAGGAAATGCAGAACCACGGGCTGGCGCTCACCACCTACGAGAATGCGCTCGCCATCGC
>JAQGHV010000327.1 GCA_028288785.1 Rhodospirillales bacterium | reverse complement strand
AGCGGCCGCAAGGACACTCGATGGGCTGTGGAACACCATCGCCAGCCTGCTCGACCGCTTCACGCCGGCTGAATGCGCCGCGTACTTCAGACACTGCGGCTATGCACAGTCAGAGCGATAAGGGTCTAGGGCCAGCTTGGCGTTGGCCGCGGTGGTGATGATCGTGTAGCTGCGCAGCCAGGTGCCGTCCGGCTGCTTCCAGCCTTCCCAGAGCCCGGCCATCGCCATCGGCGCGCCGGAGCGGAGGGCCACAGCGTGGGCCTGCTTGCCAGCCCCCTGTTTTCGCCATTCGTAGAATGCATCCACCGGCACCAGGCAGCGGCGCCCTGCGAAAGCGTCCCGGAAGGCGGGCTTGGCTGCGATGCCTTCGGAGCGCGCGTTCATCAGCCGCGCCGCACCGGCCGCATCCTTCGCCCAGTGCGGCACAAGCCCCCAGCGCAGCGCATCGAGGTGCCGTTCGCCGGATTGCGGGTGCCGGCGCACCACCAGGCTCACCTGGGTCGGCGCGATGTTCCAGGAGGGCGGGTGATTCGGCGTTGGATTCACCGTCTCGAAGTATCGCGCCAGGGCACCCGGCGCGCGTTGCAGGAGGTAGCGGCCGCACATGACTCAGCAGCACTCGGCCATGGGACGCACCACCGCGATGCGGGTGCCGCCGACATCGACGCAGCAGCCGTGGGTCCAGATGCCTTCGAAGACCTGGGTGCCGCTGATGCAGCGGTCCTGGCCACCGGGGTATCCGGCGCGCTGGGTGCCCTCGTAGCGATCGCCGTTGGCCCAGGTGTAGATGCCCTCGCCGTTGCCCATTCCGGCCTGCACGCCGCCTTCGTAACGGTCGCCGTTGCGGAAGGTGGCGCGGCCGATACCGCTTGGGGCGCCCCAGGCGAAGGGGCCTTCGTAGCGCATGCCGTTCGGCGCGACGAAGACGCCCTGGCCCTGCGGCACTGTCATGCAGAACTGGCCCTCGTAGCGGCCGCCGTCGGGGGTGGTGCGGCTTCCGGGGCCGTGGAGCGCGCCATCGCGGAAGGTGCCGGTGACGGTGATGGGGCCCTCCCGGGTCTGCCAGCTTACGGTTCCGAGGTCGTCGGCATTGCCAATGCGGCAGGCGCCGCTCCAGCCCGAGGTGGCGATGAAGCCGTTCGGCACCCAGGCCCGGCAGGCGCCATCCACTGCCATCTCGAAGTGGCCCAGCCGCGGTGCGATACCGTGCGGCGGCAGTGGTGCCGGCTGCGTGGGGCGCGCGGCGCCGCAGCTCTTGGGCGTGCGACCTCGGGCAGCGGCGGTGCACCGGGTGTCACGTTCGGTGCCGGCCCGCGGCGGGCGCGGTCTGCGCCTCGGCCTGGCTCCACAGGTTCGCGCAGCGCAGTGCGGCGCTAGGCCTGATCGCATTCCGCATTGCCGGTTTCCAGTTCATGCCTTTGGCATGATAGGACGGCGCGGGTCAGAAGGGCAGGATGATATCCATCAGCTCCTGCCCAAGGCGCGGCCGCTGCACATCCGTGATGGTGCCGCGGCCGCCATAGGCGATGCGCGCTTCCGCCAGCCGGTCATGACGCACCGTGTTGTCCGAGGCGATGTCCTGCGGCCGGATGACGCCGCCCACCTGCATCTCGCGCAGCTCGCTGTTCACCCGCACCTGCTGGCGCCCGGCGACGACGAGGTTCCCGTTCGGCAGCACCTGCGCGACGGTCGCCGCGACGCGGAGCGTCACCGTCTCGTTCCGCGCGATGGTGCCGCCGCCGTCGAGATCGGAGGTGCTGCTGGCCTCGATCAGGCGAGAGGGGTCGATGGTGTTGGGCAGCAGCCGTGTCAGACTCGCCTCCAACCCGCCGATGCGCGGCAGCCCCATCCCCTCCGCATTGGCGCGGTTGCGCCGGGTGCGGTTCTGGAGATTCGCCGTGTCCTGGATCGAGACGAGCACGGTGATGAGATCGCCAACCTGCGCCGCGCGCTGGTCGCGCAGGAAGGTGCGGCTGCCCGCGCGCCAGAGGCTGTTTCCGTCGGGCGGCGGCGGCTGCGCGCTGGGCATCGGCATGGAGACGGGGCGCCAGAGCGGGTCCTCCGTCGGACTCGTGATCGGCGCCATCTCCGGCTCCCGCCCGAGGCGCGAGAGGCGTTCCATGGTGCCGCAGCCGGCCAGCAGAAGGGGAACGATCATCAGCGCGAGGCGGCTCATCGTGCGGTGTCCCCAAGACTGGCGCGCTGCAAAGGCGCGGCACCGGGTGTCACGCGGACCCGCCCCGGCCCGATGACGCGGCCCTCGACGATAAGGCGGGAGACGAGGTTCATCACCGGCACCACCTGGCCCAGCGCGCCGGTCCCCATCGCGCGCCCGGCGGCGGCGAGCGACAGGCCGGGTGCCTCCAGGATCAGCATCACCGGATCGTTGCGCGACACCAGGGTGGGCGGGCCGAGATCGGCGCTCATCAGCGCGATGCCGGTGCCGACCGGGCGGCGCAACTGCTTGCCGACCGCATCATCGAGGTGCTGCGCGGTGCCGGGGCGCACCCGCTCCGCGCGCAGCCGGATGAGCTGTGCGTCGCCGGGCCCGACGACCTCGCCCAGCACCATGCGGCGCGTGGCGACCACCACCGGAAGCGTCGGCAGCGCGCGTCCCGCGAGGCGGTTGCGCAGGCTCGGCTGGCCCTCGGCGAGGATGACCAGCGTGGTCGAGAATCGCTGTGTCGCCGGGTCGAAATGGCTGCCCTCATAGGCGATCTGGACGATGGACTGGACTGGCACCATCGGGGGGACCAGGCCTGGGATATCCAGCTCCGACTCCGGATCGACGCCGAGGGCGAGGAGCTCGGCGCGCAGCGGCTCCATCAGCGCCTCGCGCGTCACCGGGCGGCCGGGACGCTCGAGGACCACCCGCTCATTCGTCCCGAGCGGACGCCAGGCGAGGCCGTGCAGGCGCGCGATGGCGGCAAGCTGCGCGGCCTCGATGATGATGCGGCGGCCGGGGGCGGGCGCGGCGCCGAGCACGGCATCGCCGCGTGGTCCGGCATGGTCGAACAGGTCAGCGAGGCGGATGGTCTCGCCATCGACCACCGCCATGGGCCGCGCCGCCGCCATGTCCTGCGCTCGGACGGAGGTTGCAAGGAATGGCGTCGCCGCCAGCAGTGCCGCGAGCGTCAGGCAGCGTAGCGGCACCGAGTGCGATGGCTCGAGGTGTCCGGCACGAAGTCGCACAAACTTCGCGCCCATTGCGACTGCGCGGTCGCGCAGCTCCACGAACAGCGCACGGCCCAACTGCGCGAACAAAGCCTCGGGCCCCGCCGCGAACCCTGCGCCGCGCATCAGCGCAGCCGCGTCAGGGTGGACAGCATCTCATCGCTCGCGGTGATCACCTTGGAGTTCATCTCATAGGCGCGCTGCGCGGTGATCAGCGAGGTGATCTCCTGCACCACGTTCACGTTGGACGTCTCGATGAACCCCTGCATCACCTGGCCATAGCCGGCCTGCCCCGGTGCCGCCTGCTGCGCCGCGCCAGACGAAGGAGTGGCCAGGAACATGTTGCCGCCGACGGCATCTAGCCCGCCCTCATTGGCAAAGATCGCGAGCTGCACCTGTCCGACATTGGACAGCGCGACCTGCGTGTCCAGCTTTACCAGCACCTCGCCCGAGGCGTTGATGGTGACGTCGCGTGCGGTCGCGGGGATGGTGATGCCCGGCAGCACGGTATAGCCCTCGGCGGTGACCAGCTGGCCCTCCGCCGAGAGGCCGAAGGTGCCGTCGCGGGTATAGGCGGTCTCGCCCGAGGGCAGCGTCACCTGAAAATAGCCATTGCCGCGGATCGCCATGTCGAAGCGGTTCTCGGTCTGCTGCAAATTGCCCTGCTCGCTGATGCGATAGATCGCCGAGGTGCGCACGCCGAGCCCGACCTGCGCGCCGGATGGCAGCACCGTGCCGGCTTCGGAGGACTGCGCGCCGGCGCGGCGAATGTTCTGGTAGATCAGGTCCTGGAACTCGGCGCGGCGGCGCTTGAAGCCGGTGGTCGAGAGGTTGGCGATGTTGTTGGAGATCACCTCCACATTGGTCTGCTGGGCCATCATGCCGGTGGCGGCGATGCTGAGTGAGCGCATGGGGTTGTGTCCTTAGCTGCGGCGGCGGAGGACGCGGTCGATCACACTTTGCAGGCGATCATTCTCGCGTTCGGAAAACTGGCTGGCGAACTGGAACTCGCGCAGTTCGGCGGTGAGGCGCGTCATTTCCATGATGGGGCGGACATTGCTGCCCTCGACCGCGCCCTGCACCAAGCCGGGACGCTCCATCGGGATGGCGCGCTCGGCGACGGCGTCGAAGTTGCGGTTGCCCTCGGCGAGCAACGCCTGCGGGTTCTCGAAACGCACGATGCGCAGCTTGCCGATCGGCCCGTTCTCGGAGCGCACGGTGCCATCGCCCAGAACCTCGATGCCGGCATCTCCGGGTGCCACGGCCAGCGGCTGGCCGGTAGCGCCGAGAACCGGATGGCCCTCGATATCGACGATGCGGCCCTCGGCGCCGATGGAGAAGCGGCCGGCGCGGGTGAAGCGTTCGCCGCGCGGCGTGTCGACGGCGAAGAATCCCTCGCCCGAGATCGCGACGTCGAGCGGATTGCCCGTCTGCTGGATGGAGCCGAACTCCATCTCGCGCCAGGTCGCGCGGTCCTGGACATAGGAGGTGGGGCGCGCGCTGGCGGGGCCGGCGACGTCGCGCCCGCGCTCCACCATCTCGGCGAAGACCATGCGTTGGGCGCGAAAGCCCGGCGTGTCGGCGTTTGCTACGTTGTTCGCAAGCACGGCGGTGGCGCGGTTCTGCACCGTGAGGCGGGAGAGGATGACGTAGCCGGGCGTGTCCATCGATGCGCTCCAACGGCCGTTGTGGCCGCGTCGTTCGATGGGTGGAGCGCAAGGCGCGTGCCAGCATCGCAGGGCGTCGCGTGGGGTCTCGCCTGCCGTGGGGCGGCAATTCCTGCCCGGCGGCAGCAGAAGCGGCCGCGTGCAAGTCTTCCTTAACGGCTTTGCGGCAATGCTCCGCGTGTTCCATCCCGATGCGGTGATGGTTGGGTCATGCGCAGCAAAATGCGGAGAGCGAGATGTCCGAGCCGGCCCCAGCGCCTGATGGCAACGCCGTGCCGGCCAAGCGCGGGAAGTCCCGCCTCGTTCTGCTGATCGTATTGCCGCTGGCCCTGCTTGGGATCGGTGGCGGCTTGTGGTTCAGCGGGATACTGCCGGGGATGCTGAGCCATGGCGCGCCAGCGGCGGCGGGGGCGCCGAGCGCGGCGGTCGTGCAGGCGCAATCATTGCCCGCTTTCCTCGACATGCCGGACATCCTTACCAACCTGAACGCGCCGGGGCGGCGGCCCATCTACATCAAGCTGCGCAGCAAGATCGAGGTTGCTCGGGCCGATGACGCGCCCGCGGTGCAGGCCGCCATGCCACGCTTGGTGGACCTGTTCCAGACCTACCTGCGCGAAATGCGCCCCGACGAGCTGCGCGGCAGCGCCGGCACCCACCGCCTGCGCGAGGAACTGATGGCGCGCGCCAACATCGCCGCAGCCCCGGCGCGGATCAGCGACGTGCTGTTCGTGGAGATCCTCGTGCAATGAGCGGGATGGCGCTTTCCGAAGAAGAGATCATCGGTTTGGATGTCGGTAGCAGGGCCTCCGGCATCGAGCGGATCATCAGCTCAGCCATGATCTCCTATGAGCGCCTGCCGATGCTCGAGATCGTGTTCGACCGGGTAGTGCGGCTGCTGTCCACGACGCTGCGCAATTTCACCTTCGACAATGTCGAGGTCTCGATCGACGGCATCTCGTCGCTGCGCTTCGGGGACTACCTGAACGCGGTGCCGCAGCCGGCAATGTTGGCGGTCTTCGCGGCGCCGGAGTGGGATAATCACGGCCTACTCGTGGTCGATGGCCCGCTGATCTATTCCATCGTGGATGTGCTACTGGGCGGCCGGCGCGGCACCGCCGCCATGCGCATGGACGGCCGCACCTTCACCACGATCGAACGCACTCTGGTAGAGCGCCTGGTACAGGTCGTGCTGGCCGATCTGACCGAGGCCTTCCTGCCGATCTCCCCGGTCCATTTTCGCTTCGAGCGGCTGGAGGTGAACCCACGTTTCACCGCGATCAGCCGGCCGTCGAATGCCTGCATCCTGGTGAAGCTTCGAGTTGAGATGGAGGATCGCGGCGGCACCATCGAGATGCTGCTACCCCATGCCACGCTGGAGCCGGTGCGCGAGCTGCTGCTGCAGCAATTCATGGGCGAGAAATTCGGCCGCGACAGGATCTGGGAAACCCACCTCGCCGAGCGCCTGCGCGACACCGAGGTCACGCTGGAGGTCGTGCTGGCCGAGCACTCCTTGCCGCTTTCGACGCTGCTGGGGCTGAAGGTGGGCGACCAGATCGGCCTTGGCGTCGCACCCGGCGCGCCAGTGCGGCTGCGCTGCGGCGACACCACCCTGTTCGAAGCGCAGCTCGGCCGACGAGAGGACCGCCTGGCGGTCCGCATCGGCCGCGAGCTGCGCGAATCCACGACGGAGGCGGCATGACCGGTTTTGAATATGCGCTGCAGGGCGCGGTGCTGCTGCTGCTGACCGTGGCCATCCCCTATGCGATCCGGCTGGAGCGTGGCCTTGCCGCGGTGCGCCGCGACCGTGGCGCGATGGAGGGCTCGGCCCGCGGCCTGGGCGATGCGGCGGCGGCGGCGGAGGCGACGCTGCGTCGGCTGCGCGCAACCGCCGATGACGGGCTGCGCCAGCTCAGCGATCGCTGCCTCGCCGGCGAGAAGCTGCGCGACGACCTGCGCTACCTGATCGAGCGTGCCGACAGCATCGCGGACAGGCTGGACGGGCTGGTGCGCCAGGCTCGGCCGATCGTGGCAGAGCCGGTGGTGCCGATCCGCGCCGAGCCCACGGCATTCACCGCGGCGCCGGCGCGCAGCCAGGCAGAGCGCGACCTGATGCACGCGCTGAAGCTCGCGCGATGAAAATGCGGCCGCGCATCATGCCGGTGCTGGTGGGAACGATGGCGCTGCTGGTGTTGCTCAAGGCGGAAGCGCTCTGGCAAGCGGCGGTGAACGCGCTGGAGCCGCTGCCCGCAGCACGACCAATGCCGCGCGCGCTGGGCCTCAACGTCATCGGGCCCGCCGTTGCCGCGGACGATCCGCCGCCGCCGCGCCCTGCGGCTCCGCCC
>JAQGHV010000047.1 GCA_028288785.1 Rhodospirillales bacterium | reverse complement strand
CATGCGTCACCAGCGCCAGGGCGAGCGCTAGCGCGCTCAGCGCCAGCACCAGCCCCGCGCATTCCTGCACGCGGCGCCGCAGCACCATGCGCACGGCGGGGGAGGCAAAGCGGCGGGTTTGCGTGGGCGTGGAGATCTTTGGCATGGGAGACCCAGAATAATTGAAGCGTGCTCGCAGTTGTAGACCCGATGCCGCTGGAAAGGCAGGAATTGTCGCCAACGTAAATGGCACGTTCTGGACCTCGACTACCGCTCCTATCATCGACCCGCAGCCCGCCACGCGGGCCAAGCACCCGAATGGGCCTAGGCCGACCGTCGGGCGAGCCATCGACACGGAACGTGCGCCCTGCGCTGGGAGCAAATCAGATCATCGGCGGTCATTCTTCACGACCGTCTATGTCAGCCCTTCCGGATAATCCATTTGGGCGGGTCGATGGCCAGCGGCCGCTCGACCAAGCCGGCAAATTCCCGCGCCGCGCGAACCACGCCCGGCCAGTTCGGGTGGTAGTCGTCGCCCACCAGGTGGCCGCCGGGCTCGAGGATCGGCCAGTAATCCCTGGCGTCCTGCAACACGCTGCCATGGGCGTGGTCGCCGTCGATGTGCACGAGTGATGCGGTGATGCCGAGGCGGCGCAGGATCGCGGCGGCGGAACTGGCGGTCTGCGGCGTCGGCACCACGAAGTTCTGGAGATCCGCCGCGGCCACATTGGCGAGGAAGGTCTCGTAGATGTCGGGCATGCCGTGGCGTGTCGTGAACAGGCCCTCGTCGCCCCAATGTTCCGGCGAACCCAGGAAGGTATCGACGGCAATGACGCAGCCATCGACGCCGGCCTCGCGCAGGCTCGCCGCCATCGCGATGGTGGACTGGCCCTTCCAGACGCCGACATCGATGATGACGCGCGAACCAGGCGCCCCCGCGAAGCGGCGAAGCGCCGGATGGTCGCCGTTCCAGCCCTGGACAGTACCCGTGCCCTGACGTGGGACGAACCCGTCCCAGAGGTTCGCGCGATACAGAAGGCGCATCGTTTCGGCGAACGCGGACATGCGGAATTCCCTGGCGCCAGCGACCCTCCGGTGGCGGGTCCGGCGGTGAACCTTACCGCATGGCCGACGTTCCTGCTGCAGTCCCGGAGAAACGCGCGAATGCGAAGCCGCAACATGCTCATCGTCACCCTTCTCGTAATCGGCGGTGGCGCCGCATTCACGGTCGTCGCCTGCACCGAGAAGGCGACCCTGCCGCTCGAAGCCTCGTTCGGCCCGACGCCCACCCTGCCGCCGCCGAACCCCGGCCTGGTACCGACCATCAACATCGCGCCCGCTGTCGGCTGGCCTGCCGGGCAGCGGCCGACACCGGCGCCGGGCCTTGCCGTGAATGCCTTTGCGGCCGGGCTCGACCACCCGCGCAACCTGCTCGTGCTGCCGAATGGCGACGTGCTCGTGGCGGAGTCCAGCGCGCCGCCGCAGCCCGATGAAGCCGCCTCGATCCGCGGCATGGCGATGCGCGCGGTCATGGCCCGCGCCGGCGCCGTAACCCAGAGCGCCAACCGCATCACCCTGCTGCGCGACGCCGATGGCGACGGCATCGCGGAGACCCGCATGGCGTTCCTGGAGAACCTCAATTCGCCCTATGGGATGGCGCTGATCGGCGACCAGCTTTTCGTCGCCGATACCGATGCGATCCGCCGCTACCACTACCAGGCCGGCCAGCCCCGCATGACCGATCCCGGTGCGCGCATAACCGAACTGCCGGCCGGTACGCGCAATCACCACTGGACGAAGAACCTGCAGGCCTCGGCGGATGGCCGCACCCTGTACGTGGCCATCGGCTCGAACAGCAATGTCGCCGAGAACGGCATCGAGGCGGAGGCTGGCCGGGCCCAGATCTGGGCAGTGGATCCCACCACCGGCGCGCACCGCCCCTATGCCACGGGGCTCCGCAACCCGGTCGGCATGGCGATCTCGCCACGGCCGAATCCGGTGCTCTGGGCGGCGGTGAACGAACGCGACGAGATCGGCTCCGACCTGGTGCCGGACTACATGACCTCGGTGCGCGAGGGCGGCTTCTACGGCTGGCCGTACAGCTACTACGGCCGCAACGTGGACACGCGGGTGCAGCCGCAGGATGCGAGCCTGGTCGCGCGCGCCATCGTGCCGGACTACGCGCTGGGCGCGCATACAGCCTCGCTCGGCCTCGCGATCACGGAGGCGAGCGGCCTGCCGGCACCCTTCGCCGCCGGCGCCTTCGTGGGCCAGCACGGGTCGTGGAACCGGCGCCCCGCCAGTGGCTACCGCGTGGTCTTCATCCCCTTCGTGGAGGGCCGTCCGCAAGGCGGGCCAGTCGATGTCCTCACCGGCTTTCTCGATGCGGATGGCAACGCTCGCGGGCGACCGGTTGGCGTGACGCCTGATGGCCGCAACGGCCTGCTGGTGGCCGACGACGTCGGAAACGTCGTCTGGCGCGTCACCGCTGCGCGGTGATCTGGCGCGGGTGATCTGACGGGTCACTGGCGCGCGATAAAGATCACAGGCGCGCGCGCTGCGACAACCAGCGCGCGCCGTGCGTGTTTCTTTCGCAGCACAGCCGAGGGAGACATTCCATGAGCGAGCAAAACAGCGACCACAGCCTGATCTCCTCCGATCGCGTGGAGGGCACCAGCGTCTACAACCCGTCGGGCGAGAAGCTCGGCTCGATCAGCACCCTGATGATCGAAAAGGTCAGCGGCCACGTTGCCTATGCCGTGCTGTCCTTCGGCGGCTTCCTCGGCATCGGCGAGAGCTACCACCCGCTCCCTTGGTCGCAGCTGAAATACAGCACCGAGTACGACGGCTATGTCGTGTCGCTGACCGAAGACCAGATGCGCAATTCGCCGCGCTATGAGACTGCAGATGAGTCACAATGGTCTCGCGACAACCGCAACTGGCCGACGGCTGTCGACAGCTACTACGGCGCCGCCGGATCCGATCTCGCCAGCACCGGCCTGATGGCCGACCGCACGCGCGGCATCTGAGCAACCACCCAAACGCGGCGCCGGGGGACCGGCGCCGCGAACTTTCACCAATCCTCTGGAGTCTTCATCATGCAGACGCTTGACCGTCTTTTCCTCGACCAGCTCAAGGACACCTACTACGCGGAGCGGCAGATCCTGAAGACGCTACCGAAGATGGCGAAGGCCGCCGATTCGCCGGCACTCGCTGAGGCCTTCACGCAGCACCGCCTCCAGACGCAGGGCCAGATCGAGCGCCTCCAGGAGGTCTTCGAGGTCCTCGGCAAGCGCGCAGCCGGCGTCACCTGCGAGGCCATCAACGGCATCATCGAGGAATGCGAGGAGCTGCTCGAAGAGGACAAGGACAAGAGCCCCGTGCGCGACGCTGGCCTCGTCGCATGCGGTCAGGCGGTGGAGCACTACGAGATCGCGCGCTACGGCACGATGATCGCTTGGTCGAAGCGGATGGGTGCGGATCGTATCACCCAGCTGCTCGAGGAGACGCTGGCCGAGGAGAAGCAGACAGACCTCGACCTCACGGAATTGTCCGAGCAGATCCTGACTGAGAGCAACGATGGCCAGAACCAGCAGGCCGAGGGCAAGCAGAAGGCGAAGGCCTAATTTCGGCGGGGCGGCTTCGGCCGCCCCATTCCGATCGGTGATGACCGCCATCGGCCATGCTGCAATTGCGAACACGGCTCAGCACTCATAGTCTGGGCTTCCCTCCGGAGAAGCCCTAGCCCAATGCCCGAACTCCCTCCCCTCAGCGACGCCAGCATCGACCAGATCTTTCGCGAGGCACGCACGCAGAACAAGTGGCTCGACCGGCCGGTGCCGGACAGCATGCTCCACGAAATCTGGGATATCTCGAAGTATGGCCCGACCTCGGCGAACTGCTCGCCGATGCGGCTAGTGTTCGTACGCAGTGGCGAGGCCAAGGCGCGGCTCAAGCAGGCGCTGTCCGCCGGCAACGTCGAGAAGACGATGACCGCGCCGGTCACCGCCATCGTCGCGCATGACCCGCTCTTCTACGACAAGCTTCCGTTCCTGTTCCCGCACGCCGATGCCAAGGCTTGGTTCTCCTCCAGCCCCGCGCTGGCCGAGACCACGGCGTTCCGCAACGGCACGCTGCAAGGCGCCTACCTGATGATCGCGGCGCGCTGCCTCGGCCTCGATGTCGGCTCCATGAGCGGCTTCGACAATGCCAAGGTGGATGAGCTGTTCTTCGCC
>JAQGHV010000046.1 GCA_028288785.1 Rhodospirillales bacterium | reverse complement strand
GAACGTGCTGCTCAGCTCCGATGTCACGAAGAAGCTGAACAGGTTCATGGCGACGCCCACGATCAGGCCTCCGATGATGCTCCCTGGCAGGCTCGAGAAGCCACCGAGCACGGCCGCCGCGAAGGATTGCAGCATGAAGGCCGCGACCGTGGTCGAGCTCAGGAAGGTGCTGGGTATGATGAGCAGCGAGGCGATGACGCCCAGCGTCGCCGCGGCCCCCCATGCCAAGCCCTGGAAGGCGTGGAGGTTGATGCCACAGACCCGGCTGGCGAGGGGGCTGGTCCACACCGCGCGGAAGGTGATGCCGATGCGCGTACACCCGATCACCACGAAAAGCGTTCGCATGGTCGAGGGCGACATCGCGGGCACAATGTTCGCGCTGCGCCGCCACATCGAGGCCGGCTGGGCGACCGTCAATGACTTGCGCCAAACCAGCGGCTCACCAAACTAAGCACGTCCACCCGCAGATCAGTAAACGGAGCCTAGCGCGGCCTGTCCAAGCTCGGCACCTGGGGCACCGAAGTGTTCGCAGCACTCGAGCCCCAGCCACACGAGCTGGACATCGTAAAGCACCGCGTGAGCCCCTTCTATGGGACGTCGCTCGAACCGATCCTGCACGCGCTCGGAACGACGCAGATCTACATGACCGGTGTCTCGACCAATGGCGTGGTTCATACCGGCGTCCGCGAAGGCCATGACCGCGACTACGCCCGTGTCGTCGAAGATTGCTGCGCCGGGGCGTCCGGCGAGGAGCACCAGAACGCGATCTCCTGCATGCAGCGGTTTGCGCAGATCCAGACCGCGGGTGAGGTCAGTTTCGCGGCCTAGACTAGCGGGCCCGCTACCCTCAAGCGGGACTGCCGATCATTCGGTGAGGGGACGACCGAGGCCAACGTCCCCGAGCCGCCACCCTCAGCCCATGACCCGATCCACCAGCCGCAGCCGCGCATCCGGCACCGCGCGATGGTGGCCATGGAACACGTCGCGCTCCAGGAAGTGCCCAGTCAGCCGCAGCCCCGCGGACCAGTCTTCCGCTCCCGAAGCCGCAGAGTCGTCACGCAGGAACGCCGCCAGCGGCAGCAGGCGGTCTTCCCAGCCCGCGGCGGCGTCGCGGCTCACCGCACGGCCTGATTTCGGGGAGACGTAGGCGAGGTCCTCGACCGCGCCCGTCACGGCGCAAGCGGCGAGATCGATGCCGAAACCCAGCTCCGCGAGCAGCATCGCTTCCCATCTGATGTAGTCGGGCATCGCATGCGCCGCGCCGTACACCAGGCGGGAAACGATCCGCACCAGGCCCTCGAACAGCACCGGGTGCGGCTCGCGCTCCGGCAGGGTCGCCTCGGCGATGGCGCAGGCGGAGCTCAGCAGGGCCAGGGCCAGCGGTTCCTCCATGGCAAGTGCGGCCGCCGGATGCACCAACTCCCCCGTGAGGTTGCCGAGCTGGTCCGCCAGGCGCGCCACCCAGCGCGCCTCGATCATGTTGCCGGATTGCCAGAGTGCGGATTGCGCGCGGGAGGTACCGCCGCGCACCAGCCCGGCGTGGCGGCCATGGTCGCGGGTGATCACATGGACCACCGCGCCGCCTTCACCGAAAGGGCGGGCCGAAAGGATGATCGCGGGCGCTTCCCACGCCGTGGTCACCCATCCTCCTCGCGCAGGCCGATCGCCCGCAGCCGCGCCCGCTCCTCATCCCAGCCGGCACGCTCCTTCACGTTGAGAAACAGATGCACGGGCTTGTCCAGCAGGGTCATCAGCTCGGCACGCGCGCGGCGGCCGATATCCTTAACCTTGCTGCCCTTGTCGCCGATGATGATCGCCTTCTGCGTGGCGCGCAGGACGTAGATCGTGCAGTCGATCCGCACGGAGCCGTCCTTGCGCTCCTCCCAGTTCTCGGTCTCGACCGTGGCGTGGTGGGGCACTTCCTCATGCGTCAGGCGCAGGATGTGCTCGCGCACGATCTCGGCGGCGAGCATCCGGTTCGGCAGGTCGGACAGCTCATCCGCGGGGAAAAGCCAGGGACCGGGAGGCATCGCCTCGGCCATGGTCTCCAGCAGCTTGTCGAGACCCCTGCCCTTCTCGGCCGAGATCATGAAGGTATGGACGAAGGCCTGCCCGGCATTGAGCTTTTCGGCCAGCGGCAGCAGCACCGGCGGGTCCACGAGGTCGACCTTGTTGAGCACCAGCCAGCACGGCCGCCCACTCTTCGCGAGGCCGTCCAGGATGGCCTGCACGCGCTCGGTGATGCCGCTCTGCGCGTCGACGATCAGAACCGTCACGTCGGCATCGCGCGCGCCGGACCAGGCGGCTGCGACCATCGCGCGATCGAGGCCCCGGCGCGGCGCGAAGATGCCGGGCGTGTCCACGAGCACGATCTGCGCCTGGTCGCGCATGACCACGGCGCGGATGCGGAAGCGCGTCGTTTGCGGCTTGGGCGAGACGATCGTCACCTTGCTGCCGGTGAGCCGGTTCACGAGCGTCGATTTCCCGGCATTGGGAGCGCCGAGGATGGCCACCAAACCGCACCGTGTGTTGTCAGACATCCCGCATCCAAGCCTCCGCCGCCGCCTGTTCCGCCTCTCGCTTGGACCGGCCCAAGCCTTCGGCACTGCGCCCCTCCGCCGTCACCTGCACCACGAAGGTGGGGGCGTGGGAGGGGCCGACATTCGATATGACCTCATAGACCGGCAGCCCCTTGGCGCGGCCTAAAGTGTATTCCTGCAAACGGTTCTTGGCCGAAACCGGCGGTGTCAACGCGGCTTCCAGATGGGCACCGAAGATGCGCTTTACCACGCCCCGCGCTGCCTCCAGCCCGGCATCGAGATAGACAGCGCCGAGGATGGCCTCGACCGCGTCAGCGAGCACGCTTGCCTTGTCGAGCAGCCCGGCACGGCTTTCGGAGGGCGGCACGCGCAATTCGGCGCGCAGCCCGATCTCGTCCGCGACGCGGGCCAGCATCTCCCACGCGACCAGCTGCGAAAGCCGCCGGGTCAGCGCGCCCTCGAGCTCGTCCGGGAAGCGTTCGACGAGCCATTCCGCCATGGTGAGGCCGAGCACCCGGTCCCCCAGGAACTCCAGCCTCTCATTGCTGGCAAGCTGGGTCTTGGCGGCGGAGCGATGCGTCAGCGCGTGTTCGAGCAGCGCGCGGTTGGCGAAGACATGGCCGATGCGGTCCTCGATCACGAAAACCGCGTTCCTTGAGCCGCCCCATTCACTGACCAGCGGCACGCCTTGCGGACCGAGCGCCCGGACGGGCGCCGCCCACAGTCCGGCGAAGCCAAGCGTGCGCCCGGCGTCTGAGGGAAAGCAAAAGTGTGCCGCCGGCAGCTCGGCGAAGCCAACCGTGCGGAGCACGCGCCCGGCGTTTGCGGGCACGCAAGCGCGCTCGCTGAACTCATCGAACCGGCGTGAAGAGCCGGCCCCAGCGGATCGCGAAGGGCCAGCCCCACACCTCCCACCACGCCGCCGAGCCATCGACGGAGAACCAGATGAACTCGGCGCGCCCGACCAAATTCTCGATCGGCACGAAGCCCACCGCGCTGGTCGCGCGGCTGTCCAGGCTGTTGTCGCGGTTGTCGCCCATGGCGAAGACATGTCCAGCGGGCACCACGAACTCGGGCGTGTTGTCGAACGGCATGTCGTCCGAGTTCTCGACGATCTGGTGCGAGATGCCGCCAGGTCCAGGGAAGGTCTCGCGGTACCACCGCACGGTCATGCGGGGACCGTCGCCCTCGACAATGTAGGGCCCGAGCGATTCGCGCGTCACCGGCACGCCATTCACCCGGAGGATGCCGCCCACGACCTGGATGCGGTCGCCCGGCAATCCCACGATGCGCTTGATGTAGTCGGTCGAATTGTCGCGCGGCAGCTTGAAGACGGCAACGTCGCCGCGGTTGGGCAGGCGGCCGAAGATGCGCCCGGAAAACAGGTTGGGGCTGAACGGCATCGAATGCCGCGAATAGCCGTAGCTGAACTTGGAGACGAACAGGTAGTCGCCCACCAGCAGCGTCGGGATCATGGAGCCGGAGGGAATGTTGAAGGGCTCGAATGCAATGGTGCGCACGCCGATCGCGATCAGGCCCGCGTAGAGCACCGTCTTGATGCTCTCGCCCCAGCCACCGGTCTTTTTCGCCATGAAGGGAGTGTTCGCCCGCAATGAGGTATGTCCAGCTCAGCCGCGCCGAGGGAGCGCATGGTCGTATCGACCACGAGCGGGCGGAGGGAAGCCCCCGGCGGCGCGGAATGTCAAGGAAGCCGCGACGCGGTGATCATCACCACCGCCTGCGCGTAGGGGTATTCGTCGGTCATCGTCAGCGCAACCTGCGCCACGTGGCCGTCGGGCGTGATGGCCGCGAGGCGGAGGCCCGCGCCGCCGGTCATGCGTAGCGTCGGAGCGCCAGAGGCGAGGTTGACCACGCCGAGGTCGCGCCAGAACACTCCGGCGCGGAACCCGGTGCCCAGAGCCTTGGACGCAGCCTCCTTCGCGGCGAAGCGCTTGGCGTAGGTGGCGACGCGGATGCGCTCGGTCCGGCGATTCGCCTTGGCGATCTCGAGCGGGGTGAAGATGCGCTGGAGGAAGCGGTCCCCATGCTTCTCGATCACTCGCTCGATACGGCGGATATCAACCATGTCGCTGCCGAGGCCCAAAATCATCTGGCGTCCATCAGCCCCGTGCCCGGTCTACGCCGGACACGCCTGGGCAGGCCCGGAGCGCCGCGATGATGGTCAAGAGGTGGCGCAGGTCGCGCACCTCCACATCGACCAGCAGCTCACAATGTTCGGCGGCGCGGTTGGTGATCTTGAGGCTGGCCACCGCCCCCTCCTGCTTGGCGATCGCGGTGGTGACGCCGGCGAGCGCGTTGCCGCCGGCACCTTCGGTCACCACCTCGATCCGCCCGATATGGATTCCCTTGGGCGACGCGTCGTATTCCCAATCGACGTCGATGAAGCGCTCCGGCGTGGCCGAGAAGCTTTCCAGCGAATGGCAGTCGTTCTTGTGGATGGTCACGCCGCGCCCAGTTGTGACGATGCCCACGATGCGGTCGCCGCGCAGCGGGTGGCAGCACCCGGCGAAATGCACGGCCATGCCGGAAACCAAGCCGGTGATGCCCAGCGCCGTGTCGCGCCGTGCCGAAACCGCCTTGTCCCCCTTGCTGGGGGTCGTGAGGGTCCTGCCCTCTCCGAGCCGGCCGCGCGGGCGGGCGAGGGGCAGCGTCTCATGCACGCGAGGCGGCGCCTTGAGCTCGGGTACAGCGGCGTGGACGACCTCGCGGGGGGTCAGGTTGCCGGCCCCGACCGCGACACAGAGCGTGGCGAAATCAGCCTGCTTCAGGATCTTGATAGCCGGCTCGATCAGCTTCTCGGAGAAGTCGAGGCCCTCGGCACGGACCGCCTTGGCGATGGCCGCGCGGCCGTTCTCCTGGTGCTCGCTGCGCAGCTGGGCGTGGACAAAGCGGCGGATGCGCGCGCGGGCCTTGCCGGTCGCGACGAAGCGTTCCCAGCCGGGGTTGGGGGTGCCACCGCGCGCCGTGATGATCTCGATCTGGTCGCCATTCTCCAGCTGATGGCGCAGCGGCACGATCTTGCCGTTCACCTTGGCGCCGACGCAGGCGTCCCCCACCTCGCTATGCACCTGGTAGGCGAAATCGACCGGGGTGGCGCCCTTCGGCAGCTCGATCAGGTCGCCCTTGGGCGTGAAGCAGAAGACCTGGTCGCGGTGCAGTTCCAGCTTCGTGTGGTCGAGGAAATCCTGAGGATCGTTTGCCGCATCCAGGATCTCCAGCAGGTCGCGCACCCAGGGGTAACGCTTGCGATCCTTGGCGGCGACATCGCCCTGCTTGTAGATCCAGTGCGCGGCGACGCCGAAGTCGGCGACCTCATGCATTTCGCGCGTGCGGATCTGGACCTCGATCTTTGCGTTGCGCCGTTCCGGCACGGTCACGCCGGTGTGCAGGCTCTGGTAGCCGTTGGTTTTGGGGGTCGAGATGTAGTCCTTGAAGCGGCCCGGCACGACGCGATAGGCGGAGTGGATGGCGCCGAGTGCCGCGTAGCAATCGCCCCTGTCCGCGACGATGACGCGGAACGCCATGATGTCCGACAGCTGCTCGAACGCCACGTTCTTCTTCTGCATCTTGCGCCAGATCGAATAGGGCGATTTCTCGCGCCCGAGCACATCGACCAGCTTCACCTCGGCATCGCGGAGAACCCGGCCGAGATCCTGCTCGATCGCCTCGATGAGGTCGGCGCCCTGGCCCCGCAGGAAGGTCAGGCGCGCGGCGATGGTCGCCCAGGCATCGGCATCCATCTCACGGAAAGCGAGCGTCTCGATCTCGGTCTTGAGCGCGTCCATGCCGATGCGCTCGGCCAGCGGCGCGTAGATCTCGAGCGTCTCGCGCGCGGTGCGGCGGCGCTTCTCGGGCTTGGGCACCGCGCTCAGCGTGCGCATGTTGTGCAGCCGGTCCGCGAGCTTGACCAGCAACACCCGGATATCCTCGCTCATCGCAAGGACCAGTTTGCGGAAGTTCTCGGCCTGCTTGGTGCGCTCGGATTGCAGTTCGAGGCGCGTCAGCTTGGTCACGCCATCGACGAGCTTGGCGACCTCCTTGCCGAACCTGCGCTCGATCTCGACCAGCGTGGTCGGCGTGTCCTCCACCACGTCATGGAGCAGCGCCGTGATGATGGAGCCCTGGTCGAGCTTATAGCTCGCCAGGATCTCGGCGACGGCGAGGGGATGGACGATGTAGGGCTCGCCATTCTCGCGCTTCTGGGGCGCGTGGGCGGCCTCGGCGAGGGTGTAGGCGGCTGCTATAAGGTCCTGGTCGGCGCGCGGGTCGTAGGCGCCCACCATGCGTGCCAGGCGAACACCGGGGGAAACCGGGCCGCCGGCGGACAACCCCTCGGGCGCGCGAAGGGGCGGAGAAAGCCCGCCCGTATCAGCATCACCCAAGGCCAAGCATCACCTCATTCGCAATCAACGTTTGCCGGCGAGTTCCGCAGCGATCTGCGTCTCGATATCATCGGTGGCGAGATCTTCGGCGGTCAGCTCGGGAAGCTGTTCCTCGTTCACGTCCATCACGCCGAAGATGTTCTCGTCGGTGGCGATGAGGTCAAGGACCTCTTCCTCAGCAGGCTCCGGCTCGGCCGAACGCTGCAACGACTTCACCAGATCGGCCTCCAAGGGGCCGAGTTCAATCGTCTCGTCGGCGATTTCGCGAAGGGCGATCACCGGGTTCTTGTCGTCGTCGCGATCGATTGTCGGCTCCTCGCCACGCGCGATGTTGCGCGCGCGCTGGGCCGCAAGGAGAACGAGGTCGAACCGATTGGGGACCTTGACGATGCAGTCTTCGACCGTGACGCGTGCCATGGGAGGCTCCGAAATTCAATGGGAGGCGGCGGACCGCTGAACCCTTCAGATAGCCACCATGGCGCGCGAGTGCAAGTTCAGCGCGCAGCCCAGGCCGGCAAACGCTTCTCCCGGAAGGCCAGAATGCCCTCCGCCGCCTCGCCACCAGCGGCGCATTTGGCGAAAGCCTGGGCGCCGGCCTCACCGTAACCCTCCGGCACGACGGGACCAAGGGCCGCGAGCAGGATCTTCGTCTCGGCCAGGGCTTCGGGTGCACCCTGCAGCACATCCGCAAGCACCTGGTCGACCAGGGTCGCGAGAGCCGCCGCATCCTCGGCGACGGCATGGACCAAGCCGATGCGCGCGGCCTCCGCGGCGCCCACGACATGCGCCTGCAACACCAGCCGCGCCGCCTCGCTGCGGCCGGTGCGACGGGCGATCCACGGCAGGATCTGTGCGGCGACCAACCCGCGCCGGGTCTCCGGGGCGGCGAAGCGGGCATCGGCGCTGGCAAAGACCAGGTCGGCGGCGCAGGCGAGGCCCAGCCCGCCGGCATGGGCCGCGCCCGTGATCTGCGCGATCACCACCTGCGGCAGGGCCGATAGCCCGGCCAGGATCGCGCCCATGCGTCGGTTGCGCGCGAGTGCCGCCTCCCCTTCCACCAGCTCGGCGAGGTCGAGCCCGGCGCAGAAATGCCCGCCGGCGCCCGCGAGAACCACCCCGCGGAGGGATCGGTCCTGGGCGCAATCCGCGATCAGGGCTTCGAGCGCGGCGAAGACCGCGCCGTTCAGCGCGTTGCGCTTGGCCGGGCGGTTGAGGGTCGCGCGCAGCACGGCGCCGTCGCGGACGCGAAGCAGGACGTCCTCATGCATCTCAGAAGGCTCCCGCCCAGCCATCGCGCCGGGGATCGGATGCGGCCATGCGCACCCCGTTTTCGAGAAGGCGGATGAGCTCCAGGCTGCACGGACCCTCCAGCGGCGGCACGATCTTGATGTTGTGGCCCATCGCTTGGAGCGCGGGGGCGGCGGCGGCAAGCCCCTGCTCCATGGTCAGGACATCGTCGCCCTCGTGGGGCCAGTTCGCGGGCTGCCCGTATTGCGAGGAGGTCCAGCGCGGCGCCTCCGCGACCTGCTGCGGGTCCATGCCGAAATCGCACAGACCCACGATCGCCTGGGTGTTGATCTGCACTTGGTTGTCGGCACCGGGCGTGCCCAGCACGCACCAGGGGCGGCCATCCCTGAGAATCATCGGCGCGTTCATCGTGTGCCGCACCCGCCGGCCGGGGATCAGCGTGTTGGCGTGGCCGGGCTCCAGGTGCCAGTAGCTCATGCGGTTGTTGAGCAGCACGCCGGTATCCCCGGCGATGACCCCGGACCCGAAAGGCGAGTTGAGGCTCTGGATGGCGGAGACCGCGTTGCCCGCCGGATCGACGATGCAGAAATAGGTGGTGTCGCCGGTGCCGGGCGTCGGCTTCAGGGGCAGGTCGGCGGCGCGGGTGGGGTCAATGGCCGCGGCGTGCTCGGCGGCACGGGCTTCGGAGAGCAGCATTTCCATCGGCACCTCCATGCCGCGGGGATCGCCGCCCCAGGTCTCGCGGTCGAGGAAGGCGCGCTTTTTCGCCTCCACCATCAGGTGAATCAGCGCCGCGGAACCCCAGCCGAGTGCCGCCAGGTCATGGCGCTCCAGGATGCGCAGCATCTGCAGCACGGTGAAGCCGGTGGAGTTGGGCGGCGTCTGCGCCACCACAAAACGGCGGTAGGGTACGGAGATCGGGGCCAGTTCCTCGGCCAACATGGCAGCGAGATCGGCATGGCTGATCGGAACGTCGGCCGCCGCTGCGCCGGGTGCGAGCAGGGCCGCGAAATCGGCGCCGCCGGAGAGTGCTTCAAGCGTCGCGGCGAGGGCCTCCTGCACCAGCAGGTCGCCAAGACGCGGCGGCTCGCCGTCGGGCAGGAAGATGGCGGCGGCGCGGCTTCCCTCCGGCAGGCGCGCGCGCTGCGCGTCGGCAAATTTGCGCAGGTGGTGGGTCACGGCGAAACCGTCCCGCGCGGCCTCCACGGCGGGACCGAACAGGCCGCGCCATTTACGTTCACCGCACGACTTATGCATGAGGCCGAGCCCGGCGAGCATTCCGGGCGCAGAAACCGAGAGCGGGCCAAACAGCGGGATGCCGCCGCGCGCGCGGTATGCCTCGGCCGTGGCACCGGCCGACGCGGCACCGCAGCCATTGAACACCCGCCCCCGACGCTGGCTCGCGTCCCAGACGTGATAAAAACCATCGCCGCCGAGGCCGGACATGTGCGGCTCGACCACGCCCAACGTCAGGGCCACTGCGACCGCCGCATCCGCCGCGTTGCCTCCCCCCCGCAGCACATCGAGCCCTGCCTGCGTGGCGACCGGGTGGTTGGATGCGACGGCACCACGCCGCCCCATGATCAGTGGCCGGTGCGCGCGCATCTGCATCAGTTCGTCCCCAGATTCATGCGGCTTACGATCGGCGCCCAGCGTGCCATCTCGGCGCGCACATGCGCCTCGGCCGCGGCCGGCGATGGGTCCGGCCAGAGCTCCACCCCGGCGGCGGCCAGGCGCGGCGCCATGGCGGGATCGGCCAGCGCACGCTTTGCCGCATCGGCGAGGATGGCGACCACCTCTGGCGGCGTGCCCGGCTTGGCGTAGAGCACCTGCCACGCCGTCAGTTCGTAATCCGCAACCCCGGACTGCGCGAGGCTCGGCAGCCCCGGCACCAGCGCGGATGGCTCGAGTGAGGAGACCGCGAGGCCACGCACGCGCCCGGCCTGGATCAGCGGCAGCAGCATGGTCGGGCTGTCGATGGTGAAGTTCATCCGCCCGGCGACCAGATCCTGCACGGCATTGGCCGCGGTCCGGTACGGGATGATGGTGAAATCGCCGCCCAGGATTTGCTTGAACAACTCGCCGGCGAGGTGGTTCGTGGCCCCCGGATTGGTCGCGCCGTAGTTCGCGGCGTCCCCTCGCGCACGCAGCCAGGCGAGCAGCCCCGCCATGTCCCGCGCGGGCACATCGGGATGCACGGCCAGGACGAAGGGCTGCCGGCCCACCAGCGCGAGCGGGATGAAATCGGTGATCGGGTCATAGGCGAAGTTCGGGTAGATCGTGCGCATGACGGCGTGGTTGTTGGTCGCGATATAGACCGCGTAGCCATCTGCCGGCGCGCGGTGGAAGGCGGCCGCGCCCACCGTGCTTCCGGCACCGGGAATGTTCTCCGGCACCACCGGCCGGCCGAGCACGGTCTGCATGCCCTCGGCCAGGATGCGGCCCACGACATCGGTCACGCCGCCGACGCCCACCGGGATCACCATGCGGATGGGACGCGTCGGGAATCGATCCTGCGCCAGGGCCGGATGCGCAAGGCCGAGGGCCGTGGGCAGTCCGGCAAGCAGCAGGCGGCGTGTCAGCATCATGGTGGCTCCCGGGTTTGCAGAGGGCACATCATGGCGCAAGCTGCGACCCCGTCCAGACCGGAGCCGCTGCAGTGCACGACATCATCCTCCAGGAGCCCTTCCGGGCGATCTTCTATGCGCCTTTCTATGCCGCACTCGCGCGTGGCGACTACGCGGCGGAGGGTGTCGCCGTGACGCTCAGGTCGGGGCTGGTGCCGTCGCTGGCGAAGGATGCGGTGCTGGAGGGCGAGGCTGATCTCGCCTGGGGTGGGCCGATGCGGCTGTTCCTCGCGCATGACAAGGATCATGGCAGTCCGCTGCGGCTGTTCGGCGCAGTGGTGATGCGCGACCCGTTCTGCCTGGTGGGCCGCGCGGCGCGCCCGGGTTTCGCGCTGACGGACTTGGCGCAGATGACACTGGCGACCGTGAGCGAGGTGCCGACGCCGTGGTGGACGCTGCAGGATGACCTCCGCCGCGCGGGGATGGACCCGGCCAGCATCCGGCGCATCACCGACGGGAGCATGGAGGAGAACGCGGCGGCGGTGCTGGCCGGCACGCTCGACTGCGCGCAGCTGTTCGAACCCTACCTCACGCGCCTGACGGATGCCGGGTGCCACATCTACTACGCGGCGGCTTCGCGCGGGCCCACGAGTTACACGGCGTTCTACAGCACGGTGGCGCGCATCGCGGACCGTCGCGAGGAGTTCGAGGCGATGGTGCGCGGCCTGGCCGTGACGCTCGACTGGTTCGACGATGCGAGCGACGAGGAATGCGCTCGGGTGGTGGGGCCGTTCTTCCCGGAGATGGTGGAGACGCTGCTGGCGCGCTGCATCGGGCGGTATCGTGAGCTGGGCATCTGGACGCTGGACCCGCGCTTTCCGGAGGAGGCGCTGGTGCGGCTGGAGACGGCGATGCTGTCGGCGGGGGCGATCACGCACAGCAATGGGTTTGCGGGGATGGTGGCGGAGGAGGTGGTCGAGGAGGCGCTGGGGTGAGGCGCCACGCTCACACCGTCACTCCGGCATCCCGCACCACCTGCGCCCAGCGCGCTGTGTCTGCGGCCAGCAGCGCGCTCCAGGCTTCGGGGGACAGGGTTAGGGGTTCAGCCCCCTGCTCCCGCCACAGCGACGCGATGTCCGGTGCCGCAGTCACCGCACGAACCGCCCCGGCCAAGTGCTGCACGATCGGCTCCGGAGTGCCCGCGGGCGCCAGAAGCCCAATCAGCAGGCCGACATCAAAGCCCGGCAGGGTCTCACCGACGCTCGGCACCTCGGGCATGGCCGCCGAGCGCGCGGCTGTCGTTACGGCCAGCACATTGGCCCGCCGTTCCCGTGCCAGGGGTACGGCGCCGGCGACCGGGTCGAACATCACGGGCACACGCCCCGCCATCATGTCGCTGCGCGCCTCAGCGCCGGTTCGATAGGGCACGTGCAGCCACTCAAACCCTGCCTGCAGGCGGATGAGTTCAGCGGCCAGGTGGTTCACGGTGCCGATGCCAGTGGTGGCATAGGCAACTGCGCCTGGGTTCTGCTTCGCATGGGCGATCAGCCCAGCCATGTCGCTGACCGGCAGGCTCGGGCTGGCGACAATGGCGAGTGCGGTGCTGTTGAACGCTGCGACGGGCACGAAATCGCGCGCCAGCACATAGCCGCGCCCTGGAAGCAGCGTCTCGCCGATGGTGTGGGAGGAGGTGAGCACCAGCAATGTGTGCCCATCCGGCACCGCGCGCGCCACCGCCTGCGCGCCGATGGTGGACCCGGCGCCGGGTCGGTTTTCCACAATGACCCGCGCGCCCACCGCCGGGCCGATGCGGTCCGCGACCATGCGCGCGAAGATGTCGGTGGCGCCGCCGGCACCAAAGGGCACGATGAGGCGAATGGGCTGACTGGGCCAACTCTGAGCGCGAGCGATGGCGGGGATGGCAAGTGGTAGGGCAAGGACGTGGCTGAGGTGCAGCATCGGATAGTCTCCCCACGAGGACGTGCGTCGGCCAGTCGAGGCAGGCCTTTTGCGGCCGCAGCGAGCCGGGCAGAGCCCGCCTCATTGTCGCATCAAACCTGTTCCCGGCGTCTCCGCGACGCTAGCAACAATAGTCCAGTCCGGCCTCATCAGAGCCAGGACCATAATGAAAAAGACGATCTTTAGGTGGAGAGGCGGCGCCGCTCTACCGTGCCACCACCTGCGCTGCTCCGACGGCTCAATTTCAATCGTCAGCGTGCTCATGTCCCTCCGCAATGCAGGTTGACCGCCACCTTCCCGGGATCGATCGCCACATACCGGGCGACCGCCGCCACAAGCTCCGCCTGCAGCTTCGGCAGGAAGCCTTCGCGCGTGCGGCCGATGCGCTCGTGCGCCAGCACGATCTGCAAGCGCTCCTTCGCAGCGCGCGCGGTCGCCGGCCAGGGCGGCTTGCGGCTCCGGAAGATGTCCAGCCGACCCATCACGCACAGCAATGGGTTTTCAGGGATGGTGGTACAGGAGGTTGCGGAGGAGGCGTTGCGGTGAGCTCAGACGCCTCGGCTGAACTCTTACGGCAAACGACGGCGAAAGCTGGCACCGCATTGCTGAAAAGCACGATCGCAACCGCGACGCGGTCGCCTTACCCCAACTCCTTCAGCAGCTGATGCACAGCCCCGAAGACCCACGGCAGCACGCGGACGCGCATACGCTGAGCAAAGCTCCGCCAGCCGTCTAAACCAGTAGGATCACCACACTCCGGAAGATCGATCGCATGGTTGATACCTTCATTGTTCGTCGAACGTGCGACGGCGCATCGGGCAGACTACCGCGCCACCGCTCCCCGCGGCCCCGGCAACTCGATCTCGATGGCCAACGTACTCATATCCCCGCCGCGATCCAGGTTGACCGCCACCTTCCCGGGATCGATCGCCACATACCGCGCGACCACCGCGACCAGCTCCGCTTGCAGCTTCGGCAGGAAGTCTTCCCTCGTGCGGCCGATGCGCTCATGCGCCAGCACGATCTGCAAGCGCTCCTTCGCTGCCCCAGCCGACGCCGACGGCGGCGGCTTGCGGCTCCGGAAGATGTCGAGCCATGCCATCACGCCGCCCTCCCCCCAAACAGCCGCTTGAACAGGCCCTTCTTCTCCACTTCGAGGAAGCGGTGCGGCCGCTCATCGCCAAGGAAGCGCGCGACCGCATCGCCATAGGCGAGGCCCGCCGGACTCTCCGCATCCAGGATCACGGGCGTGCCGGTGTTGGAGGCGCGCAGCACGCTCTCGCTCTCGGGCACCACGCCGAGGAGCGGGATCGCCAAAATCTCCCGGATGTCCTCGAGCTTCAGCATCTCACCGCGCTCCACCCGCGCCGGATCGTAGCGCGTCACCAGCAGGTGTTCCTTCACTGGCTCGCGCTTTTCCTCGGCTCGCTTGGACTTCGACTGCAGCACGCCGAGAATACGGTCGGAGTCCCGCACCGAGCTCACTTCCGGGTTCGTCACCACGATCGCCTGGTCCGCGAAGTATAGCGCCAGCAGCGCCCCCTTCTCGATCCCGGCCGGGCTGTCGCAGATGATGTAGTCGTAGTCCTTCGACAGCTCCTCGATGATTATCTGGACGCCCTCCTTGGTCAGGGCGTCCTTGTCGCGCGTCTGGCTGGCCGGAAGGATCGCCAAGTGCTCGACCCGCTTGTCGCGGATGAGCGCCTGGTTGAGCTTCGCATCGCCCTGGATGACGTTGACGATATCGAACACCACCCGCCGCTCGACCCCCATGATGAGGTCCAGGTTGCGCAGCCCCACGTCGAAGTCGATGACGACAGTCTTCTTGCCGCGCTGCGCCAGGCCCGTGGCGATAGCCGCCGAACTCGTCGTCTTCCCGACGCCGCCTTTTCCGGACGTGATCACCACAACCTGCGCCATACGCAATCTCCCTGTCCCTACGCCCCGAACGGATCGAAGCGCAGGCTCTCGCCTGCCAAACGTACCTGTGTCGCACGCCCTATGGGCGCTTTCCCGAGGCCTTCCCGCACCGCGTAGAACCCCGCGATGGAGACCAGCTCCGGATCGAAATTCTGCGCGAAAATGCGCGCGTTCAAATTGTCGGCGCCACCCGCGATCGCGCGACCGCGGAGCGCGCCATAGACGTGGATGTTGCCGTCCGCAATGACCTCGCCGCCCGCATTCACGGTCGAGGTCACGATCATGTCGGCGCCCGGCGCCCATACCCGCTGCCCGGCGCGCACCGGCAGGTCCACGATCATCGTCGGTCGCAGGCCGCTCGGCGCCGGCGGCACGGGTGCCGCGGCCGCAACCGGTTCGGGCGTTGGCGCTGGCGCTGGCGTATTTGCAGGCGGAGCCTCGTCGCCGCCGGATTGGCGAAGCGGCGGCAGCCCAGCCGCAATCGCCGCCTGGCGCAGCTCGGGCGAGCCACCGGTGGTGCCGATGGCCACGATCTCCAGCGCCTTCAATTCGCGCACCAGTGCCACGAAATCCATGTCCGCCGGCGCCACCGCGAGGTCGGCGAGCCCGATCACGATGGGCGCGAAGCGCAGGAAGCCGGGGGCGCGCTTGAACTGATCGCCAAGGGCCGGCACCACCGCCTCGATCCGCGGATCGAGCAGCCGCAGCACAAGCAGGTTGAAGTTCGCGCCGCGAAGGCGGAACGGCTCGGAACGGGGTTGGGGCTGCGAGTCGGCGGACATGGCGGCCCTGGACACTCCTGGAATGATGCACGACTCGCGATTTGGAGCCGGGCGGGCTGGGTCCGCCCCTATACAGGCACCAGCGGCGCGGGCGAAGCCCTTCCGACCAGCCCGCGACTCTCCCATAGTCGCCGGGACCCACAAGGAGCCTGGCCGATGCGCCCCATCATCCTGAACGAGCCGTTTCGCGCAGTGTTCTACGCGCCCTTCTACATTGCGGAGGAACGCGGCTTCTACCGCCGCCAGGGTGTCGAGGTGACCCGCGACACCGCCGGCGACCCCAACAAGGCGGCCGACAATCTGCTCTCCGGCAAGGTCGACATTGCTTGGTCCGGCCCGATGCGGCCCATGCTGATGCGCGCGCGCGATCCCGCCTGCCCGCTGCGCAGTTTTTGCGCGGTCGTCATGAAGGACCCCTTCTACCTCATGGGTGCGACGCCGAATCCCGGCTTCAAGACTGCCGACCTCGCGAACCTTCGCATCGGTGCCGTGGCCGAGGTGCCAACGCCCTGGTGGTGCAGCCTGCAGGACATCGCCGAGGCCGGGCTCGACGCCGCGGCACTCGACGTCACCTTGGGCCCGTCCATGGCGGAGAACAGCGCCGCGTTGCAGGCCGGCGAGCTCGACGTCGCGCAGATGTTCGAGCCCTTCGCGAGCCGGGTGGAAGCCGCCGGCGGGCATGTATGGCAGGCGGCGTCGGATCGCGGCCCGACCGCCTACACGGCCTTCTACGCGACTGAGGCGCGCATCGTGGAGCGCCACGAGGAGTTCCAGGCGATGATCCGCGCCATCGCAGAATCCCTCGAATGGATCTACGCGAGCCAGCCCGCCGAGATCGCCGCAACCGTCGCCGCCTACTTCCCCGATATCGAGCCAGCGATGCTCACGGCCGCCCTCGCTCGCTACCAGGGCAAGCGCCTGTGGTCGCCGACCCCGCATTTCCCGCGTGACGCCTTCACCCGACTGCGCGATTCGATGGCTACGGCCGGCCAGCTGCCACGGCTGCCCAGCTTCGAGGAATGCGTGGATGAAGCGATCGTTACACAGGCATTGGCCGGCTGAGGTATCATTGCCACGCTTCGGACAAGCGGGGGGCG
Organism: Rhodospirillales bacterium; assembly: GCA_028288785.1. Taxonomy (GTDB): domain Bacteria; phylum Pseudomonadota; class Alphaproteobacteria; order Acetobacterales; family Acetobacteraceae; genus Plastoroseomonas. The sequence goes on along the minus strand of JAQGHV010000046.1, from coordinate 29,489 downwards.
GCGACTCCCTCGGCAGTTGCGGCCCATGTCACAATGAGGGACATGCCCGCAGCGCACATGTGACGCTCGTCTGCCCGAAAGCCGCTGGCCCCGTAAGACCGGCGCCATGACCTCACTTCGTCACTGATGCCGCCTCCCAAACGGAACACCCCCCATGAGCGACCGTCCCGAGACCAGCGCCCCAGCGAGCGAGCCGGCGCTCCGCCGCAGCCTGGGGCCGATGCAGCTCTTCGCCTATACGCTTGGCGGCATGCTCGGCGCCGGGATCTATGGGCTGATTGGCCAAGCGGCCGGGCAGCTCGGCGGTGCGGTCTGGCTCGGCTTCGCCGTTGCCATGGTGGCAGCGCTCCTGACCGGCCTGTCCTACGCCTCGCTCGGCTCGCGTCACCCGCGCGCAGGTGGTGCGGCCTACGTCGTGCAACGTGGATTTGGCCGGCCGCTGCTGACTTGGACGGTCGGGCTCGCGGTGATGGCATCCAGCCTCACCTCGGTGGCCACGCAGTCCCGCGTGGTGGCGGAAAATCTGGGGCAGCTTATCGGCCTGCCGGATGCCCCGCCCGTCTTCATCGCTTTCGGCTTCCTGCTTCTGGTTGCCGGCCTCGTCGCACGCGGCATTCGCGAGAGCATGTGGATGAACATCCTGTGCACCGTCGTGGAAGCGGGCGGCCTGCTTCTGGTCATTGCCGTCGGACTGCCCTGGATTGGGCAGGCAGACCTCATGGAAACGCCGAACGCGGAGGGCCTGAGCGCCACGCTTTTGCTGCAAGGCGCAATCCTGACCTTTTTCGCCTTCATCGGCTTCGAGGACACGTTGAACGTCGCAGAGGAATGCCATGACCCGCAGCGGACCATCCCGATCGGCATCGTTTCGGCGATGCTGGTGGCAACGGTTCTCTACATGGCGGTCGCGGTCGTTGCCGTCTCCGTGGTGCCCTGGCGGGAGCTGGCTGCCGCCTCCGGACCGCTTGCCGAGGTCATGACCCGCGCTGCGCCATGGCTGCCGCCGAGCGTCTATATCGGCATCACCATCTTCGCCGTCGCGAACACGGCGCTGCTGAACTACGTCACCGCGTCCCGCCTCACCTACGGGATGTCGCGCCAAGGACTGCTGCCGGCCGTGCTGGGCCGGGTCCACGAGCGGACACGCACTCCGTACATCGCGGTCGGCGTGCTGTTCGTTGCGGTGGTGGCACTTATGCTGGCGGGCAACATAGCCCAGCTCGCTTCGGCCACGGTGCTGTTGCTGCTCGCGGTCTTCGCTTGCGTGAACATCGCCCTCCTTGTTCTGCAACGCCGGCCGGGCGAGGCACGCGGCGGGTTCGAAGTGCCGCGCTTCGTGCCGGCGCTGGGCGCGCTGGTCTGTATCGCTTTGCTGCTGAACCGTGTGGCAGGCGGAGACTGGCGTGCCCCAGCCTTGGCTGGCGCTGTACTTTTTGTGATCCTGCTTTCGTTCATGGTGATGCGGCCGCGCGCGGTAGCTGAGCCGGCCTGAAGCCTTGCGTGCCGGTCGCGGTGGCGTTTATGCCGGCAGTCATGAGACCTGCCCCCGCGACCCGCGCCGACTACCGCCGCTTCTACGGTTTCGACACGCGCTGGCACGACAATGACGCCTACGGCCACGTCAACAACGTGGTCTACTACGCGTTCTTCGACACCGCCGTGGCCCGCTTCCTGATCGAGGAAAACGTGCTCGAAGTCGCATCGAGCCCCGTGGTCGGCCTGGTCGTCGAAACCCAGTGCCGCTACCTGGCCCCCCTCGCCTTCCCGGACCGCGTCACCTGCGGCCTGCGCTGCGCCCGCATCGGCACATCCTCGGTCCGCTATGAGCTGGCAATCTTCCGCAATGACGAGGATGACGCCTGCGCCGAGGGCCACTTTGTGCATGTCTATGTGGAACGCGCGAACCAGACACGCGCGACGCCAATCCCGGAGCGATTGCGGGTAGCACTGGCCACACTCGTGATCGGCTGAGGCCACCCGCCCGTTGCGCGCACAAGCCAAACCCTCGACACTCCCACGCATGACCAAATTCGCTCCACTTGCTCGCCTTGCCATCCTCGATGACTACCAGGGTGTCACCCTCGCCCTTGGACCGTGGGGGGATGCACCGCCGACGCTCCAGATCACCACCTTCCGCGACACGCTGAAGGATCAGGACGCCCTGGTGGAGCGCCTTGCTCCCTTCGACGCCATCCTCGCGATGCGCGAACGCACCCCCTTCCCTCGCGCCTTGCTCGAGCGGCTGCCGAACTTGCGGCTGCTGATCTCGACGGCCGCGCGCAATCGTTCCATCGACCTCGCGGCCTGCGTCGAACTTGGCATCACCGCCTGCGGCACGCCCGATAACGGCTCGCCGACGGTCGATCTCACCTGGGGCCTCATCCTCAGCCTCGCGCGCGACATTCCAAACCAGCAGGCGAGCCTGCGTGCCGGCACCTGGCAGACCAGCGTCGGCATCGGTTTGGAGGGCAAGACGCTCGGCGTGCTTGGCCTGGGCAAGCTAGGCGGGAAGGTCGCGAAGGTGGGCGCCGCGCTCGGCATGCGCATCATCGCATGGTCGCCGAACCTCACCGAGGAGCGCGCCGCCGAAATCGGTGCCACCCGCGTCGACAAGGCGACGCTGCTGGCCGAGGCCGATGTGCTCACCCTGCACGTGGTGCTGTCCGACCGTTCGCGCGGGATCATCGGCGCGGCCGACCTCGCCCTGATGAAGCCAGCCGCCTTCGTCGTGAACACCAGCCGAGGGCCGCTGATCGACCAGCCGGCGCTCATCGCGGCATTGCAGGAAGGCCGCATTGCCGGCGCCGGCCTCGACGTCTTCGATGAGGAGCCCCTGCCGCCTGGGCACCCCATCCTCTCGGCGCCGAACACGGTCCTGACGCCGCATCTCGGCTACGTGTCGGAGCAGAATTACCGCGCCTACTTCGAGGGCGCGGTCGATGCGCTCAACGCCTTCGAATCCGGCCACCCCATCAGGATAATGTCCCCATGATCCTCATCCCCGGTTGGAACCGCATGACGCAGGCGGAGCGCGACGCGGCCTACAACAACTCGGCCGCTGTCCCGGACAGCCCAGCCCTGAGCGCCTCGCGCATCGCCGCCAGCGCCGCGTTCCGCGCGGCGCACAACCAGCATCTCGACCTCGCCTATGGTGAAAGCCAGCGCGAGCAGTGGGACATCTACGCGGCCGGCGACGCCTCCGCACCGGTGCTGGCCTTCATCCATGGCGGCTACTGGCAGCGCAACCGGCGCGAGGAATTCGCGTCCCTCGCGGAGGGCGCGTTGGCGATGGGGTGGTCGGTCGCGATGTGCGGCTATTCGCTCGGACCAGACGTGCCCTTTGCTACCATCTGCCGGCAGATGGAGGCGGCGTTCGACTGGCTCGCCACCCATGGTGCGGAACACGGCGCCGGCGGCAAGATCATCGCCTCCGGCTGGTCGGCGGGTGGGCACCTCGCCGCGCTTGCGGCGGAGAATCCCGGCGTTGCCGGCGCCTTGGCAATCTCGGGCATCTATGAGCTGGCGCCGATCCGCGACACCTACCTCAACGAAAAGCTGAACCTCACTCCTGCCGAGATCGCGGAGTTCTCGCCGATGCGGCGACCGGCGGTGCCAAAGCCCATTGCGATCGCCTATGGCGGAACCGAATTGCCGGAACTGCGCCGCCAAAGCCGGGACTTCCACGCCTTCCGCGCCGAGGCGCAGGCCCCGGGGCCGCTGATCCCAGTACCGGGTGCCGATCACTTCCGAGTTCTGGATGCGCTCTCGCGACCGGGTGGGATGCTGCTTCGCGCGGTGGCCGACCTTCTGAAGTAAGACTTTCCACGGGCGCGCTTCGCTCGCCGCGCACCTGCCCCGCGTCGCTCCGACGCGGGCCGCGGCTACCCGACGGCCAGCAGCGCCTGCACAGCGGCTGCCTGGCAGGGCTCGATGACCGGGACGCCGGCGGCATCCTCGGCGGCCGCGCGGTGTCCGGCCATGCCAGCGCAGCCCAGGATGATGGCCTGTGCGCCGCCAGCGGCGAGTTCACGCGCGATGGCGCAGATGCGAGCACGCGGAGCGACCGGATCGGTCAGCGTCTCCATGTCGAGGTTGAGCGGAAGAGACTGGGTCAAACGGGCCTCAAGCCCCATCGATTGAAGCGCGCGGAGCTGCCGGGCGCGGCTCTGGTCCGTGAAGCCGATGATGCCGAACCGTTCCGCTCGGGCCGTGGCCGCCGCGATGGCCGAGCGTAGGACGCCAAAAACCGGCCGAGTCGTCGACGTGCGCGCGGCTTCGAGACCGGGGTCGGAGACGCAGGCGATAATGTAGGCGTCCGCCTCCTGCTCCTCGATCATGCGGCAGATCGGCTCGGCGGCGCTGTACCAGTGTCGCCAGGTGATGATCGCGGGCGGGCCGCCGGGCAGCGAGGTGACATCAATGCGCGGCAGGCTCGGTGCCGCGAAGCGGGATAGGGATGCGACGATGCCGGCCGTGCAGGTCGCGCTGCTGTTCGGGTTGATCACGAGGATGCGGGCGCGTGCGGGCTGGCTCATGCCACCATCTTTTCGCAACTGCGCGAGCGCGGCAAGGCTTGCCTCACGTTCACGCTGAGTCTGCTATGAATTGCCTCGTCGTATCGCAACGCAAGTTTGTGTTGCAGTGCAGCATAGGTGGGTACATATGAATAAGATGTCGGAGCAAACCTCCCCAATTGCGCAGTGGTCGCCGCCGGTGGCAGCGACGCAGCGTGAATTGCCGTCCTTTCCCACCATGATCGGTCGCGGGCTGCGCAACCGCTGCCCTTATTGTGGCGAGGGCCGTGTGTTCAGCGGCTACCTGAAGGTGGTGCCCGCCTGTTCGGTCTGCGCCGCCCCGCTCGGCCGCCTTCATGCGGAGGACGCACCACCCTATTTTACGATCCTGCTGGTGGGGCACCTCGTGGTGCCTGGCGTGTTCATGGTCGAGCGCGCCTACCAGCCGCCGATTTGGCTGCAGATGGTGGTGTGGCTGCCGCTGTTCACCGTGCTTTGCATGCTGGTGCTCCGCCCGATCAAGGGTGCGGTCGTCGGCTGGATGTTCCGCCTGGGCATGGCGGATAAAGCGCCGACTTCCGATGGATAGCGGGGCCGCGGTCGCGATGCGGGACCTGGTTCGCATCGCCTTGCCGGACGAAGCACCGCTGCAATCGGCCTATGCCGAGGCGGATCGCCGCCAGGCGGTGGCCGACCTGCTCACCGGCAATCGCTTCACGCCGACCGAGCTCGGTACCGGCCCCTGGAGCCTGACGCTTGCAGTGCGCGACGGACGCCTGGTGTTCGACATCCGTGACGCCGAGGACCAGCCGCTGCGCGCCATCATCCTGGCACTCGGCCCATTCCGCCGGCTGATCAAGGATTACCATTTGGTCGTCGAGAGCCACGAGCGCGCCGTTGTCGAGAACCACGGCGAAGCGCGCGTGCAGGCCATCGACATGGGCCGGCGCGGGCTGCACAACGAGGGCGCCGAGCTGCTGATGGAGCGCCTGCGGGAGCGTGTGACGGTCGATTTCGATACCGCCAGGCGCCTGTTCACGCTGGTCTGTGCGCTGCATCAGCGGATCTGATCGGCCGGGGTCTTGGGCCTCGTGTTTTCAGCGTGAACCACAGGGCTCGATGCTTTGGATCTCTACCAGACCCTCATCCAACCCTTCGCCGAGTTCGGCTTTCTACGCCGCGCTCTGGTGGGCTGCCTGGCCCTCGCCGTCGCGGCGCCGCCCCTGGGCGTGTTCCTGACCCTGCGGCGGATGAGCCTCACGGCCGAGGTGCTGGGCCATGCGATCCTGCCGGGCATCGCGGGCGCGTACTGGATCGCGGGGCTCTCGGCGGCGGCGATGTGGACGGGCGGGTTGGTCGCGGGGCTTGCCGTCGCACTTGGTGCGGGCGCGCTGGCGCGGGCGACCGAAAGCCGGGAGGACCAGACGCTGACCGCCCTGTACCTGCTGGCGCTGGCCGCGGGTGTGGCGATGATCTCGGCAAGCGGCGGGAGCGGCGACCTCCAGGCACTCCTGTTCGGAAGCGTGCTCGGGGTGGATGACGCGGCGCTGTTGCTCATGGCGGTGGCGAGCACGGTCACGCTGGTCGGCTTGGCGCTGGCTTGGCGGCCGCTGGCGCTGGAATGCTTCGATCCCGGCTTTGCCCGCGGTGCCGGGGCGCGCGGCGGCGTCTGGCACATGCTGTTCCTCGCATTGGTGGTGCTGAATGTGCTGGCGGCGTTCCAGGCACTCGGAACGCTCATGGCGGTGGGGCTGATGATGCTGCCGGCGATCGCGGCCCGGAACTGGGCGCGCAGCCTGGGCGGGATGGCCTATGCGGCGGTCGCCGTCGCGGTGGCGGCGAGCGTGGCGGGGCTACTCGTGTCCTACCATGCGGATTTGCCGACTGGGCCAGCGATCGTGCTGACGGCGGGGGCGGTGTGGTGCGCCTCGCTGCTGGCCGGACCGGTCGATGGGGTTCTTTGGCGCGCGCTGCGCAGGCGTCACCTCGCAGGGTGAGGCTGCTTGGTTGGGAGAGCGTGGGGCGAGCGCTTGCTGGTTATGCGTCGGCCGCGCCGCGGACGCGGCATTCGAAGGAGGCGTTACGACTGGCGCACCTCGGACGTTCCTGGAACGTCCAGGAGCAGGTCAGCACGCGTAATTTGCGTAGAGCGTGATCGCTGCGCGATGACGCTGTAGCCTCAGGTTTCATCAAGCAATTTCATTGCCTTGCAAATCGCCTCGCGAATCAACCAAAAGCATTGTTGCTCTAACGACAAACGCCTTTGAGCGCAGCGGCCGGCCCGAACTTAAACCTGGAGCGTGATCGGAGCTCCAGCCCGGTTTCAGCAAGCAGTTTCACCGCCCCTCGAACCGCTTCGCGGCTCAGCTGGAGGCGATATCGCTCTACCGCCGGACGAAGCCGAACCGCACCGGGGTGCCCTGCGCACGCGCGCGGCGCATGCGCCACCAGAGGGTGCCTGCCCCCACAGCTCCGGCGACGATCGCGACCGGCAGCAGGATGGCGAAGGCCATCACCGCGAGCGTCACCAGCACCAGCGCGCCGGATATGATCGCGAGCAACACCGCCACGCCGCCGACCCGCATCAGGAGCCGGTCGAGCCGGCTCGTGGGGCGTCGTGGTGCCGGGTCGCGGAACTGGCCCTCGGGGGTCATGTCGATGATCGGCGGGCGGTGGTTGGTGTTCATGATACGGCAGACGTGGCCCGTCGCTCGGTCCGGTTCAAGACGCCGGCCCACGCCTCACCGCGGCAGGTAGTAGACGCGGCCATCCATCAGCCGGCGGGCGGTGCGGAAGACGATGGCGCCGTCCGCGTGCCAGACTTCGCCGCGCCGCGTCAGCACGCCGCCCACCGAGAGCACGCCGGAAGGATTGCCCACGCGCACCTCCTCACCCGCCACGGCACGGGCGAGCAGGTTCGGCAGCGTGCCCGGAATGCGCGCCGCGACGCCGAGGCACATGGCGCTGGTGAGCGGCGTCGCGCGATGCGCGCGCTCCATCGAGAGCACCCGCGTGGCGATGTCGAAATGCTCGGCGGCGATGGAGGTGCCGTCGAGCGAGGTGAAGTCGCGCGGTGGCGCCACCATCGCGATCTTGGGGACGGCGAGGCCCGCTTCCTCGGGCGTCGCGACCATGCCCATGGCGACGGCGGCGGCGCGGCGCAGCGTATCTAGCCGCGCCATGAGGCCGGGCTTCGCCTCTATCGCCTCGGGGCTCTCGGTGCCGTCGCAGCCGAGTGCCTCGGCGTCCACGAACACCGTCGGGTTCGCGGCATCGACGAGCGAGGCGCGGATGCCGTCCAGCGTCTCGATCACCTTCCCCGTGGGCAGCAGGCCGGAGGTGCGGGTGCCGCCGGGGTTGAGGATGTCGATGCGCACGCGGGCGCCGGTGCCCGCGACGCCCGCGATGGCGAGGTCGCCCGCGACCTCCGCGCGGCCATCGCGCATGGGGAAGCGGGCGTGCATGATCTTGCGCGTGTTGGTCTGGTGGATGCGAACCAGTGCCTCGCCATCGCGGCGCGCCTCGACCAAGCCCTCATCGACCGCGAAGGGACCGACGGCGCCGGAGAGATTGCCGCAGTTGGAGCCCCAATCCACCACCGGGCGGTCCACCGCGACCTGCGCGAAGGTGTAGTCCACATCGGCTTCGGGGTGCGTCGACGGTCCGATGATGACGGCCTTGGAGAGCGATGAAATTCCGCCGCCCATGCCGTCCAGCTGCCGCCCATAGGGGTCCGGACTGCCAATGACTGCGAGGAAGATGGCCTCCTGGGCCGCGCGATCGGTGGGGAGGTCGCGGGCGTGGAAGAACACGCCCTTGGAGGAGCCGCCGCGCATGAAGACGGCGGGGATGGAGCGTTGGGTCATTCCCGCCAGCTCGTATCCGTGCGGTCCAGCTTGCGCAGCAGCGCCGGCCATTCGAGCTTGCCGAAGGGCCGCCGCGTCGTCGGCTTGTAGAGGTGGTTGGTCGCCTCGATCACATCCTGCGGTGGCAGGATCATCTTGCCGTTTGATGCCATCGCCAGCACCTGCGCCCGGCATGCCAGTTCGGCGCGATAGATGTTGGAGAAGGCCTCCGCCACCGAGGGTCCGCACACCAGCAAGCCGTGATTGCGCAGCACCATGAGGTCGGCATCGCCGAGGTTGCGCACCAGGTCTTCCTGCTCAGCCACATCCACGACCACGCCGCGATAGTCGTGATATGCGACCTTCGCGAACCGCATCGCCGTCTGCGTCATCGGCAGGAAGCCGCACTCCATCGACGAAACGGCCATGCCCACCGGCGTGTGCGTGTGGATGATGCAGGCCGCATCATGTCGCGCCCGATGGACCGCCGAATGGATCACGAAGCCGGCGCGGTTCACGCCATAGTCGAAATCCGGCTTCCACAGGATCTCGCCTGCCAGGTTAATGCGGATGAGGGAGGAAGCGGTGATCTCCTCGTACAGCAACCCATAGGCGTTGATGAGGAACTCATCCTCCGTCCCCGGCACGCGCACCGAGATGTGGTTCGCGATCATGTCGGTCATGTCCCACAGCGCCACCAGCCGGTAGCAGGCGGCGAGGTCCTGACGGGCCTGCCACTCCTCCGGGCCGACCTTGCCTTCGAGGGAGGAGATGCCGAGTGCGGCGTTGGACATGGAACAGTTCCCGCTTATTGGGCGCTGGTCAGACTGTCCGGCGCCAAGTGGTAAAATCAAAAGAATGGGGTCCGGGGAAATTCCTTTCCCCGGCCTTACGCCCGATGAATCGGATCGATCCAGGCCACGTTCTCCGGCTTCTCCACCGGCTCGATATCCAAATTCACCACCACCGCTTCATTGTCCGACCGCACGAGCACGCATTCCAGCGTCTCATCCGTACTGGCGTTGATCTCCTGGTGCGGCACGTAGGGGGGCACGAAGATGAAGTCGCCAGGCCCGGCTTCGGCGACGAATTCCAGCTTCTCGCCCCAGCGCATGCGGGCTCGGCCTTTCAGCACGTAGATGACGCTTTCCAGCGCGCCGTGGTGGTGCGCGCCGGTCTTCGCATTGGCGTGGATATGAACGGTGCCGGCCCAGATCTTCTGCGCGCCGACGCGGGCGAAGTTGATGGCGGCCGCGCGGTTCATGCCTGGCGACTGCGCCGTGTTGGTGTCCAGGCTGTCGCCGGGAATCACCTGGACGCCGGAGTTCTTCCAGCCGTCGGGTGGAGTCTCGTGGCTATGGTCGTGCCCGTCATGCGGCATGGCACATTCTCCCTATTCGCGGCCCCGATGCTACCGCGCCGGCGGCCCCCGCGTCACCCCCAGGCGGGCACCAGCGCGTCCATGATGCGGGAGACATCATCCATCGCGTTGTAGCCGTGGAAAGAGAAGCGGATGCGCCCGCGGCCGCCCCAGGCAAGCACATCCTTCTCCCCCAGCGCCGCCACGATCGCGTCCGCGCGCGGCGAGGCGATGCAGACGCTGGCGCCATGCGCGCCGGGGTCGCGCGGGGTGATGGTGGGGATGCCCGCCGCCTCGAGCTGCCCCAGCAGCGCGACGGTCAGGGTGTGCACGTGGCGCTGCACGACCGGGGTCTCCCACTGACCGAGATAGTCGAGCGCGGAGCCCAGCACGTACAACGGTAGGTGCGCCGGATTGCCGCGGCAGAAGCGCATCGCATCCGGCACCAGCGGCAGGCCGGCATTGTAGTCGAGCCGGCCCGGCGCGGGGGCGATGGACATCCATCCCGCGCTGCTCGGCATCCACTCCGGCTGCCGCACGCGGTTCCAGAAGGCGGTGGCGATGCCGGTGGTCCCGAGGTGCCATTTGTAGCTGGAGGCAAAGGCGAAATCAGCGACCCCGGCCTCGATAGGCAGCCAGCCCGCCGCCTGCGTGTAGTCCACGACCAGCCAGGCGCCGACGCTGTCGGCAAGCGCGCGCAGTGCCAGCAGATCCGGACGCGCGCCGTTGAGGTAGGACGCCGCGCTCACGCCGATGATGCGGGTGCGGGCATCGACCAAATCGGCCATCTGGGCGCAGGGGCTGAAGCGTATTTCCGCCCGGCCGCCGGCCATGAAGGGTGCGACGACGGAGGGGTATTCATCCGGCTCGAACAGCACGTTGTCGCCGCTGCGCCAGTCGATGCTTTCGGCGAGCATGGAGACGCCCTCGGCGACCGAGGACACGAAGCCGATATCGCCGGTCGCGCAGTTCCATCGCTTGGCGAGTGAACCGCGCACTCGCTCCACCTCGGCTTCCTGTGCGGTGCGGCCGGGGAGGCCCTGGGCTTTGTCGCGAGCGTAGGCTGCGAAGGCGTTCGCGTGGCGCAGCAGGAAGGGTGTTTCGCCGCCGGCGCAGACATGCGCGATGTCGTCGGGCAGGCCGAAATCGGCGCGGGGGAACAGGGGCAGATTGCTCATGCCGGGCAGCATGGCGCAGGCCGGCTTGGCCTGGAAGCCCGCTGCGTGTATGGCGCTACTGCATGTTCACGCAAAAAGCGAAATACGCGCTGCGCGCCCTCGTTGTGCTGGCCGACTGGCGTGCTTATGGGCCGCTGCCCATCCAGCAGGTCGCCGAGCGCGCGCATGCGCCGCACAAGTTCCTCGAAGCCATCCTCCTGGAGCTGCGCCGCGGCGGCGTGCTGCGCAGCACGCGCGGCCAGTCCGGCGGCTACGCGCTCGCGATGCACCCTGCCGATATCCGCCTCGGCAACGTTATCCGGATCGTCGATGGCCCGCTCGCGCTGATCGCCTGCGCGATCCGGCTGCTGATGCGCCAGGTGCGCGACGCGACGGCGGCGATCCTGGATGCGGCGAACCTCGACACGCTGCGCGCGCAGCCGGCGCTCGCGGCTCAGTAGGTCGCGGCTTCGTCCAGCGCCGCGCGGTATTCGGCGGCGAGGCGTGCGCAGAGCTCGGCAGTAGTCGGCACGTCGCGGATGGCACCAACCCCCTGCCCGGCCGACCAGATGTTCGTCCAGGCGCGCTTCTCGTGGCTGCCTACATTCATCGCCTTCTTCTCGGGCAGGTTTTCCGGGTCGAGCCCGGCATTCTCCAGCGACGCCCGCATGAAGCTGCCTTTCACGCCGCTGATCGCATCCGTGTAGACGATGTCCTTGGCAGAGCTGTTCAGGATCATCTGCTTGTAGTCGTCGCTCGCCATGCTCTCCGTCGTCGCGATGAAGCGGGTGCCGAGATAGGCGAGGTCGGCGCCGGCGACCCGGGCGGCAGCAATGTGCCGGCCGGTGGAGAGGCTTCCCGCCAGCAGCAGTGTGCCATCGAAGATCGAGCGGAGTTCGGTCAGGAACGCGAAAGGGTTGAGCAGCCCGGCATGGCCACCCGCACCCGCCGTCACCGCGATCAGCCCGTCGACGCCGGCCTCGGCCGCCTTGGCCGCGTGGCGCAGGTTGATGACGTCATGAAACACCAGGCCGCCATAGGATTGCACGGCCTGCACCAGCTCGCTCACCGCGCCCAGCGAGGTAATCACCAGTGGTACGCGGTGCTTCACCACCGTCGCCAGATCCTGGTCGAGCCGGGCGTTGGACTTGTGCACGATCAGGTTCACGCCGTAGGGCGCAGGCGTGTTGCCGAGCCGCTCGCGGATCTCATCCAGCCAGTCCGAAAATCCCTCGTTGGTACGCTGGTTCAGCGCCGGGAAGGTGCCGAGCAGCCCGGCCTTGCAGGTTTCCACCACCAGGTCCGGGCCGGAGACGAGGAATTGCGGCGCGGCGACTGCCGGAAGCGTCAGGCGGCCACGCAAGGATTCCGGAAGCGGCATGGCGCATCATCTCCAGGGCGGCTTCCGCCCGCTAAGCAGGAACGCGCATGTTGCCAGCACGCGGTTCGCATGCCTAGCTTTGCGCAACAGAAAGGGCGTCGCACGCCGGAGAGGTTCCGCATCAGACGGAACCCGCGCGGCGCCGGGGGAGACGCATGGCGACAGTCGGGGTCCGGGACGTCCGGAAGAGCTTTGGTAATTTCGAGGTTCTGCACGGCGTCAGCGTCGATATCGCCGATGGCGATTTCGTCGTGCTGGTCGGCCCGTCCGGCTGCGGAAAATCGACGCTGCTGCGCATGCTTGCAGGCCTCGAGAACATCTCGGCCGGCGAGATCTCGATCGGCGGGCGGGTGGTGAATACGGTCGCGCCCAAGGACCGCGACATCGCCATGGTGTTCCAGAACTACGCGCTTTATCCGCACATGACCGTCTTCGACAACATGGCCTTCTCCATGAAGCTTGCCGGTGCGCCGAAGGACGTGATGGAGCAGGAGGTCGGGCGCGCCGCCAAGATCCTGGGGCTCGAGACGCTGCTGCAGCGCTTTCCGCGCCAGCTCTCGGGTGGGCAGCGGCAGCGGGTGGCGATGGGCCGCGCCATCGTGCGCAACCCGCAGGTCTTCCTGTTCGACGAGCCGCTGTCCAACCTCGATGCCAAGCTGCGGGTGCAGATGCGCAGCGAGATCAAGGAGCTGCACCAGCGCCTGAAGGTCACCACGGTCTACGTCACGCACGACCAGATCGAAGCGATGACGATGGCCGACCAGATCGTCGTCATGAACCACGGCATCATCGAGCAGGCCGGGCCGCCGCTTGTACTCTACGACCGCCCGGCAAACATCTTCGTGGCCGGTTTCATCGGCAGCCCGGCAATGAACCTCATCGCCGGCGACATCGATGGCGATGTCTTCCGCACACCGGACGGCACGGCCTGGCCGCTGCCGCCCGGCACCCGCGTAACGCCCGGCCCGGTCACCTACGGCATCCGCCCGGAACACCTTCGCCTCGACCCCGAGGGCATGCCGGCGCTGGTGCAGCTTGTGGAGCCCACGGGGTCGGAGACCCAGGTGCTGTTCCGCCTGGGCGAAACCCAGTTCAGCGGCGCTTTCCGCGAACGCGTCACGACCCGGCCAGGCGACATGCTGCGAGTCGGGCCCGACCCCGCGCTCGTGCATCTGTTCGACAAGGCGACCGGCCAGCGTATCTGATCACCGAAAAACCAGGGAGAAAACGACAATGGTTGAAGTGACACGCCGCAACGCGATCAGCCTATCGGCGGCCGCACTCGCGGCCATGGCGATGGCGGAGAAGGCCCAGGCGCAGGCCAGCCAAATTACCGCTGCCGAAGCGACGGCACCCCGCCTCGCGATCGAGAGTGGCGCCACGCTGCGCATGCTGCGCCCCGTGCGCTTCGTGGCCCCGGACGAGGAGGTTTTCCGCGCCAACTGCGCCCGATTTACGGCGGCCACCGGCGTCGAGGTCCGCGTCGATTTCGTCGGCTGGGAGGACATCACCCAGCAGACGGCGGTCACTGCGAATACCGGCGCCGGCCCGGACCTGATCATCGGCTTCAACGAGGCCCCGCACGTCTACGCCGACAAGCTGGTCGAGCTGACCGACATCGCGGAATACCTGGGGCGGCGTTATGGCGGCTGGCTGCCGCTGGCGCAGCGCTACGGCAAGCGTCACGGCACCAACAACTGGATCGGCCTGCCCTTCGGGGCCTCCGGCGGCCCGCTTGTTTGGCGCAAGTCCGCGGTCAACGCCGCCGGCTTCGAGCGCCCACCCGAGGACCATGCCGGCTACCTCGACCTCTGCCGCAAGCTGCGCCAGGCAAACAAGCCCGCGGGCTTTGCGCTCGGCAATGCCGTGGGCGATGGCAACGGCTTCGCCAACTGGCTGATCTGGTCGCATGGCGGGTTCCTGGTGAACGAGGATGGCTCTGTCGGCATCAACAGCCGCGAGACGGTCAACGCGCTCACCTACCTCAAGGACCTCTATGCGACGTTCATCCCGGGCACGATCGCCTGGGGCGATATCAGCAATAACCGCGCCTATGCGTCGAGCGAATGCTGGATGACTGCGAACGGCGTCTCGCTCTACTTCGGGCTGAAGAACGATCCCGCGACGCGCGCCATCGCCGACGATACCGAGCACTCGCTGCTGCCCAAGGGGTTGGCGTCGTTCTCCCCGATGGCGGGGCTCACGCTCAACGCCATGGTGTTCAAGCACTCCCGCTTCCCGAACGCGGCCAAGGCACTGCTCATGTTCCTGCTGGAGCGCGAGCAGTACGACCCCTGGCTGAACGCCAACCTCGGCTACTGGGCGCATCCGCTGGAGAACTACGGCACGAGCGCCGTCTGGACCGCCGACCCCAAGGTCACGATCTTCCGCGACACGATGAAGAGCCCCTTCTGGATCGGGTACAAAGGCCCGATCAGCGAAGGCTCGGCAGCGGCGAACGCGGATTACGTGATGGTGCAGATGTGTGCCTCGGTGGCCTCCGGACAGGCGACGCCTGAGGCCGCGGCGCGTGAGGCCGAACGGCGCGCCACGCGCTTCTTCCGCCGGCGCTGATCCAGTTTTCCGGGCGGCGCCAGAGCGCGCCGCCCTGTCGGAGTTTCCGCCATGTCCGCCGTCACCGCCGCTCAATGGATCAAGGCCAGGCGCGATCCGTCCTGGATCGTGAAGCTCTTCGACTGGAAGCCGTTCCTCGTCGTCATGTGCCTGCTGCCGGCGGTCGGCCTGCTGATGACCTTCCTGACCTACCCGCTCGGCCTGGGCATCTTCCTGGCCTTCACCGACACGACGATCGGCAGGAGCGGCTCCTGGGTGGGGCTCGAAAATTTCGAGTACCTGCTGACCGACCCGATCTTCCTGAACGCGGTATTCTACTCCGTGTTCTACACGGCCATCGCGACGGTCGGTAAATTCGGCCTCGGGCTGTGGCTGGCCTTGCTGCTCAACCAGCACACGCCGTTCAAGTCGATCATCCGCGCCATCATCCTGCTGCCGTGGATCGTGCCCACCGTGCTGAGCGCCATTGCCTTCTGGTGGATCTATGATCCGCAATTCTCGATCATCTCGTACATTTTCGTCGAGGTGCTGGGATGGCGGAGCACGAATATCGACTTCATCAACACGGAGTGGCCGGCCCGTTTTTCGCTGATCGTCGCTAATATCTGGCGCGGCATTCCCTTCGTGGCGATCTCGCTGCTCGCGGGCCTGCAGACCATCTCACCCTCGCTCTATGAGGCCGCACTGCTCGATGGGTCCACGGCTTGGCAGCGCTTCCGCTTCATCACCTTCCCGATGCTCCTGCCGATCCTGGCGATCGTGATGACCTTCTCGATCATCTTCACCTTCACCGATTTCCAACTCGTCTACGCGATCACCCGCGGTGGCCCGGTGAACTCGACCCACCTGCTGGCGACGCTTGCCTTCCAGCGCGGCATCGCCGGTGGCGAACTCGGCGAGGGCGCCGCGATCGCCGTCTCCATGATCCCCTTCCTCGTCGCGGCCACGCTGTTCAGCTATTTCGCCCTCGCCCGGCGCAAGTGGCAGCAGGGAGAGAGCAATGACTGACGCCGCCGCTTCAACCGCCTCCACCAACTCCGGCTCCGATCAATCGGAAACCATGGCGTGGGACAGCCGCGCCCGCCGCATGGTGATGCTGTGGATCCCGCTCGGCTGCTTCCTGCTGATCCTGCTGTTCCCGTTCTATTGGATGGCGGTCACCGCGCTGAAGCCGAACGCGGAGCTCTACGATTTCCGCAACCACAACCCGTTCTGGATTTCCTCGCCGACGCTCGACCACATCCGCCTGCTGCTGTTCGAGACGAGCTATCCGCGCTGGTTGTGGACCACCATGATCGTGGCGGTGTCCTCCACCGTGCTGTCGCTGTTCGCGAGCACGCTGGCGGCCTATGCGATCCAGCGGCTCCGGTTTCGAGGCAGCCAGTATGTCGGGCTCGGGATCTATCTCGCCTACTTGGTGCCGCCGTCGATCCTGTTCATCCCGCTGGCGACCATGGTTTATAATCTGGGGCTGTTCGACACGCCCTTCGCGCTGATCCTTACCTACCCGACCTTCCTCATCCCTTTCTGCACCTGGCTGCTCATCGGGTACTTCAAGTCCATCCCCTACGAGCTGGAGGAATGCGCGCTGATCGATGGCGCGACACGGTTGCAGATCCTGCGCCGCATCACGCTGCCGCTCGCAGTTCCCGGGTTGATCAGCGCGGGCATCTTCTCGTTCACGCTGTCCTGGAACGAGTTCATCTACGCGCTCGCGTTCATCCAGTCTTCGGAACGGAAGACGGTGCCCGTCGCGATTCTGACCGAGCTGGTGACCGGCGACGTGTACCAGTGGGGGGCGCTGATGGCGGGGTCGTTGCTGGGCTCGCTGCCGGTCGCGATCTTCTATTCCTTCTTCGTGGACTACTACGTCTCCTCGCTGACCGGTGCCGTGAAGGAGTAGCGCGCCATGAAGATCGAACGCATCGACACGATGATCGCGGATGCCGGCTGGCGCACCTTCTCCTTCCTGAAGATGAGCACGGCCTGCGGCATCACCGGCTGGTCCGAATACAACGAGGATTTCGGGTCCAAGGGACTGTCCGACGTGATCCGCGCGCTGAGCCCGCTGGTGATCGGCACCGATCCGCGGGCCTCCGAGGCCATCGTCGCGCGGCTACACGTCGGCACGCGCCAAGCCCGCGGCGGTCTGAACCAGCAGGCGATCGCGGCGATCGAGAACGCGCTGCTCGACATCCGCGGCAAGGAAGCGGGGATGCCAGTGCACGCACTGTTCGGCGGCCCGATCCGCGACCGCATCCCGGTCTACTGGTCGCATTTCGGCACCTATCGCGTCTCCGGCCGCAGCACGCAGTTCTTCCCCCCGATCCCCGACTACGAGGCGCTTGGGCGGCACGCCGAGGAGGTGAAGAACGCCGGGTTTCGCTGCCTGAAGACCAATATCTTTCCGTGGAAAGACGGCGCCTTCTCACAATACGCGCCGGGCTTCGGGCGCGCGGCGGGCTGGCCCGAGCTCAACTGGGACAACGCGTTGCTGGGCGACCTGACCCGCGAGCTCATGACGATACGCGACGCGGTCGGCCCCGAGATGGGCATCATGCTGGACACCAATTTCCACTTCAAGACGGAGGGGTTCCTGCGTGTCGCCGACGCGGTCTCGCCGATCGGGCTGACCTGGCTCGAAATCGACAGCCACGACCCGGCATCGCTGGCGATGATCCGGGGACGCGCGCCCTGCGCCATCGCGTCATGCGAGACGCTGCACGGGCGGCGCGACTTCAAGCCCTTCCTTGAGGCCTATGCGATGGATGTCGCCATCGTGGACGTGCCGTGGAACGGGCTCGGCGAGAGCATGAAGATCGCGTCCATGTGCGACGCCTATGAGATCAACTGCGCGCCGCATAATTTCTACGGCCATCTCTGCTCCTTCATATCAGCGCATTTCTGCGCGTCGATCCCGAATTTCCGCATCATGGAGATCGACATCGACAGCTGCCCGTGGCGCGATGAATTCGTGACCAACCTGCCGGAGTTCGAGAATGGCGCCTTCGTGGTGCCGACCGCCCCCGGCTGGGGCACCGACATCAACGAGGCCGCAGTCCGCGCGCGCCCACCCAAGACTTGAGAGACACCGACATGGCCACATTCACCATCCTCACGCCTGCCCTCGCGACGCCTGGCGCCAAGCTCGGCGACTACGGCTATGAGCGGGAGGGGCTGGGCACGCTCGATGCCGAATTCCTCGAAGTCGAGCCGACCGAGGAGGCACTGATCGCGGCGGCGGGCAAGGCCGATGTGCTTTACGCGAAGGGCATGAAGTTCTCCGCGAAGCTGATCGCGGAGCTGGGCAAGTGCAAGCACATCGCCTGTGCGTCGGTGGGCGTGGACTACGTCGATGTCGCCGCGGCCACCGCCAAGGGCATCCCCGTCACCAATTGCCCGGACACCTTCATCGAGGAGGTCGCCGACCACGCGATGATGCTGCTGCTGTCCACGCACCGCCGCGCGCTGGAGCAGGACCGCATGGTGCGCGAGGGCCGTTGGCGGGCCGGCCGCCCGCAGCTCAACCTCATCCCGCGCCTGATGGGCCAGACCCTCGGCCTCATCGCCTTCGGGCGGGTGGCGCGCGCGGTGGCCCATCGCGCAAAGGCGTTCGGCCTGCATGTCGTGGCCTATGACCCCTATGTCGATGAGATGATGATCTCCTCGCATGGCGTGCAGCCGGTGAGCTTGCCGGAATTGCTCGCGATGTCCGACTTCATCTCCATGCACGTGCCGGCGACGCCGGAGGCGAATGGCCTGCTGAAGGAGCACCACTTCCGCGCCATGAAGCCGACCGCGCTGTTTATCAACACCGGCCGTGGTCCGACCGTGGATGAGGGTGCGCTGATCCGCGCGCTGGACGAGAAATGGATCGCCGGCGCCGGGCTGGACGTACTGGAGCAGGAGCCGCCGCAGCAGGACAACCCGCTGCTGCAGATGCCGCACATCATCCTCTCGCCACACAACGCCTCCGCGAGCGCGCGCTTCGACCCGGCACGGCGCCGTCGCGCGGGGCAGGAGATGGCGCTGATCCTCACCGGCCGCTGGCCGATGAGCTGCGTGAACCCGACGGTACTGCCGGTGTCCGACCTGAAGCGGTGGCAGCCCTATGCGATGGATCGCGGGCCGAATAGCTGACGGCCGAAACCTTCCTCCACCTCGGCAAGGACCACCGCCTGTTCGTGGCGCGCTGAGAAGTGGAACGGCTCTACCCGCGCGACCCCCGCGGCGCACGCGATTTCGCCGGCGGCGCGGGCAGTAAGGTGGCCGCGCGCCTGGGCACGCTCGGCCTCGGCTGCGAGGAAGGGCGCTTCGATAAACAGGGTGTCGACGCCCTGCGCCAGCGCGATGATGCCGGCCCGGTTCGCGGGCGTGTCCGCGACATCCGTGACATAGGCGAGCGAGGCGCCGGGCAGAACACGCACCAAATCACCAAGGGTGGCGAGCGGCAGCAACCCGCCAGGTGTTTCCGCCGCGTCCGCACCGGCCAGGGCCGCGGGCTTGAGCGCCGCGACCCATGGGCCAGTTGACCAGCCGCGCACCGCGACGGCGTCGGCGTCGATGACGGCCATGGCGCTGGCTTCGGCGCGGAACGCCAGGACCGGACCATGGTGGATCAGGGCGGCCGCGCGCACGGTCAGCCCCGGAGCATCGAGCAGAAGGCCGCCCGGCGCGCGCGTATCGGGTAGCGCCTTGGGTTCAAACCCGTCCCTCAATATGAAGGTCGTCGCGCGTAGCGTATCGCCGTGCAGTTCGTACGCCGTAAAGCGCAGCACCGGGACGATGCGGTCCACGAGGTCCCATTCATAGCCGCGCAGCCGGTGCCCGATATGCGCGATGGTTCCGGGTGGCCCGTGGATCGTGATGTGCTGCTCGCGCCCGATATTCACCCGCAGCAACCGGTCGAACCCGAACAGATGATCGAGATGCCCGTGGCTGAGAAAAACATGGGTCACATTCAGCGCCGCGCGCATGCTCAGCGCAGCGAGGTCTCCCGCATCAAACAGCATGGCGTGCCGGCGCTGTGGCATCTCCAGCAACACCGCCGGATCCCCCTGCCGCCCATTCACCAGCGTCGTCCTGAAGTGCGCGCTCACCACTCACACCCAGTAGCAAAAACAAAAGAATGGGGTCTGGGGAAATTCCTTTCCCCAGCCTGTTTCTTATCGAAGCGCTGCCATCCGAATATCATCCGGCCGCTGCGGCCCACGCAGCGCCGTCTCGATCTGCTCGGCCACGCTCGGCGCGATCTCTACCTGGGTTTCCTTGGCGGAGATGCGGATGCTGCCGATCTCGGCCTTGGTGATGTTGAAGCGGCGGCAGAGGTACGGGATCAGCCATTTCGGGTCGGCATTGCCGGCGCGCCCAATGCCCATGCGGAACCAGGCGCCGTCAGCGTCGCGCGGTGCGGCGCGCTCGCGTGGTCGTGGGATCGGTGCGGCGGCGGACAGGTCTTCGGGCTCCGGCAGGCGGGCCCGGGCCATGCGAGCGAAGGCGGCCGCGACCGCTTCGGCACCGCGTGCCTCAATCAGCTTGCGGCCGATTGCGAGGTCTTCGTCACCGGGCTCCTCGCGCAGCACGGGGTCGTCGATGAGGCGTTCCTCGTCGCGCGCGCGCACCTCGGCGGCGGCCGGAACTGGCGACCAGGAGGGTGTGACGCGAGCGCCCTGGAACAGGCGCTCGGCGCGCTTGCGGGTGGGATAGGGCACCAGGAAGACCGAGACGCCCTTGCGCCCGGCGCGTCCGGTGCGGCCCGAGCGGTGCTGGAGGGTTTCGGCGTCGCGGGGGAGTTCGGCGTGGATGACCAGGCCGAGATCGGGCAGGTCGATGCCGCGGGCGGCGACGTCGGTCGCGACGCAGACGCGGGCGCGGGCGTCGCGCAAGGATTGCAGCGCGCGGGTGCGCTCGTTCTGGGACAGCTCGCCGGAGAGGGCCACGACGGAGAAGCCGCGCTCCTGCAGGTTGCCCTGGAGGCGGTTGACGGATTCGCGCGTGTTGCAGAACACCAGCGCGCCGCCTGCCTCGTACCAGCGAAGCAGGTTGACGATGGCTTTTTCCATCTCGTTCGCGTTGCAGAGGACGGCGCGGTGCTCAATGTCGGCGTGCCCGCCGCCTTCGCGGCCGACCTCGATGCGCAGCGCGTCGCGCTGGTAGCGACGCGCCAATTCCTGGATGGCGCGCGGCATGGTGGCGGAGAACAGCAGGCTGCGGCGCGTCTCGGGCGCCGCGGAGAGGATCTTCTCCAGCTCCTCGCGGAAGCCGAGGTCCAGCATCTCGTCGGCCTCGTCGAGGATGACGGTGCGGACGGTGCTGGCGTCGAGGCTGCCGCGCTCGAGATGGTCGCACAGTCGCCCGGGCGTGCCGACGACGATGTGGACGCCTTGCTGGAGCAGGCGCATCTCGCGCTTGATGTCCATGCCACCGACGCAGGTCGCGATGCGCGCGCCGGCCGGGCCGTAGAGCCATTCGAGCTCTCGTGCCACCTGCAGCGCGAGTTCGCGCGTCGGTGCGACGGCGAGTGCGAGCGGCGTGCGGGTGCCGTGGACGCGCTGGCCCTCGGGCAACAGCTCCGCCGCCATGGCGAGGCCGAAGGCCACGGTCTTGCCCGAACCGGTCTGGGCGGAGACCAGAAGGTCTCGCCCAGGTTCGGCGGCAAGGACGGCTTCCTGCACAGGGGTGGGTTCAGTGTAGCCACGTTCGGCAAGCGCCGTGGCCAGCAACGGGGGTAAATTCGGAAATGGCATGATGGGCGGGGCTTAGGCCCCTGCCCTCGCGCTGTCCAGCGAAGCCTAAGTCAAACGTCCATGAGGAATGAGCGTTGGTCCTCGGTCTTGTGTCGTCAAACGCCGGGCGTGGCCTCCGGCCACTGGGTTCGCCGGACCATTGGCGGCGCCCATCCGGGCTTTCGGCTCGCCGCTGCGAGGCGAATGGTATGGCCTGAGGTTCCGGGCGCATGCTCCGCATTCTCAGCCCGCTGGACGATCAGCGGTTACCGCCTGGGTTTGCCGCACGCATTGCGAGCTGGGACTTGTGCGGCCCTCAGGTCCCTGGCGCATTCTCCGCGTTCTTTGACCGGTGGATGATCAGCGGTAGCCGCTCGGGCTTGCGGCCCGCGTTTGCGGTCCCAAAGCCGACGGCTGCTGGAGCGGTCAGCGCCCCAGGCTCCGCAGCCCCTCGCAGACGCGCTCCACCTGAGCATCGGTCAGCTCCGGATACATCGGCAGGGAGAACACCTCACCCGCCGCGCGGGCCGTCTCCGCGCAGCCGGCGGGGCCGAGCGGGATTCGGTCCTTGTAGGCGCCCTGCAAATGCACGGGCACCGGATAGTGGATGCCGGTGCCGATGCCCTGCGCCTTCAGCGCCGCTTGAGTCGCCGCCCGATCCTCGCTGCGCAGCACGTATTGGTGGAAGACGTGCTCCACATCACCGCGCCGCTGCGGTGCGGTGAAGGGTCCACCCGCCAGCGCCCGATCATAGGCATCGGCGATCGCGCGTCGGCGCGCGTTTCCGCCATCCAAAAGCGGCAGACGCACCCGCAGGATCGCCGCCTGCACCTCGTCGAGCCGGCTGTTCACGCCGACCTCGGAGCTGATGTAGCGCTCGTGCCAGCCATACTGCCGAATCGCCGCGATGCGAGTCGCCAGCGCCGCGTCGGGCGTCGCCAGCACGCCGCCATCGCCCAGCGCACCCAGGTTCTTGGTCGGATACAGGCTGAACGCCGCCGCATGACCGATGGTGCCGATCATCCGCCCATTTAGCCGCGCCCCATGCGCCTGGGCACAATCCTCGATCAGCACCACGCCCTCGCGGTCGCACGCCGCACGCATCGGCATCAGGTCGCATGGCTGCCCATAGATGTGCACGGCGATGACCGCGCGAATCGGCGGCAGGCCCGGCGGCGGGTCCTCCAGCACGGCGACCAATTCCTCCGGGTCCATCGTGAAATGCTCGGGGTCGATGTCCACCAACAGCGGCGTCGCACCCACCATCTCGATCGCCGCAACCGTCGCCACCGCCGTGTGACTCACCGTCACCACCGTCGAACCTGGCCCGATGTCCAACCCCCGCAAAATGAGCGCCAGCGCATCGGTGCCGTTCGCACACCCGACCGCCCGCATTCCTTCGCCCAGCCACGCCCCATACTCGCGCTCGAACGTCTCGCCCTCCTTGCCGAGAATGTACCAGCCGGACGACAAGGCGCGCGCCACCGCACCATCAATGGCCTCCTTGTGCGCCCGATACCCGGCGCCCGGATCGGCCTGGGGAATCACTGGAAGAGTGCTCGCGTTCATCGGGAGGATGTCCTGTGGAGAGTGGGCGAAGAAAGCATGGGGGCTTTGCCCCCATACCCCCACCAGGAGCCTGCGGGCCCCTGGACACGGATTTGTTGGTCCTGGGTTGAAGAAGGTGTGAGTCTCGCCGGAGGCGAGCCGGGTTGGGGAGAGGGGCGCGCCACGTGATGGCCCTGGATGGAAGCTGCTACATGCGCCCCTCTCCCCAAGCCGGCCCCACAGCAAAACCCGCCCCTCCCAAACCAAGAATCACACATGCAGGGGCCCGGGGATCGGCGCGATCTCCGGCGGGGGTTTGGGGGCAGCGCCCCCATTCTGCCGTCCGTGCCACCCTTCACAGGTAATCCCCCAGGCGAGCGCGGTACCATTCCAGCGAGAGCCGCAGGCCTTCGTCGATGTCGGTGCGCGGCCACCATCCGGTGGCGGCGCGGAAGGCGCGGTCGTCGGCGGCGTAGCTGCCGATGTCGATCTGGGCGCGGTCGGCGGGGAATTCCTTGTTCTCGTAGCTGCCGATGCCGTTGTTTGCCGCGATGAGGCGGTCGGCCAGGTCGATCAGGCGGATGGGGGGGCTGCCGCCGAGGTTGAAGACTTGGCCCATGACCTGGGGCGATGCGGCTTGTTCGGCGGCGCGGAGGAAGGCGTCGACGACGTCGTCGAGGTAGGTGAGATCGCGGAGTTGTTCGCCGCCCCAGACTTCGAAGGGGTCGTTCTCGATGACGCGGCGGAGCCAGATGCCGAGGAAGGTCTGGCGGGCATCCTTGATGCGGAGGCGGGGGCCGTAGCAGTTGGTCAGGCGCAGGGAGACGACGGGGCGGCCGTGGACGCGGCTTTCGAGCAGCCAGTATTGCTCGCCGGCCCATTTGGAAACGCCGTTGGCGTCGGGCGGGTTGACCTGGTGCTTTTCGTCGACGGGGAGGTATTGCGGGCGGCCGTAGAATTGGCGGGTGGAGGCGTGGACGACGGCTGCCTTGGGGGCGACTTCGCGCATCACCTGGATGAGGCGCACCTGGGCCACGGCGTTGATGCCGATATCGGCGACGGGGTCGCGCTGGCCACCCATGTGGCTGGTTTGCGCCGCCATGTTGAAGAGCACATCGCAGCCCTGGGCCAGGGAGTGCAGCTCCGCATCGCGGAGGTCGCCGCGCACGAGGAGGACACCGGCACCTTCGAGGTTGGCGGGGTTGGCGCCGCCGTCGGGCATCATGGCGTCGAGCGCGATCACGCGGGCGCCGAGGCCGACGAGCGCGTGGCACAGCCCGGCGCCGAGGAACCCGGCCCCTCCCGTCACCAGAACTCGTTTGCCGCGCCAGTAGGAAGCCGCCATCTTACGCACCCTTTGCACCGATAGTCCTACTCTGCCGAACGATTGCGGCGGGGATGCGCCGGAGGTTCGGCGGCATCGGGGCGGCCTGGCTTCGGCTCGCTGCGGCCACGCATCAGCTCCGAGAAGCCGAACAGCAGCAGAAGCTGGCCGAGCATGACCTGCGCCGCGGCCAGCAATCGTACCCCGTCATCATGCGGCGTCACGTCGCCGTAGCCAACCGTCGCCTGCGTCACCATGCTGAAATACAGCGCCTCGGGAAAGGCCAGCCAGCGGCTTGCGCCGGAGATATGAAACAGTGGCTCGCGCGAGAGGTCGTCGGCGATGCGGTAGACGGCGCCGAAGGCGACGACCAGGATCAGGTAGACCATGGTGAAGGCCACCATCGGCACGGCGACGACGGCGAGCCGCTTGCCCAAAGCTTCAAGGATTGTCGCAGCATCGACCAGGAGCAGGACGACCCCCTGGATGGACGCGGCGACGATCACGCCGATCGCCGCCATGCCTGTGATCAGCGCGACGCCCTGCATCGCGGCCGAGAGGCGGTTGACAGGGAAGGCCATGCAGCAGGCCGCCACCAGGAAGGCCGGCACCAGCCAGCGCCCCATGCGGCGGAGGTGGCGCAGGTCCACGGGCCCCGCGCGTTCGGCGATCATCCTCAGGCGGCGCCGCTGCATCAGGAAGGCGCCGAGAAAGCCGCCGACCGGCGCCAGGAAGGCCGGTCCCATCGACCAGGCCTCGGCATGGGGGAAGGCAGCGCGGCCGATGACAACGAACAGTGCCATGTAGGTGCCGAGGCCCGCCGTGGTACCGATGGCGAAGTGGAGGCCGCGCGGCATCAAGAAGTGCAGCCCGCCGAGACCGGCCGCGGCGAGCGCTATTGCCCACCCCGGCGGCGCCCAGGCGTTCCGGTCCGCGACGGCGGCCGCGACCAAGCCTGCAAAAGCAAGTGTAAGCAACAGAGGCGTGAACCAGGCCGGCACGGCGGTGGCACGCGGCAGCTTCACGCCCGGTTCCCGCGTTGCATCGGCAGCCACATCCTTCCGTATTCAGGCACGGCGCCGGCTGGTGTATGCGACGCGGCCGATATGGGATCATGCCATGTAGGCCGCGCTTGAGAAACCTTGCCGCGCGGTGGCTGACGGCGGTGTTCCTCGTCGGGCTCGCTGCCGCCCTGGCGCTCTATGCCGTGCGCTTCGTCTGGAATCTCGCGAAGCTCGCGGGGGAACTGTTCGAGCCGGATGACAGCGTGTTCCTGCCTGGCGTCGTACATTTGCTGGATGCCGCGCTGGCTGTCTCCCTGATCGTCATGGTCGCGGTGTCGAGCTGGGACAGCCTGGTCAGCAGGCTCACCAATGACGAGGGCACCTCCAGGTTTGCGTGGGCGACCTAGATCGACGCAGGCAACCTCAAGTTGAAGCTGGCGACGGCGATCGCCGCGATCTCCTCGATCCACCTGCTGCAGGTCTCCATGGGTGGAGGGCTATGGCGACCGGGATATCACCTGGGCGCTGGCCCTGCACGGGATGTTCATCATGGGCGTCTTTGTGCTCGCGGTGGTGGACCGGCTCGGTGCTCAAATCAGCGGTCATGCAAAATGACCTTTGAAATTTTCTGCGCCCTCAAGCGCCGGGCGCGCGCCCGGCTCGCCGGACTACCACCGGCGGCGCCCGGTCAGGCGCTCGGCACGCGTCAGTACTTCGTGGCATTCCCATAAGTCGTCCGAGGGCTGAACCCTCAAGGGCTGAGCGGGCGCACCACCAGCGTCATGTTGTCGACCGCTTCGACACGGATGCTGGCGCCCTCGGCCGTCGACTCGACATCGCGCGGCAGGCGCGCCGGCCAGTCGCTGTCGCCGATGCGCACGCGTAGGCCCGTGGGACTGGCGGCGATCACGACGCCGGCGCGTCCCACCAGGCCGGAATTGGCCATGTTCACCGCCGGGTGACCGCGCGTCTTGGGCCGGAACTTGATGCCCAGCCCCACGCCAACCAGCAACAGCACGTTGAACATCACCACCGTGGTGCCGAACGTCGGATCGAGCAGCATCACCAACAGGCCGGTCGCGATGGTCGCAAGACCGATCCAGAGCAGGAAAATCCCCGGCAGCAGCAACTCGCCGAACAGCATCAACAAGCCGGCGAGGATCCAGATCAGCCCCGGGTCCATGGCGACCCCGGCGCGGCTGGCGTCATGGCGGAACCGCCACCTCCTTGCGGTGGCCCGCCGAGCGTTCCCGGCCGCGGCGGCGTTGGCGGTGGCGTCATCCGTGGCGCCGGAGCGGGGCCGCCCTCGGCGCTGTTGCGCAGCAGTTCGAGCGCGGCGGTGATGCCGCCGGCGAGGGCGGTGCTCTCCATCGGCACCAGCACCAGCTTCTGCGCGGGGTTGCCGGCCAGCACCTCGAACGCCTTCACGTATTTCTCGGCGATGAAGTATTGCAGCGCCTGCACGCCGGCGCCGGCGGCCACCTTCGCCACCATCTCGGTCGCGCGCGCTTCCGCCTCGGCGGAACGCTCGCGCGCCTCGGCGTCACGGAACGCGGCCTCCTTGCGGCCCTCGGCGGCAAGGATGGCGGCGGAACGGGCACCCTCGGCGCGCTTCACTTCGGCCTCCCGGTCGCCCTCGGCCTTGGCGACGGTGGCGCGGCGCTCACGCTCGGCGGTCATCTGCAGGTTCATCGCGCGGATGAGATTTTCCGGCGGCTCGATGCGCTTGATCTCGACCCGGCTGATCTTGGCACCCCAAGGTTCGGTCGCGCCGTCGAGGATGGTAAGCAGGGCGGTGTTGATCCGGTCGCGGCCGGACAGCGTAGCGTCGAGGTCCATCTCGCCCACGACGGAGCGGATGTTGGTCATCGACAACTGCTGCAGCGCCTGGGTCAGGTCCTGCACCGCATAGGCGGCCTTCGCGGCGTCCATGACGCGGTAGTAGACGATGCCATCGACCTGCACCGTCGCATTGTCGCGCGTGATCACGTGCTGCTCGGGAATGTCGAGCACCTGCTCCTGCACGTTCACCCGCCGGCCGATGCTGTCGATATAGGGGATGATGAAGTTCAACCCGGGCTGCAGGATCGAGGTGAAGGCGCCGAAGCGCTCCACGGTCCAGACCTCGCCCTGCGGCACCGTGCGGATGCCCTTGGCGGCCGTCACGACCCCAAGGATGAGCAGCGCCACGAAAATGACGGTACCGATGCCCAAGCCGAGATTGATGTCCATCCCCATACCCCAAAAGCCGCGCGCAGCTTAGACGCGAATGGCCGATACGGGAACGGTTCAGGTATCCGCCCTGGGCACCCTGCCCGGTCGGTCCACAGCACACTGAGCTTGCGCGGAACCGCAGGGCACCAGACGATGGGAAAAAGGAGCAACGCCATGATCGACGCCTGCACCACTCCGCTCACTGTGGACCTCTCCGGCCTGCGCGTTGCGATCAGCGCCGGGGCCGGTGGCATCGGCCGCGTCATGGCCGACAGCTTCGCCGCCCGCGGTGCCAAGGTCTTCGTCTGCGACGTCGACCCCCAGATCCTCGCCGCCTGCCCGCACCCGCACATGACCGCGGACATGGCCGATGCCCTCGCCTGCGAAGGCTTCGTCAATGCCGCCGTCGCGCATCTCGGCGGCCTCGACGTGATGGTGAACAACGCCGGCATTGCGGGGCCCACCGCACGGGTCGAGGACGTCCGCACCGAAGACCTCGAACGCACCATGGCGATCGACATCGAGAGCTTCTTCCACTGCGCCAGGCGCGCGGTGCCGGCGCTCCGCGCCTCAGGCGGCGGCGCCATCATCAACCTTTCCTCGGCGGCGGGGCGCTTCGGCTTTCCCCTGCGCAGCCCCTACGCGGCCGCGAAGTGGGGCGTGATCGGCTTCACCAAGTCACTGGCAATCGAGCTCGGGCCCGAAGGCATCCGCGTCAACGCCATCCTCCCCGGCCTGGTCGCGGGCGACCGCATTCGGCGCGTCATTGAAGCCAAGGCCCAGGTCGAAGGCGTCGCCTTCCGCGACAAGGAGGCGGAATTGTTGCATGCCAACTCGCTGCGCACCTACGTCACCCAGCACGACATCGCGAACATGGCGCTGTACCTCTGCTCACCCTTCGGACGCAGCATCAGCGGCCAGGCACTCGCGATCGATGGCGACATGCAATTTCTCGCATGACGCCCCTCACTTCGCTCGACGAGCTCACGCCAGGCCAAGTCTTCGAATTCGGCACGCTCTGCTTCACCGAAGCTGACATCATCGCCTTCGCCAGCCTCTACGATCCGCAGCGCTTCCACCTCGACGCCGTCGCCGCCAAGGAAAGCATGTTCGGGGAGCTCATCGCGAGCGGGCTACATACCCTGTCGGCCAGCTTCGGGCGCATCATGGGCAGTGGAGTCTTCGGTACCATCTCCGAAGGCGGCAACCGCATCGATACGTGCTGGCCCGCGCCACTCCGACCAAACGAAACCATCGCGATCCGCACCGAGGTGTTGGAGACGAAGCCGTCGCGCTCCGGCCGTCCACTCGGCGTTGCCATCCTGCGGCACACCGCGACTCGGGTGGCCGACGGCGTCGTGGTCATGGAAGCCACCGGAACCCACTTCCTGCGGCGCTGAGCCGGAAGCGCGCCGCAGAACTCCATCAAATGGCCCCCTCCAGAAACCTCTCGCCCCGATGCCTTTTGGCTGATTCACTGACGTGGATTGGCGCGGGGGATGGGGATGGTAGGGCAGCCTGGGTTCTTCGATGTGGAGGAGCGGCTGCGAGAATTGTCGGCCAAGGGCGATGACCTCGAGCGGATCGCCGCGCTTGTGGATTTTTCTCTGTTCCGCGTCGAACTGGAGCAGGCCGTGCCGCGCCCCGACGGCACGAAGGGCGGCCGGCCGGCCTTCAATCACCTGCTGATGTTCAAGATCCTGCTGCTGCAGGCGATGCACGGACTGTCGGACGAACGCTGCGAATACCTCGTCAAGGATCGCCTGTCGTTCATGCGCTTTGTCGGCCTGGGGCTGGCCGACCCGGTGCCGGACGCCAACACGATCTGGGCGTTCCGCGAGGC
>JAQGHV010000305.1 GCA_028288785.1 Rhodospirillales bacterium | reverse complement strand
GGACAGCTGAGTGGACTGTCCCGTAGGGCGCTGATTGTTCGATCCGACTTTGGTAGGCTGAAGGGCCCCGTCAGCGCTCGGGCCAGCGCTGCGACGACGGGATAAAGCGAGGCGACGCGGACCTCCCTACTCGGGCGGTCTGTTCTGCTTCGCGGAGGCTGCCTACCCCACCCGGTCTCGCGGCGCCGTGCTATGTTCGTCGCATGATGCCGCGCGGTCTGCTGCCATTCATTTTGCTCGCCGGGTGGATCCTACCTGCCGGGGCGCAGCCGATCGCCTTCGGACCCGGCGCTGTAGGGCCGCCTGGCAGCGGCGCCATGGCAACACTCCACGCACCTGTCGGCCACGGGCCGCATCCCGCCGTGGTGCTCCTGCATGGCTGTTCCGGGATCACGCCGACGGTGCGCCGCTGGGCTGCCCGGCTTGCCGATTGGGGCTACGCCGCGCTGGTGCCGGACAGCTTCGGGCCACGCGGCGTGGACAATGTATGCGGCGAGGCCGGGCGCGTGGCGCCGGGGACGCGCAGCCCGGATGCCTCGCGCGTGCCGCCGCGCCTCCGGGCGGAGGACGCCTTCGCCGCGGCGGCCTACCTGCGGAGCCGCCCGGACGTGGACCCGGCGCGTGTCTCCGTGGTCGGCTTCTCCCATGGCGGCACCACGGCGCTGTTCGTGGCGTCCAGCGCGGTGGTCGAACGCCTGGGCGCCCGGCCCTTCGCGCGGGCGGTCGCCTTCTACCCGTGATGCCCGCGGAACGGCGCAGCGCTGGTGGGCCCCCTGCTGACCCTTATTGGCGATGCCGATGACTGGACGCCGGCCGATCGCTGCGTGGGACTGCAGGCGGATTGGCGGCCGGAGTGCGGACCCGCCACGCTCCACGTTTATCCCGGCGCCACGCACGCCTTCGACGCGCCGGGGCGGGAGCGCATCTATTTCGGCCATCGCCTCGGCTACGACCCCGGCGCGACCGAGGACGCGGCGACGCGGCTGCGCGCGTTCCTCGATGCCGCGCGGTGAGCCGCGCCGGGCGGGGCAATCCGGAAGGATGTCCGTCGATTGATGGTCCTCCGATACGCCGTCGAGGAGGAACACCGGCCCGGACCACGTTGCACGTCCGAAGCGGCAGGGTCTTTCGGTAGGGCGGGCCGTCGTACCACTCCGCGCGTTTGCTGGTCCGGGAAGGGGATGACGAATAGGTCACCGCCAGCCTTCCCTCAGTCCAGGCCGCAGCGGTTGCCCTACGAAGGCGCCGGCCGCGCATCCTTTATGACCTGGCCATCGTTGGGTAGGGTTCCCGGCGCCACCATCACGACACTCCCACGAAGCCTCGTTCGCGCCTGCAGTGCCGCCTCAAGCATCGGCGCCACGGAGGCGTTCATCGCCTCGACCTGAAGCTCCATCTGGTCACGCCCTTCGGCGGCGCTGATCAACAGCCGCGCGCGCCCCACGCCCGGCACATCTGCCAGAACCTGGGCAATCTGCTCGGGCCTGACGAACATGCCGCGCACTTTCGTCGCTTGGTCGGCGCGGCCCATCCAGCCACGAATGCGGCGGTTCGTGCGGCCGCAAGGCGAGGCACCCGGCAGGATCGCGGACAGGTCGCCGGTCGCGAACCGGATCAACGGGTGCACCGGGTTGAAGCTGGTCACCAGCACCTCGCCGACCTCGCCATCGGCCACGACATCACCGGTGCCGGGGCGCACGATTTCGATCAGGACGCCCTCCTCCGAGATCAGCCCCTCGCGCGCCTCGCTCTCATAGGCGATCAGGCCGAGGTCGGCGGTGCCGTAGCTCTGCAACACCGTCAGGCTGCGCGCCGCGTACCAGGCGCGCAGCCCTGGCAGGTAGGCGCCGCCCGAGACATGCCCGCGCCGGATGGAGCCGAGATCGAGCCCCAGCTCGTCGCCCTTCTCAAGAATCGCCTTGAGGAATTCCGGCGTGCCAGCGTACCCGGCGGGACGCAGCTGCGCCACCGCGCGCGCCTGCGCTTCGGTACTGCCCGTGCCGGCGGGAAACACCGGGCAGCCGAGCGCGCGCGCCGCACTCTCGAACATGCTGCCGGCGGGGGTGAAGTGATAGGCGAAGCAGTTGTGCACCAACTCGCCAGCGCGAAAGCCGGTGGCGAAGAGCGCGCGGGCGAAGCGCCAGTAATCGGGGGCGGCGCCTTCCGGCTCATGGATCGGGCCAGGTGAGATGAACACGCGCGCCAGCTGCGCCATCGGCGTGGCGACGATGCCGCCGAAGGGAGGGTGCGTCCCCTGCGCCTCGATCAGCGCGGATTTGCGTGTCACGGGAAGGTGCGCCAGTGCCGCCTCGTCGCGGATATCACCGGCGTCCAAACCGGCGAACAGCGCCGCATAATGCGTGGTGTTCGCCATCGCATGCGCGATCTGGCGCGGCAGCGCCTCGCTCAGCGCCGCCGCGCGCGCGTCGGCGCTGCGGGTTTCCAGGGCGTCGTAATGGTCGCTCATAGCCACCGCTTCCGACGCTTGTAGGATTTCAGCCCGCGAAAACTCTTCCGCTCAGCGCCGTGGCCGCCGAGGTAGAATTCCTTCACATCCTCATTGTCCGCGAGCTCCGCGGCGGTGCCGTCCAGCACCACCTTGCCCTGCTCCATCACATAGCCATGGCTCGCGACGGAGAGCGCCATGCGCGCATTCTGCTCGACCAGCAGGATGGTCACGCCGAGTTCGCGGTTGATGCGCTGGATGATTCCGAACACTTCCTTCACCAGGATCGGCGACAGGCCCATCGACGGCTCGTCCATCAGGATCAGCTTTGGTCGCGCCATCAACGCGCGCCCGATCGCCAGCATCTGCTGCTCGCC
>JAQGHV010000302.1 GCA_028288785.1 Rhodospirillales bacterium | reverse complement strand
AACCTCTGGGCGCGGCTAAAGGAGTGGCGCGCGGTGGCCACCCGCTACGAGAAAACAGCCAGGTCCTTCCTCGGCGTGCTCTGCCTCGCCGCCGCGCTCGACTGGCTCAAGCGCTAACGGGCCTTAGCCACGCGCCACCTGGCAATGCTAATTCGAGCGCTTGCCTGCCTTCAGCCAATGCGAGACGACCGGTAAGGATTGCAGCTTGCAGAAGTGACTTAGCACTCCAACCGGAGATCTCTTGTAGTGACACTATCAATATATCTTCGCTAAAGTTTAATTCAATCTCTTTGTTGATCTGGGTGGCACGAACCCACCTGAATTGTATACGGTGCGGAGCAAAGTCACCGATCTTCGGAGCCCTACGCAGCATCTGAGGGGTATTTGCAGGTGTATGACTGGGAAACCGCGTCTCGCTACTTGATCGGATAGCAGCGAGGGGTGCCCCGCCTTCGATCACGTGCTGATGTTCAAGGTCCTGCTGCTCGCCTCCGTGCTGTCGGACGCGCGGTGCGAGTATCTGATCAAGGACAGCTGTCGTTCATGCGCTTTCTCGGCCTGGGCCTGGCGGATCCGCGAATTTTCAACCGGCGTTGACACATGTTCCGCTTCGATGAACGAGGTAAGCCCTATGGTGCTGCCTCGCTGAAGGAGGGATCCGGAGGAGTCACGACCTACACCTGTGACAGAGTCATGAACCGGAAAAGTAGAGCCGGCGCACAAAGCGACCATTGCGGTCGCCGGGGGTGAAGTAGTCAGCGGTCCAGTCGCGGTCCTCGTCGAGGAAGCGAACGTTGAAGTCGCTGGGCGAGGCGCCGGGATGCTGCTGCATGAAGATCGCGACGGCCTGGCGGAACGCGTAATGCGAATGGAGCCGAAAGAACTCGCCGATATAGATGTTTGCGACACGGGTGCTTCCCCGGACCACGAGCATGTTCTCGTCGTTGGTGTCGGTGCTGGCCTTGCTGAAATTTGCGGAGCCGGTAATGACGATGGGATCGTCCGACAGGGGGTCAATCAAGGCAAACTTGGTGTGCACCCAGCGGACGTGCACCTTATTGCTGATCCGGTCGAGCTCCCCAAGCCACTGGTCGAAGCCGTTCAACGGAATGCGGTTGCCGACCGCGATAACGACATTGGGGAGAACCTGGAGCGCGCGTATCCGGGCAATCTGCGCATCCTTGTTCTGACCGTTCCACTCCTTTTCCATAAGCGCCATGCGCAGCGTGCCATCGGTCCTGGCGTAGACGTCCGCAAAGAGAGGATGCATGCCAAAGGCGAAGGTCATGAAGACACCGCTCTTCGCCCTGCCGACAAGATCAGCATACCAGTCGAGGGCTTCGAGCTTGGGACGGGGCGAGAACACCGGGACCGTCGCATGGGCGGGCAGGGGAGCGGGTGCCGGGGTGGCAGCGACGTTGTCGGCCTTGAAGTGGGAACCACGGGTGGTCGGCGGATCGGCCGCAAGCACTTCGAAGTATTTCAGGTATGTGGCCCCGGGTTCGGAACCCTCGACGACATGGGCGCAGTTGGCGTGGCCGAAGATGCCGTTCTCCGTCAGGTTGGTGGAGCCGAATAGCAGCGCGACCGGGGTCTGGCCGCGGCTGAGGACAAGGAACTTGTTGTGCATCAGCGTCCCGTGTGTGCGCGGGATGCAGAGCGCGTCGAGATTGGCCCTCCCGATGGCGTCCTTGTTCTTTTGTGCCGGTCCGGTCGCGTTGGCGATGTCGTCGAACACGACCGAGACCTCGGCGCCTCTGGCCTGGGCGGCGGCGAGGGCATCAAGCACGGCGGGCCATTGAAACTCGTAGAAGGCACCCTTCAAGCTCCAGTTATGGCCCTCGGCGCGGGCAATGAAGTCGAGGATGCCTTCGAGCAGGCCGCGCGAGAGCCATGTGTAGGCGCCAGGGCCGGCCACCGAGGGTGGCTTGTCCTGGAATCGGCGGCTGTATTCCTGGCTGGCAGGAGAGCCGCGGTTGAAGAAGACGCTGTGGTCGGGGCCGGTCACGGACTCGGTGTGAACGGTGAGCGTGAGGGAGGCACCGCGGGTCATGGCCGCCGGGTCGCCATAAAGGGAGACGATCTCGTAGTCGTAGTCGCGGTCGGGCTTTGCAGTGTAGTCGGCCCATTGAAAGGTTTGGAATGGGTGGAACAGGCTTGAGAACTGCTCTCCGGGTGCTGGAGAGGGATTGACCGACTTGAAGGTTTTGGTGCCCTTCATCCAGTAAGTTTCCCCCTCCGCGTGATCAGTGCGGCGGACGGCGAACCCGCGCAGGCCGAAGCGATTTGTCTCCCCGATCGTCCAGCCGAGCAGGACGACATGGGCGCCGGCGACAGCGTTGACGGTCAGCCCGTCCTTCGAGTGGTGCGTCCGCATGTCCCCTCCTACGCGGCGATCGGCGTGGCTACTGCTGGAACAGAATGGTGTGGCCGGGCTGGCGAGCCTGCTCGGCGGTCTAGGAGACGCCGTGAACCTTGACTTCTTCGGCGTTCACCAGGGTGGTCAGCCCGCCCTTGTTGGAGAGCTGGACGGCGTTCGATACAGTGCCATCCAGCGCGATCTTGCGCGTTTGGCTGGCGCCGATGCTGCCTTCGAGCAGCTGGCGATGCTTGGCGCGGTCGAGGATCGCCCAACCCGCGAGGTCGACGGGAACGTCCGCCGTGTTGAGCAAGGTCACGGTTTCGTGCTCGGGGGAGCTTGTGTCGTTGACGAAGGCACCCACAATACGAACGATCCGACGGCTGATGGCCAAGATGGGGCTGGTCGGATCTACCGGCGCCCGCGCACTACGGTTCCGCATCGGCAGCACCGGATCTATCCGTGGCTGCTACAGGCAGTTGGCGATCACCCGACAATCAGAACCAAGCTTAACACGAACGCCAAACTGCCGCTTGACTTGTCCGAAGGCCAGAACTGGCTGGCTATTCTCGCCTTGCAGAATCACTGCTCCTCTCCATTATCTTCCTCTCCGTCATCTAGGGTACTCCCGTCCTCCTCAGACGTGCTCCACTCATCTATCCCGACCTGGATCTCGAGCCGATTTGCGGATGGCAGTCGCGCCAAGGCCTCGCCTTGCCTTCCATCCGGAGTGGAAGCTCGTAAAATGTAAGTGCCCGGGTGTAAGCCGCTCAGAGCGAATTCACCGTGCTCGTTGGTTTCGGCAGCGATGTCCGGAACAGACCCGGGGCCGCTGGCGATGATCACCGAAGCTCCGGGAACTGGGCGCCCGCCGCTTGCTATCACTCGGCCCTGGATTCGTTCCGTCATGATTTTCATCCTGCGTCGAAGGGCCGCGGGCTTCACCAGGGCGCGGCCCTTCGCTAAGACTCAGGTGATTTGGCTCCATGCGAGCAGGCGCTGGTAGACCGACGGCACTACTCGAGTTGCCGAGTTGCCGCTTGCCGCACCATAGTTGTGGATGCCTACGATATAACGTTTGCCGCTTCTCTTCAGGTAGACCGGTGCCCCGCTCTGCCCGCCAACCGTATCGATATCGTAGACAAGTGTTCGTGGCGTAATTCTTTTTATTTTACGGCTCATGCCCCACAGTTCAGCAAATGGCTTGTCGCCCGGATAGCCCGCCAAAACAACGGGCATTGCTAGCATGACCGACGGACTCAGAGCCGCAAACCCGAACCTACCCAGGTTCCGTCCACCGAACGCGCCTTGCGGCAAGATTATGCAACCATAATCGTACTCTGGCTTCTGGCTCGTGGTCCATCCAACGACCGAGCGCAGATTGGACGACGTAGCCGAGCCATAGGGCCGAGTTGGTCCGTCCATGGCCGGAATTACCTCGACCGATCGCGCCCATCCGCCTTCAGCGCGCATAAAGACGCAGTGACCCGCCGTCACCACGGCACGCGAGCTGATCAGCGAACCTGAGCCGCGGAAGGTGCGACCACTGGGGAAAGTAATTCGGAGCGCGCAAAACCGCTTCCAGGGCACCTTCGTCGTCGGCGTAATGCGAACGCGGTCGTCGCGGCCAATGATAACTTCCAGCGCAGCAACAGCCTCGCTTGCGACTGCTTCGTCGACCTCCGCTCCGCTCTCAGCGCCCGGTTTCTTTGTAGCACTCACGAGCATACGGGCCACGTTCGCGATGTTGCCCAGGGCTCCGCCGCGGCCTCCGGCTATGGTGCTAACGGCCGGGCCGGCTACGGAAGCGATCCGACGCACACGGCGCTGTGCCCGCTTCGACAGCCGCCCTAACACCAATTTCGCGAGCGGTGGTCCGATGTTCGAAATGAGCATTGGGACGAGCGCCGCCAGGAAGGCGAACTCCGTCTGCCCACTCTCCCCTTGGCCTTCCAGCGCGGCTCCTGCCTCCTGCAGGCTCTCGCCCGACTCGGCAGATTCGCTAGACTCCCCGACCTCGTGGCGCTCGTAACCCACAATCGACTCAAGATCGGCCTCCGCGGACTCTTCGCCCGCTTCAGATGCCAATTTGTCAGACGTGGCCTCCGCATATTCGACCTCGGCGCTTGCTTCACCCGTCTCGCCAGTCTCGCCAGTCTCGCTGGGCGCCGCGGCCCCACCGCCCGTACTGGCAACCTCGTCGTCCAAATTTTGGGGGCCGGTCGACTGAACAGAAGAAGAAGCAATACCGTCGCCATCAGCCTCGCTAGTCTCAAGCCCCGACTCACTGCCCGAGCCTCCGACGGCCTTCTTCGGGTTGTTTGAAGTACTTAGATCGCCTTCACCATTACTCATGCCTACCTCCCTTATTGTCATTGGACGCACAATGACGTCAATCAAACCTTTGCGCGCGAAGAAAGGCGATCACAACTAAATACCGACTTAGTAACACATTCGTGCGCGTGCGGTTTAAGTTAATAAGTGCACGTGCGGTGAAGTTAGTAAGTATGAGTGCGGTGAAGTTAGTAAAACCGCATAACGAAGGATAAATGCCAGTGTGCTTTTCCGGATCTTCTTAGTGCCCGTTTTAGAATACTTTCGGGCCGGCTTCATGGTGCTTTTCCGGCGCTTCCGCCTTGTCGGTAAGCGTGCTCCTTCGGCTGCCTTGCGGCACGGTGGTCTGATCGGCTGACCTGCTCAGCTGCCGGGCGGCGCCGATGTCTGCTGTCGCCCTTACGCGTAGGGTACGGGCGTTGCCGGACGGCCAGCGGAGTGAGGTGATCAGCGTGGTGCAGCGGTGGCGCCGCTGGACGACGGAGCAGAACCTGGTGCTGGTCGAGGAGGCGATGCGCCCCGGCTCGTCGGTGGCGCGTCGCCGACCATCGTAGCAGGCTCCAACTGGCGCATGGAGCCGGAGTGCGCGGCTGCCGGGCGAATGTTTGCCGTTACCCACGCGTTGGAAGGCAAGAGCCGGGCAACGGCCGTGCGGCTGGCGGGATGGGGCGCGAAACGCCGCCTAACGCGGTGGGACGCTACAACGCTGAACCAGCAGCAGCCCACCCGCTTATCGAATATTTCGTTTTAAGCTCGGAACGCGGGGGCCACTTCGGTCGCCAGGCTGGATAGAAACATGTCAGCGTCACCGTTTATCACCTCAATGTCACGACTGGAGAGCAGCCTGGTCCGAACCTCGTCATACCTCCCGACGGCATAGGCTCGCCGAGCCCAGGGCCCACGCGTCCGACGAATGCGCGAGAGCAGCGCCCTGACATGCTCGTCACCCAGTCCATAGCCAACAAATAGGATTGTGTTTTCAGTAAGAAGGCTGGCCACCTTGTCGAGAAGCTGTGGGTGCGTCTCTGGGTACGTCTCGTAGTCCTCGGTCGTGCAGATAAGACTGCGCGGCCGATCCACAGAGCGGTCGTGTCCCGGGTGGTGGTGTAGGAGCGGTAGAGCACGGGGCGCGTAGCGGAGCCCCTGGCGAAGCTTAGCGAAGCGCCCCGTGCGGGCGGTCACCGCGGTGATCCTTGGTAGGGTTTGGGTT
>JAQGHV010000298.1 GCA_028288785.1 Rhodospirillales bacterium | reverse complement strand
CAGACATTGAGCTCCATGCTCTCGGCATAGGCTTCGAACCAGTTGGCGAGCTTGTCCTTGGGGATATAGACGGGCCAGGTCGGCGGAAACGGCATGTCGGGGAAGTGGTTGACGTGCACCTCGTTGTGCAGCGTCAGCGCGTGGTAGCGCTTGCGCCAATTGTCGCCAATGCGGGCATGGCGGTCGATCACCAGCGTGTCGACGCCGAGCGCACCGAGGCGGGCGGCGATCGCCAGCCCCGCCTGGCCCGCGCCTACGACGATGACGGCCGGGTCGTGATCGGCATAGGCGCGTGCCTTTTCGCGCCGGTCGAGCCAGTTGTCGCCGCTGAACTGCCGCGTGCCGTGGACGTTGTCGGGGGCGCCTTCCGACTGGCCGTGAAGGCCATCGAGCGCCGTCATCAACGTCCAGGCCCGCGGACCCTCCGCGGTCTGCACCAGGCGCAGCACGCCGTTGGCGGGGCCGGTTGCCGTCTCGAAGGCGATGATCGCTTCCATGACGTTTTCCCCGGCGCGGATTACATGGCGGGGTGGGGTTCGCTTGGGGTCGAGGCGCAGGTCGCGCGGTCGGGTGCGGGGCAGTGTTTCGCCAAGGCGTCGCTCGATGGCGGCCGCGCCGCTGACGGTGGTGAAATCCGTGCCGAAGGCGAGAAGGTCGCGCCAATGCCCATCAGGCCGGAACAGGGCGGCCGCGGCCCTGGCATCGCCGACGCCGAGCGCCGTGTTGAAGTCTGCGAGCCACGTGGTCGCGGCATGGTGCGGATCATCGCTCAGCATGGCCGTCCCTCCCTGCGCACGGTTCATTTCCGCAGCGCTTGACCCCATCATATGGGCAGCCGGGCGCCAGCGGAAATGCCGGCGGTGGAATGGCGTGCATCCGCTTCGGTGCCCGGTTCATAGGAAGTGCATGATGGCCGGACCGACGCGACGCGCTGTGCTGGCGACCATGCCGCTGCTCGCCTGCAGCCGGATCGATCCACCGATCTCCGCGGTGCCGACAGATTCCGCACGCACCGAGACGGTGAGCGTGGTGCACCGAAGCTGGCACACGGATGTCGCCTTTGAAGCACGCGCGCTTCCGGTTCGGCTCGCGACCGTGGTTCAGGCATTTCCAGGTGCGCTCTGGCTCTCCATCGGGTTCGGCGACCGCGGGTATTTCGCCGAGGACGCCCGCGGCCCGCTTCCTATGCTGAGCGCCTTGTTCGGCGGCCCGGCCGCGCTGCTGGTGACCGGCCTGCCAAGCCCTCCGGAGCGCGCCTTCGCCGACGATGAGCAGGTGGCACTGAGCGTTTCGCCGGCTGGCCGCGCCGCATTGCTGGCGTTTCTCGACGAGCAGATGGAAGCGACCCAGCCGATCGCTCCCGGACCCTACCAGGGCAGCCTTTTCTACGCGACCCGGCTGCGCTACGCGGCCACCTATACCTGCAATACTTGGACGGCGGACGCGCTCCGCGCCGCAGGACTGCCGATAAACCCTAACGGCATCGTCCTCGCAGCGCAGGTGATGGCGGCCGCCCGCGCGCTGGGCGGCCGCTCGGCAAGCCTCAGCGGGGAACGATCACCGTCTCACGCGGGGGTGGCGGGTTCGAGCTCGACAAGCTGACGCAGCCGGCCAGCGGCACGGCGAGGGCAACAAGCAGGGCGATAACTTTCATCATGCGGCTCCACGGTTGATGGCCTTCAACAACGCGCCAAGATCACGGGAGTTCCATGACGCTCACTCCGCTCGGATACCGACCCGTTCGATCAATCCGCGCCACTTGCCGACATCATCGGCCAGCCGCGCCGCTAGAACCTCCGGCCCATCGAGACGCATCTGCGCCGCCCCCACGGCAAGGCGCGCCCTAAGGTCGGGATCATTCCTCAGCGCACCGAGCTCCGCGATCAGCCGCGCGGTGAGGTTCGGCGCCATGCCCTTTGGCGCGAACATCGAGAACCAGTTCGGCGCGGCATAGCCAGGCACCTGTTCGGCGACGGCAGGCACGTCCGGTGTCTCCGGCAGCCGCTCCGTCAGCGAGGTCCCGAGCATGCGCACGCGGCCCTGCTGCGCATGTGCCAGGACCTCCAGCGTGGAGCCGAAGGCGAGATCGATCTCCCCGGCATAGATGGCGGTCATCGCGGGGGCGATGCCGCGATAGGGAACATGGGTCAGCTCGATCCCCGCGAGTGCGGCGAACAGGGCCCCCGCCAAATGGTTGGCCGAGCCGACGCCGCCCGAGGCATAGGTGTAGCGGTCCGGTGCCGCGCGCGCCGTGGCGAGCAGTTCCGCCAGCGAGCGGAAGGGTGACTCCGCGCGCACCACGAGCGCGGCCGGCACGTCGCAGACCAGGGAGAGCGGCGCCAGATCGCGCACCGGGTCGAAGCGCAGCGCCGCCTGCAGGGTCGGGATGATGGCGATCGAGGAGGAGATGAACAGCAGCGTCCCGCCATCCGGCGCCGCATTGGCCACCTGCTGCGCGCCCAAGCCACCCCCGGCGCCGGGGCGGTTCTCCACGATGAAGGTCACGCCCATGCGCTGGCCGAGCTTCTCCGCGATGATGCGCGCCGGCGGGTCCTGCGGGCCCCCGGCCGCGAAGGGGATGATGATGCGCGGCTGGCGCGCCGGCCAGGGCTCCTGCGCATGCAGGATGGCGGGGGCTGCGAGGGCGGCGATCAGGGCACGGCGGTGCATGGCCTAGAACCCGTACAGCCGCGCGGGATTGTCGACCAGGATCGCCTGCAGCAGCGCCTGCTCGTGATCTGCCCAGCCGGCCAGCCGCGCGAGCCCAAGGCCATCATCCTCGCCGTGGAAAGGCTCGATGGTGGCGAGATCCGTCTGGCCGCGCGCGGAACCGCCTGGATGCGGCCAGTCGCTGCCCCAGAGCATGCGCGCCGGATTGGCCGCGATCAGCGCGCGCGCGATCGGCGCCACGTCGGGATAGCCAGGCAGGCTGGAGATGCGATGGGGTGCGGAGAGCTTCACATGGGCGTGGCCATCCCCGATCAGCTTCACCAGCGCTGCGAATCCTGGCTGCCCAAGGCCCAGTTCCGCCCGCGACGCGCCCATGTGGTCGATCACCAAGGGCAGGCCGAGCGCGGCGAAATCGGCGGCCAGCGCCTCGATCATCGCGAGGTTGGTGAACACCTGGATGTGCCAGCCGAGCGGCCCGACGCGCGCCGCCGCTTCGGCGAGCATGGCGCGGGCGGCTACGGGGTCGTTCTGGCCCGCGGTCTGCAGGTTCAGCCGCACGCCACGAATGCCAGCGGTCCGCATCTCCGCAAGTGCCGCATCAGAGGTCTCGGGACCGATCACCGCGACGCCCCGTGCCCGTTTCGGGCCCAGCGCCCGCATGCCCCACAGCGTCGCTGAATTGTCGGTGCCGTAGGTGCTAGGCTGCACGATCACCACGCGGTCGAGGCCGAGTGCGAGCTGGTGCGCGAAGAGATCTTCGACCAGCGCGTCGCCCGGCGTGTAGAGGCGCTGCGGGGTGAAGCCGAAGCGTGCCGCCGGGCCGAAGACATGCGTGTGGCAGTCGCAGGCGCCGGGCGGCACGATGAAGCCGGGCGGGCTGTGCGTGACGCCTAGGATGGCTCGATTCATTAGGTGCGTCCTCCGTCTGGGCCGCACCATTCACGCTCAGGCAGGTTGCGTCCAGGGGCAGCGACAACCCTGAAATGAATTCAACCTGTCAAGACTGCCCTATTGGCCTGGAGCAGTCCGGCACCCGCATCCAGCCGCTCATGCAAAGCCGCAGGCACGCGCCGAAGGCAGCCTGATGCCGGAGGCACCCGAGCTCGTGCGGCCTGGCCTCGCGCTGCGGATCCTGCGTGAGCGGTTCGGCAGCTTCGTGGCCTGAGTGGCGTGTCGCTGAAGATCGCAAAAAGGAGCAATTCGGCGGCTGGCACGGTGCGCCGTTCTCACACCGCGCGCCGCTTGCGCAGAGCGCCGTCCATCAGCAGCAGGCTCAGCGTCAGCGCGATCAGCAGCACCGCCACCACCGCCATCGTCGGGTCCGCATTCTCGTTGATGCCGTCCCAGATCTTGCGTGGCAGGGTGATGATGTTGCGGCTCGCGATGAACAGCACCATCACCAGCTCGTCCCAGGAATGGATGAAGGCGAAGATCGCGCCCGACGCGATGCCGGGCATGATGCGCGGCAGGATCACCCAGCGCAGCGTCTGCGAGAGCGAGGCTCCCATGCCGCGCGCCGCCTGTTCCAGCCGCGGGTCGAAGGATGACAGCGCCGCCGAGACCGTGATCACCACGTAGGGAATCCCGGTCACGCCATGCGCCAGCACGACGCTCAGGAAGGTGCCGAGCAGGTCGAGCCAGCCGAAGTAACGGTACAGCCCCACCGCATAGACGATCGAGGGGATGATCAATGGAAGCAGCATCAGCGCGCGCAACCACTCGGTGTAGCGATTGCCGATCCGCCAGCACCCGATGGCGCAGAGCGTCCCCGCGACGACCGCGAGCAGGGTGGAGGCCACCGCGATGACAGCGCTCTGCCAGATGGCGGAGAGCCACGGAGCCGAGCTGAACAGGTTCTCGTAGTGGCGCAGGCTCAAGCCGTCCTGCGGCAGCGACAGGAAGCGCTGGTCGGTGAAGGACACGGGAAT
>JAQGHV010000287.1 GCA_028288785.1 Rhodospirillales bacterium | reverse complement strand
GCACCTTCGCGCGCGAAAAATCCTTCTTCGGCACCGGCTGCGTGGCGCATGTCTCGGTGGCGCACCCGACCTGCCCGCGCCTGGGCGATGCGCTGGAGGTTGCGGCCCGCGACCTTGGCCTGCCGGTCACCCGCGGTGGTACCTACCTGGTCATGGAGGGCCCGCAGTTCAGCACCAAGGCGGAGAGCGAGCTGTACCGTTCCTGGAAATGCTCGGTGATCGGCATGACCAACATGCCCGAGGCGAAGTTGGCCCGCGAGGCCGAGCTTTGCTACGCCTCGGTGGCGATGGTGACGGAT
Organism: Rhodospirillales bacterium; assembly: GCA_028288785.1. GTDB lineage: Bacteria > Pseudomonadota > Alphaproteobacteria > Acetobacterales > Acetobacteraceae > Plastoroseomonas. The sequence goes on along the minus strand of JAQGHV010000287.1, from coordinate 34,558 downwards.
TTCGACTGCTGGCACCCCGACCATGAGGCCGTGACGGTCGACCAGGTGGTGAAGGTGCTGTTTTCCAACGCCGACAAGGCCCGCGCGCTGGTGCAGGCTGTCATCCCCGGCCTCGGCGGACCGCGGCTGCCGTGCCCGGCGGGATGCGACCGCGCCTTGGAATACGCGATCATCACCGCGCCCGAGCAGCGCGACCCTGCCTTGATGGGGAAGCTCGATGCCGTGGCCGGGCGGGTGCTGCGCGCCGCGTGAGGGGTGTTTCTTCGCGCGTGCGCTGTTAGAAGCCGCGCATGACAATTCTGGCCCTCCGAGACCTCACCATCCGCGTTGCCGGCCGAGCCTTGCTGGACGGGGCCTCGCTGCAGATCGACGCTGGGCACAAGGTGGGCCTGGTGGGCAAAAACGGCGCGGGGAAATCCACGCTGCTCAAGGCGATCACCGGCGAGCTGCAGGTCGATGGCGGCGAGATCCATTTTTCCGCCCGCGCCCGAATGGGGCATGTGGCGCAGGAGGCGGCGTCCGGCCCGGACAGCATTTTGCAGGTCGTGCTCTCGGCGGATACCGAACGCGCGTCGCTGCTGGTCGAGGCCGACACGGCGGAAGGCATTCGGCTGGGCGAGGTCCATGACCGGCTGATCGCCATCCGTGCTGAATCGGCCCCCGCCCGCGCCGCGATCGTGCTGGCGGGGCTGGGCTTCGATGCCGCGGCGCAGGCGCGCAAGATCAGTGAGTTCTCCGGCGGCTGGCGAATGCGCGTGGCTCTCGCCCAGGTGCTGTTTTTGGAGCCGGACCTGCTGCTGCTCGACGAGCCCACGAACCACCTCGACCTCGAAGCCGCGCTTTGGCTCGAGGGCTGGATCGCCAAGTTCTCCGGCGCCGTGATCCTGGTCTCGCATGATCGCGGGCTGCTGGACCGCGCCGTCGATTCCATCGCCCATCTCGATCAGCGTAAGATCACGCTCTACACTGGCGGCTTCGAGCGTTTCGTCCGCGTCCGGGCCGAACGGTTCGCGCAGTCGCTCGCCTCGAACGCCAAGCTCACCGCCGAGCGCGACCGCATCCAGGGCTTCGTCGATCGCTTCCGCGCCAAAGCGTCGAAGGCGCGCCAGGCGCAGAGCCGGCTCAAGGCGCTGGAGCGGATGCCGCCGATCGAGGCCGTGGTCGAGGACACCGTCACGCGCTTCGCCTTCCCGGAGCCGGAGGTGCTGCCGCCGCCGATCCTGCAGCTCAACCACGCCGCGGCCGGCTATGGCGACAAGCCCATCCTGTCCAAGATGAACCTGCGCATCGACCCGGACGATCGGATCGCGCTGCTTGGTGCGAACGGCAACGGCAAGTCCACGCTGGCCAAGCTGCTCGCCGGCCGCCTGGCGCCGATGGCGGGCGAGGTCGCGCGCTCCACGCGCCTGCGCGTCGGGTACTTCGCGCAGCATCAGACGGAGGCGCTGGACCTCAACGGCACGCCGCTTACGCATATGCAGGCCGCATTGCCCAAGGCGACGGAGACGCAGTGCCGCGCCCAGCTCGCGCGCTTCGGGCTGGATGCGGATCGCGCCAACAACCGCGTCGGCGCCTGCTCCGGCGGCGAGAAGGGGCGGTTGTTGCTGGCCCTCGCGACGCGCGATGCACCGCAGCTGCTCATCCTCGACGAACCGACCAACCACCTCGACATCGACGCGCGCGAGGCCCTGGTGAAGGCGCTGTCCGACTACTCCGGCGCCGTGCTGCTGATCACCCACGACCCGCATCTGGTGGAGCTCATCGCTGAGCGGTTGTGGCTGGTGGCGGATGGTACCGTGGTGCCCTTCGAAGGCGATCTCGACGATTATCGCGTGCTGCTTTCGCAACGCGCGCGCGGTGGGCGTGAGGAAGGGGCCGCGCCGGCGGGCCATAAGAAGCGCGCCGCCGAGGACCGTGCGGCGCAGGCCGTGCTCAAGGGTCGCATCAAGGAAGTGGAGGCGGCGATGGCGAAATACGCCAAGGAACTGTCGCTTCTGGAGGCCAAGCTGGGCGATGCCGCGACCTATGCACGGTTCAAGCCGAAGGACATTGCCTGGGCGAATACCCGCCGTGCGGCCATCGCACACCAGACGCAGATTTTGGAGGCGCAGTGGCTGGAGCTGTCGGAGAAGCTGGAAACTGCGGCGGCGGCGTAATGCCTGCCCTCGGACGCCGGGCGCACGCTCTGCGCACTTGGCTTCGCCGGACTGCCGCCGGCGTCCTTTCGGACGCTCGGCTCGAGCCGCAATGTCGAAAAGCGGGGCTCAGACGTCCAGCGTCTTCTCCGCCGAGGGCTCATCGGGTCGCCGGCGATCCGGTTCCGGCGACGTGTCGGCCACATCCTCGACGGGCAGGGTTCGGCGCATGAAGGTGGGCCATAGCGCGCGCGCGGTGCCCGGCTCGGGTGCTTCGGGTGTTGATGGCGGCTGCCGTGGGTCGGTCATGGAACATGCTCCGCAACAGCGCCATTAAAACGCGGCCGTCTCGAAAAATACAATCAGAAGCTGTGTTCCCTCACGCGGGCTTGATCGTTCACTATTTGTCATGGGAAGGCCGGAAGCCAAAATGATCACGCGCAGGATGGTGGCGGCGGCCGCCTTTACGATGCCGGCGCTCCGCGCCTCCGCCCAGGATAACAGGCCGATCCGTATCATCGTGCCCGCCCCTCCCGGCGGCCCGACCGACCTTCTCGCGCGCAGCATGGCCGAACGCGCGCAGGTCACGCTCGGGCAACCGGTGGTTGTCGAAAACCGCGCCGGTGGTGGCGGCGTCGTCGGTGCCGAGGCAGTGGCCCGTGCGGCGCCAGACGGTCTCAGCTTCGTGCTCGGTCACAACCAGACCCACGCCAGCAACCAGGCGATGATGACGCGCCTGCCCTACCACGTGATCGACAGTTTCGCCCCGGTGGCGCGCGTGGCGACAGTCAACCACGCCCTGGTCGTGGCCTCGAACCACCGCGCCCGCGACATGGCGGGCCTGATCGCCAATGGCGGGCGGCTGTCCTACGCCTCATCCTCGGCGGGCTCCGCCAGCCACGTCATCGCGGAGACCTTCGTCCGCCGCGCAGGGCTCGACGCCGTCCATGTGCCCTATCGCGGCGCGGCGCCGGCTACCACCGACACCGTCGCGGGGGTGGTGGATTTCTACGTCGCCACCTGGCCGCCGGTGGCGCCATTGGTCCGCGAAGGTCGCCTGCGCGCGCTGGAGATCGGTGCGCCGGCCCGGCTTGCCGATTTCCCCGACATTCCCACTGCGGCCGAGGCCGGCGTGCCGTACATGGCCGTGGACGCTTGGTTCGGCCTATTCGCACCGCGTGGCACACCCGAAGCTGCCATCACCCGCTTTGCCGACGCCGCCCTCGCCGCCCTGCACGACCCCGCCACCGCTCAACGCCTTCAAAGCGGCGGCTTCACCCTGGCCACACTCGGACCCGTCGAATTTGCCAACTTCCAACGCGCCGAACTGGATCGCTGGACGGAAATGGTCAGCCTGACGGGCGTGCGGATCGAGGAGTAAGGCGGGAGGCTCCGCCCCCGACCCCCGCCGGGGATCGCGCTGATCCCCGCGCCCCTGCGTGTGTTGGTCGTGGGTTTGGTAAGGGATGTGCTTGCTAAATGGGGCGGGTTGTGGAGGGGGCGCGTCGAGGGAGTTCCCTGTGGCGCTGGTGCTCTCCGCGCCCCCCTCCACAACCCGCCGCGCCTCCGGCGACGCTAAACCCCTCGCCAAAATCAAGAACCAGCAGATGGAGGTCCAGGATCGACACGATCCTGGCGGGGTCCAGGGGCAGAGTCCCTGGCCTTGCTACCCCACGATGGCGCAGGTCAGTTCGTGCTTGTTCTGCGTGCTGTGGAATAGTTGGGCACCGTGCAGGGCTGCGAAGGCTGCGGCGATGTCGTGGTCGGTTTCGCCCTGGAATTTGATCGAGCAGAGGATCCTGGTCGCGGGGTGTGCGGCGCGCCAGCGGTTGACCAAGGTGAGAAGGCGTTCCGGGTAGCAGATGATGTCGCTGAACAGCCAGTCCGGCGCGGCTTCAGCGTTGGGCTCCAGGCCGAAGGCGCTTTCCTGCCGCCAAGTCACGTTGGGCATGGCGGCGACGTTGGCGGCGAGGGGCGCCTTGTCCACCGCGGTGACGGTGGCGCCCAGGCGAGCGAGAGCCCAGGTCCATCCACCAGGGGCGGCGCCGAGGTCGAGGCAGGTTTCGCCTGGCTGCGGGTGTTGGCCGATCCTGGTGAGGCCTTCCCACAGTTTCAGGTACGCGCGCGATGGGGGGCCCTCGCGGTCCTCGATGAAGATCGGGGCGCTGGCCGGGTAGGGGCTGGTTTTTGTCGGCGAGTAGAGCAGGCGGTCCGGTGCCAGCAGCGTCCAGGCGCCGAGGTGGGAGCTGGGCGCGGGTTCCGGGAAGGCGATCGGGCGGGGCTTGATCGGCGGCAGGCGCGCTTCGAGCAGGGCGCTGCGGCGGTGGTGCAGGGCGGGCACGTGGCTCCAGTTCCGCTGGATACCGCGCAGCAGGTCGGCGCCGGACTTGATCGAGGCGAGGGGTGCCTCCTGCGGTGCGGTCCAGATGTCGATGGCCCAGGCGGCGGGCGCCGGCGGCTCGGGCGAGAGCGCGAGCGAGCCGCACCATTCGGAGATCGTGCGGCCGGAGCGGGCGAGCTCCTCGGCGAGTTCGGGCGCAAAACCTTCGGCGGCGCGGTAGACGCTGGCCGTCACGGGCGTTTCAGGGCGGCCAGGAACAGCGCGGCCCAGCCGATCATCAGGGTGACGCCGCCGATCGGCGCCGCGGGTCCGAAGCGGAGGCCGGCGAGGTTGCTCGCGTAGATGGCGCCGCAGAACAGCACCATGCCGAGGAAGAACGCCGCGCCGGCGAGGTGGGGCAGCAGGCCAGTGCGCCGCTCGGCATAGATCCCGGTGGCGAAAAGGGCGAGCGCGTGCCAGCCCTGCAGCGTGATGGCGCTGCGCACCGCCTCGAGTGGCGCGGGTTCCAGCGTCGGCGCCAGCCCATGGGCGGACCAGGCGGAGAGGGCGACGGCGCCCAGCCCGGCGAGTGCGCCGAGTGCGATCCAGAGACGGTTCATGGTCCGCCTATACCACCGGCACGGAGGTTTGGCTCATGCCGCGACTGGCGGATGCGGACTGGCGGCGCCGAGGGACCGCACATCCCGGTTCGGTCGTCAGACGAGCCAAGCATAGGGAGGCTGGGCCCGACACTTCAGGGCACAGAAATGCTGATACGGGCGTTCGATCTTCTGACCGTTCCTGTCAGCTCGCCAGACGGCGGCGCTCCATCAGTCGGCCGGAGAACAGGCGGAACCCCATCTCCCAGCCCCAGGCGATGGCGGCGGGCCGGTCGACCTCGGCCAGCAGCATTCGGTCCGCGGCGTGCGGCAAGGCATCGGCCAGCGCGCGTGCCTCGGGGGTGCCGAGCGCCGGCAGACCCTCTCCCCAGGCGAGCCGCACCAAGTCGAAGCCGGCGGCCTCCCACGGGATCAGCGCGAGGGATGCGGCGGCCCGCACCTCCAGCGCCACGCGATACCGGCGCGCGCGCAGATGCTCGCGCGCCGCGACGAAGCCGTCCGGGTCCGACAGCACCTCCTCGGCAGTGAAGCCGATGGCGATGCGGCCGCGCAGCAGGGCCGGCAGCAGCGCGTCGAATTTCTGGAACTCCGTGCTGCCGACGGCGCCGATGCCCAGCGGCAACAGGCTCGCGTGCAGGTCGCCGATTGCGTCCGGGCGGGACAGACCGGCCAGGATGCGGCGGTCCATGGCCTGGCGAAGCTGGCGGCGCAGCCAGGGTGCGCTGGCGGGGTCATGGGCCGGAAGGATGGCGCCGCAGACGGCCGCGAAATCGATGCGGCGCTCCTGCCACAGCGGTACCGGCGCGCCGCCTCCGGGATCCAGCCGGCAGGCCCAGAAGGCGCGCAGCATCGGTGAGAGATCGGCCATCGCGAGCGCCTTCTCCGCACTGAATAGAGCCGCCGCCGTGAAGCCTTGCGCGGGTGCCGCGGGCGGCGCCGGCGCTTCGCTGCGGGCGGCGAGGCCGAGCGCTTCCTCGATCGCGGCGATCACCACGGCGGCCTCGGCCGGCAGGCGGAGGTGGCGGATGACGAGCGCGGCGATTTCGGGCGCTGCATCTGCATCGAGCGCGCCCAGCAGCAGGTCGCGCACCTGTGCCACCAGGTGCGCCGGCGGTGCCTCCACCGCGCAGAGATCGCCATTCGGGAGATCAAAGCAGCGGCTTCGGGCGGAGGTGCGCAGCGGCGCCCAGGCGGCCTCCAGCAGGCGCCTGTGATGGCCGCGGCGCAGCGCTGGCGGCAGGACGGAAAGTCGCAGCACCAGGACTTCGCGCTCGACGCCGGAGGCAACGGTGTCGCGTACCAGCGCTGCCAGTTCCACCGCCTCGGAAGTGCCGAGCGGCGAGTGGACCAGCGCGTTCAACACCGCACGCTCGCTCTGCAACGCGCTCACGCGATGGCCCCCGCAGGCGAGGCGGAAAGCGATGTGGCCGCGTTGTCCGACCAACGGCCGCCGAACACGCGGATCTGGAGGCTCCGGCCCCAGTCCAGTGCGGCGTCCGTATCGCAGCCGGTCAGGATGATCCGGGCGGGATCAAGCTGGCGCAGGCCGGCCAGCGCCGCGCCGCCGCGGAGTGCCTCGGACCAGTGCAGGATGAACCAGTCGGCCGCGATCGGATGAGGACGCAGCCAACCCAGGGTGTTCGCGGTGAGGCCGCAGAGCGCCACGCCCCAGCCCGCCAGGCGTGCCTGCGCGGCGACCGCGGCGAATGCCATCGGGTCCGCAGCGCTCGCCAGCGGCAATGCTGCCACCGGGGTGGCGCCGAGGCCGCACGGTAGTGCGCCGGCGACCACGGTGCGGGCGGGCAGTTCGACGAGCAGGGGTGCCTCGGCGTTCAAGCTGGCGCCAAGCGGCGCGGACACCTCAGCCGATCCGCTGCCACCAGACAGCTTGGCCGTGGCAGTGACGCTGGCGCCAAGCGCCGCCAGCGGGCCGGCTCCAATCACCGTGGCCGGGTCGCTCAGCGCCTCCAGCAGCCGCAACGCAATCGCCTCATCAAGATGCCGCGACAGATCGCTGCCGGGCGAGAGATCCAGCGCGTCGCGCAAAACCTCGGCAGCGGCTTGCAGGTGCATGAAGGCGAGGCACGGTTCCGCGCCCGGCTCCAGGTGCAGCAGCCGTCTCCGGGAGACGCATCGGAGGAGGTCGAGGCCGGCGACCTGCGCCTCCAGGCTGGGTATTGCCGGCGGAGTGGCGGCACGCCGTGGCGGCATTGCACTGAGAAACGGCATGGCGGCGGTGCCTCGCATTCTGCGGGGGGACAGGAGCATTACCGTCGCACGCAACCCCTGAAGGAAGCGTGAGGGCACCCTCGCCGGGTTTATCCGCGCCTTGCGCCGCCCATGATGGGTGCGCTACGCGAGCCTATGCCCCCCGAACCCACTGAAGACCGGCCCTTCAACGAACTTCAGGCCGCCGAGCTGGCCGTCGCGATCCGCAGCCTCAAGCGCGCCACCGCCCTGGTCGTGGGCGACGCAATGCTGGACCGCTACGTCTATGGCGTCGTTCGCCGCGTGAGCCCCGAGGCGCCGGTCCCCATCCTGGCCGTGGAGCGCGAGCTCGCGATGCCGGGGGGCGCGGGCAACGTGGTGCGCAACCTCACCGCCGTGGGCGTCGCGGTCGCCTTCGTCTCGGTGGTGGGCGACGACCAGTCCGGCAGCGATCTCACCGGCTTGATCGGTGGCCAACCAGGCGTCGAGCCCTGGCTGCTGGTGCAGGGCGGCCGCACCACCACGACCAAGACGCGCTTCATCGCCGCGGGCCAGCAGATGCTGCGCGCCGATCATGAGGTGGTCGCACCGGTTCATCCGCGCCTCGCCGAACGCGTGGTGCGTATCGCATCGGATGCGATCGCGGCGACCGCCGTCGTCGTGCTCTCGGATTACGGCAAGGGCGTGCTGGCGGGTGGCGTGGCGGAAAAACTCATCGCCGCCGCGCAGGCCGCCGGGCGGCGCGTGCTGGTGGACCCTAAGGGCCGCGACTACTCCAAGTACGCGGGTGCCGACCTCATCACGCCGAACCGCGGAGAGTTGAGCGAAGCGACCGGCATGCCCGTGGATACCGAGGAAGCGATCGTCGCCGCAGCGCGCGCGCTACGCGCCACGCATGGGTTCGGCGCCGTGCTGGTGACCCGCAGCGAAGACGGCATGACCCTGCTCGAGGGCGACGACGTCAGGCATTACCCCGCCGAAGCGCCCGAGGTGCACGATGTCTCCGGCGCCGGGGATACGGTGGTGGCGCTGGTCGCGGCGGGCCTCGCGGCGGGGCAGAAGCTCGCGGTCGCGGTGCGGCTGGCCAACATCGCGGCCGGGATCGTGGTGGGCAAGGTCGGCACCGCCGTGGCGCGCGAAAGCGACCTGCTCGATGCCATTTCGGTCGAACGTGGTGCGCTGCGCAAGGTGGTTTCGATGGCGAGTGCGGCCGAGCAGGTGGAGCGCTGGCGCCGGCGTGGCTGGCGCGTAGGCTTCACCAATGGCTGCTTCGACCTGCTGCACCCAGGCCACGTCCATCTGCTCGAGCAGGCGCGCAGCTGGTGCGATCGGCTGGTCGTGGGTCTGAATTCGGATGAGAGCGTGAAGCGCCTTAAGGGCGCCGCCCGGCCGATCCAGGTGGAGGCGGCGCGCGCGGCGGTGCTCGCGTCGCTGGCCAGCGTCGATTGCGTGACGCTGTTCGAGGAGGACACCCCCGAGAAGCTCATCCGCGCGCTGCGGCCGGATGTGTTGGTGAAGGGCGCCGACTACACGGTGGCGCAGGTGGTGGGTGGTGAGTTGGTGGCCGAATGGGGCGGCCAGGTGAAGCTCGCGCAGCTGCTGCCGGGGCAGAGCACCACGGCGACGGTCGCGCGCATCAAGGGTTGATCAGCGCGTCGGCGGGGCGAGGCAGCCGTCGGGAAATTCGCCCTGGCACGTCGGTCCCGCAAAAACCGGCCGACGTTTCACGTGCGTCACTGGCGAACCGCGCCGCTCACGGCTCGCGGCCCAGCACCTCCCAGCCATAGCCATCTCCGGCGCGCGCCACACGACCCATGGAGGGCTGCGGAAAATGCGCCGTGCAGAGCAGCGTGCGCGTCTCGCAATGGCAATCGAGGAACTTCCGCCGTGTCGCCGCACCCTGCACGCCATCGACGTCGGCGCGCATGCCGAGATCCGGGTAGCGCAATTGCAGCGGCGAGTGGATGAGGTCGCCGCTCAGCACCGCGTCGATACCCCGGTTGCCGACCTCGATCGCACAATGATGCGGGGTGTGGCCAGGGGTCGGCGTGAAGCGCAGGTGGTCGCCGATGCCGTGATCGTCGGACACCAGCTCGGCACGCTGCGCCTCGATGATCGGCAGCACGGAATCGGCATAGGGATGCACCGGGGCCTTCGCGTGCTCGCCGCGCCAATAGGCTTCCTCGGCGGCGGAGAAGACGTAGCGCGCCTTTGGAAAGGTCGGCACCCAGCGGCCGTCCTCAAGCTTGGTGTTCCAGCCGACATGGTCGACGTGCAGATGCGTGCACATCACATAATCAAAATCCTCCGGCTGGAAGCCGGCGGCGGCGAGGTTGCGCAGAAAGCTGTCGTCGTCGCGCATGTGCCAGAAGGCGCGGGTCGGCCGCTCCTTGTGGTTGCCGACGCAGGTATCGACCAGCACGGTGTGGTGAGGCGTCTTCACCACATAGGATTGGACCGGGAGGTTCAGCAGCCCGGTCTTGCCGTCCCGCCACTCATTCGGATGAGCGGCGCTGTCGGCCTCCATCACTTCGGGCGTCAGACCCGGGAAGAAGGCGAGCGGGTCGAAGATCGGCGTATCCTGCTCGAGGATGCGATGGATCGTGACGTCGCCCACGGTGATCATGCGGCGAGCAGCTGCGCGAGGTTTTCCGCACGCTCCAGCGTAGCCAGCCGGTTGAACACCGCATCCGCATCGAGCGGTGCCGCGCCGGCGCAATCGAGGAATTTCTCGCGCAGCTCCACCAGCGTCAGCGGGTCCATCGCATTGCCGTGCGGGAACCGGATGTCGCCGCTATCGAGCACCCGGCCGGTGCCGGTGCGGATCACCACGCGGTCGGTAAGCGCGAAGATCGGCTCCAGCGGGCATTGCGTGTCAGTCTGCACGATGCGGAGTTTCGCGAACTGCGCCTGCACCTCCGGCCGGCTGACGAACCCATCGGTGAGTTCGCCGAGACCCACGCGGCGCGCGACCAGCGCCGCCGCGATGGCGAATTGCAGGCTGAACTTCGCCTCCAGCCCGGTCGCCGGCCGATGGTTGCGCAGCATCGACGCCTGGGTGCTGCCGACCGAGACCTCGATGTCGGTGACATCGTCGGGACGCAGGTTTTCCCGCGCGGTGAGGGCTAGCATCCCGTCGATCGCCCGGTGCGTCGCGTAGCACATCGGGTAGCGCTTAATGGACAGCCCGGTGTCGAGAATGCGCAGGTCGCCGCCGAGCTTGGACGGCGATTCCCGGTCCGCACGGCCCGTCGGTGACAGCGCGGCGAGGAAGCCCGCATGATGCTCCATGGCATCCGCGCTCGCGGTAAAGCCGCGCGCAGCGAGGCGCACCGCCTCGATCGCCGAAGCCGCCGCGCGGCCGGCATGCAGCGGCTTGGTCATGGAGCCGAAATTCGCGACCAGCCCGCTCGCCATGCTGCCGGCGAGTGCCACCGCATGCGCCGCACGCCCGGCATCCAACCCGTGCAGATGCGCCACGGCCGCCGCCGTGCCGACCGTGCCGAACACACCGGTCGGGTGCCAGCCCTTGCGGTGGTGCGGATCCGGCTCGCGCGCGATCAGCTCGGCCCAGACCTCGTAGCCGACCAGGTACGCCCGCAGCGCGGCGGCACCATCGACGCCGAGGCGCTCGCCCTCCGCCAGGATCGCGGGGACCAGCACGGTGGAGGGATGGCCGCCGATGGCCACGTCGTCATAGTCGAGTGCATGGGCCGCGGTGCCGTTCAGCAGCGCCGCGTCCGCGCTGTAGCCGCGCTGTGGCCCCAGCAGGAAAGTCGCTTCCTCCGCCGCACTCCGGCGCTCCGCGATCTGCGCCGCCAGCAACCGCACCGCGGGCTCGTCGCGCCCGGCGATCATGGTGCCGACCGTGTCGATGAAGCCGGAGCGGATGATCACCGCCGCCGCTTCCGGGATCGCGCCTGGCCCTTGCGCGATGTAGGCGCCGATATCCTGCGTGAGGCTCATCTGCGTTCCCCTAGTAGCTGCGCGGCATGCCGAGCACATGCTCGCCGGTGTAGGACAGGATCATGTTGGTGGAGATGGGCGCGATCTGCAGCAGCCGCGTCTCGCGCCACTTGCGCTCGACATCGTATTCGCGCGCATAGCCGAAGCCGCCATGGGTCTGCAGGCAGACCTCCGCCGCCGCCCAGGAGGCCTCGCTGGCGAGCAGCTTGGCCCAGTTGGCCTCGGGTCCGCAGGGCTCGCCGGCATCGAACATCGCGGCGGCTTTCTGGACCATGAGGTCGGCGGCCTCGGTCTGAACATGGGCGCGCGCGATGGGGAACTGGATGGCCTGGTTCTGGCCGATCCGGCGGTCGAACACGACGCGCGTCTTGGCGTATTCGGTGGCAGTCTTCACGAACCAGCGGGCGTCACCGATGCCCTCGGCGGAGACCAGGATGCGCTCGGCATTCATGCCGTCGAGGATATAGCGGAAGCCCTTGCCCTCCTGCCCGATCAGGCTGTCGGCGGGGATGCGGAGGTTGTCGAAAAACACTTCGGTGGTGTTGTGGTTGATCATCGCCTTGAGCGGGCGGATCGTCATGCCGCGCCCGACACTCTCCCGGATATCGATGAGGAAGACCGAGAGCCCCTCGGTCTTTTTCGTGACCTGGTCGAGCGGCGTGGTGCGCGCGAGCAGCAGCATCAAATCCGAATGCAGCGCGCGGCTGGTCCACACCTTCTGGCCGTTCACCACATAGCCGTCACCGTCGCGCACCGCGCGGGTCTTCAGTTTCGTCGTGTCGGTGCCGCTGGTGGGCTCCGTCACACCGAATGCCTGCAGGCGCAGCGCGCCGGAGGCGATGCCGGGCAGATAGCGCTGCTTCTGTTCTTCCGAGCCGTGCCGCAGCAGGGTGCCCATGATGTACATCTGCGCGTGACAGGCGCCGGCATTGCAGCCGCTCGCGTGGATCTCCTCGAGGATGACCGAGGCCGCACGCAACGGCAGCCCTGCGCCGCCATAGGCCTCGGGGATCAGCGCGCCGAGGAAGCCGCTCTGCGTCAGCGCCTGGACGAATTCGGTGGGGTAGGCCTCGCGCGCTTCGAGGTCGCGCCAGTATGCGCCGGGATACCCCGCGCAGATGCGGCGGATAGCGTCGCGGATTTCGGGATGGTCGGCCATGCTCAGCGCCCCTTGAAGTTCGGCTTGCGCTTCTCGTTGAAGCTCTTCACGCCCTCGATCCGGTCCTCGGTGCCGACCAGCCGGTTGTAGGCCTCGATCTCGAAGCGGAATCCGGTGCGCAGGTCCATCTGGCCGCCGTAATGGATGGATTTCTTCGCCTGACGCACCGAGAGCGGCGCATTGCCCGCGATCGTGCGCGCCGTCTCCAGGGCGGCCGGCAGCACGGCTTCGGGCGCCATCACCTGGTTCAGGATGCCCCATTCATGCGCCTGCTCGGCGCTGAACGGCTTGCCGGTGAGGATAATCTCCTTCGCGCGCCGCTCGCCCACCGCACGCGGCAGGTTCTGCGTCCCACCGGCGCCAGGCATGATGCCCAACGTCACTTCGGTGAGGGCGAAACGGGCGGCGCTGCTTCCGTACGCAAAATCGCAGGCGAGCACCATTTCCAGCCCGCCCGCATAGGCGTGCCCGTTCACCGCCGCGATCACCGGGATCGGACAATCCATCAGCGCCCAGTAGCTGCGCTCAAAAATCTCGTGCTGCCGCTGCCAGTCGGCGTCGGTCATGCCGTTGCGCTCCTTCAGGTCACCGCCGGCGCAGAAGATCTTCTCCCCGGCGCCCGTGAAGACGACGCAGCGCGTCTCGCCGGGGGTCTCCGTCAGCGCGGTCCAGAAGGCGAGCAGGTCGCGCCCCATCTGCGTGTTCAGCGCATTGGCCGAGGCCGGACGGTTCAGTCTGACAATGAGGACGTGGGGCTCAGGCGATTCGATCGCCAGCGTTTCATAGCTCATCGCGTGGTCTTTCGGATGCGCGCCGTATCGGCGCCAAGGGCGGGAGGTTTTTGGCGCGGCTGCGGCCGTTCGCCATCGAAGCGCAGCGGCAGGCCGATCGCGCGCACATCGCTGCCGGGCATGGTCTGCAGCAGGCCGAGCGCCTCGGTCTGCGGATGCGCGAGCATCTGAGCGACGTTTTGCGCCGGCGCGCAAGGCAGGCCCGCGGCCTCAAAGATTTCGGTCCACTCCGCACTCGTCCGCCGCAGCATCTCGGCCTCGATCAGCTCGTAGAGCAGCGCCTCATGCGCCACGCGATCCGGGTTGCCGCGGAAGCGAGGGTCGGTGATCCACTCCTCGCGCCCGAGTGCGGCGCACAGCTTTGCAAACAGCGAATCATTGGCTGCGGCGACGACGAGATCGCCATCGGCGGTGCGATAGGCGCGATACGGCACGATGCCCTGCGCGCCTGATCCCTTGCGCTCCGGCAGCGTGCCGCCCGCCAGATACTGTGCCGCCGGCACGCTCATCCAGGCCGCCGCCGTCTCGAACAGGGACACGTCCACGATGCCGCCCACCCCCGTCGCCTCGCGCTTGCGCAGCGCGGCGAGGATGCCGATCACCGCCCACAACCCGGTGCCCATATCCACGATGGAAACGCCGACCCGCACCGGCGGCCGTCCCTCCTCCCCGGTCACGCTCATCATGCCGCCGAAGGCCTGCATGAGCGGGTCATAGCCAGGCCGATCGGCGAGCGGCCCGACGCCACCAAAGGCGCCGAGGTTGCAGTAGATGAGGCCGGGTTTCGCCGCGATCAGCGTCGCCCCGTCGATGCCGAGCTCCTCGACCTGGCCGGGCCGCATGTTCTGCAGCACGACGTCGCACTCGTCGATGATGTAGGAGCGCAACGCCTCGCGCTGCGCAGGGTCCCGCAGGTCGAGCGTGGCGGAGCCCTTGTTGCGGTTGAGCGTTTGGAAGATGGCGGACTCGCCCTCCCAGAAGGGCGGGCCCCAGCGCCGTGCGTCATCGCCGGCGGGCTTCTCGACCTTCATCACCGTGGCGCCGAGATCTCCCAGCACCTGGGCGGCGAATGGGGCGGCGACGCTGTGGCCGAGTTCGCAGATGGTGACGCCCGCGAGCGGCAAGCTGCTCATGTGATTTCTTCCTGGACGCGCGCATTGAACCCCTGCCACGGCACAGCGTCAAACGCGGCTGCGATTGACCGGGTGGGAGGGCGGCCATAGCGTCCGCGACATGCAGGATGGCATCGCCTGGTCTTCGGACCTCATCACGACGGCGCGGCGTTTCGGGCCAGGCGATGCGGTCACCGATGGCGTCACGTCGCTTACCTTCACGACGCTCGCCGCACGCGCGCATGGTCTCGCGCACCATCTCCTCGCCGGCGGCGCAACCCCCGCTGAGCCGATCGCGAGCCTGATGCCGAACGGTCCCGACGCCGCCGTGGTGAGCTACGCCATCACCATCGCGGGCTTCGCCGAAGTGCCGATCAATGTCGCCGCGACGGATGCGGAACTCGGCTGGTACGCGACGCTCGCGCGCTTCCGCCGCATCGTCGCACCGCGCGCCGAGGCAGCGCGGCTCCGCGCGCTGGGCCTCGAACCCGTCGCCGCGGAAGATGGCGGCGAGAGCGACGTCGCCCTGCCCCCGGTGCCGGCCAAAGCCTGGGGACGCCTTGCCTTCACCTCGGGAACGACCGGCAAGCCAAAGGCCATCGTGCACAGCCATGGCGGGCGCTGGATCGCACATCTGCTGCAGCGTGCCGTGCTGCCCTTCGCGCCGCAGCCTGGCCAGCGCATCCTGCTGATGACGCCGTTCCCCCACGGCGCCTCGCTACTGACCTACGCCTGGCTCGAATCCGGCGGCGAGGTGGTCCTGCTGCCCGGCGTCGTGGGCGAGCGCATCGCCCCGCTGCTGGAGGCGAACGCGCTCGACGCCATCTTTGCCCCCCCGACCGTGCTGGCGAAAATCCTGTCGCTGTTTCCCGGCCGGCGCTTCGACGGGGTGCGCGCCATCTTCTGCGGCACGCAGGCGCTCCTGCCCGACCTCCATGCCCGTGCCTGTGCCGCCTTCGGCCCGATCGTGCGCGTCACCTACGGCATGAGCGAATGCTTCAACCCCATCACGATCCTGCCGATGGAAGACGTGGCCGGCGTGATGGCAGAGACAACCGGCGCGTCCGGCGCCTGCGTCGGCTTGCCGGGGCCAGGCGTTGAAGTCGCCATTGACGCCGAAACCACCGAAATCTCCCTCCGCGCGCGCCAGCTCTACGCCGGCATCATCACCGCCGATGGCTTCGTCCCGCGCCCACCAGGCGGCTGGCACCGCACCGGCGACCTCGGCCGCATCGACCCGCAAGGCCGCCTCTGGCTCATGGGCCGCGCCGCCGACGTCATCAAAACCGGCGGCTACCGCGTCCACCCCGCCGAGATCGAAACCGTCCTCGAACCCGCCGCTGAAGGCCACGCCCTCGCCGTCGTCACCCTGCCCTCCGATTACTGGGGCGAAGTCATCTTCTGCGTCGCCGAAGACGCACCCCAAGGCTGGGACACCCGAGCCGCCCAGCTCGCGGAACAACTCGCCAAATACAAACGCCCCCGAGCCTACCTCAGCTTCGCCAGCCTGCCGCGCAACGCACAAGGCAAACTCGTCCGAGCCCGCCTGCGCGACGCCATCCTCGACACCCACACCTTCGAAGACGGCCCACACCCGCGACTGACACCTGGGCCGGGCGCGGTGAAGTAAGGCGAGGGCTCCGCCCCTCGACCCCGCCAGGATCGTGTCGATCCTGGACCTCCATGCGTTGGTGCTGGGTTTGGGGCGGTGAGCTCGGCCTTGGTCGAGAATGCCTGTCATCGGGAGTGGGTGGCCCGAGGTGCGCGCCGATCAGGTGAGCCTGCGCCGGCCACCCACTCCCGATGACAGGCCCTGATAAAAGTCAGAACCCACCACCCAAACCCAAGAACCAACACACGCAGGGGCCCGGGGATCGGCGCGATCCCCGGCGGGGGTCGGGGCAGCGCCCCCGGCCTTGCTTAACCGCAACCGGTTCAGTTGTTCAGCCGGATGTTGGCTGTCTCGATGATGCGGCGGAAGTTTGTGGTTTGCTCGCGCAGGTATGTGGCGAAGGGTGCGCTGCCGCGGAGGTCCATTTCGATGCCGATGGCGGCCACGCGTTCACGGGCGTCGTTGGTGGCCATGGCGCGGAGGGTTGCGGCTTCGAGGATGTCCAGGATTGGGCGTGGGATAGCGGCGGGCGCGATCAGGCCGATCCAGGCGCCGACGTCGAAGCCGGGGATTGGCGCATCGGTGGCGATGGCAGGGATGCCTGGGGCAAGGACGCTGCCGCGCGCGAAGGAGATGCCGAAGGGGCGCAGCGCATTGCCTCGGACGAGCGGCTGCGTCGCGGCCAGGGTTTCGATGCTGTAGTGCACCTGGCCGGCAACGACGGCGGTGAGCGAGGGCGCGCTACCCTGGAACGGGATGTGTTCGGCGCGCAGGCCGAGTGCTGCGTTGAACCACTCGATGATCAGGTGTGCCGTGGCGCCGGTGCCGGAGGAGCCGAAGGTGAAGTGCCCCGGCCGTGCGCGCACCGCGGCCACGAACTCCGCGAGGTTGGCCGCCGGGAAAGCCGGGTTCGCGACCAGTACGTATGGCGAGACGCCAACCAGCGCGACCGGGGCGAAATCACGCTCCGTGTCGTAGGGGGTGCGTTGGAGCAGCGGGTTGATCGTGTAGGGGCCCGAGGATGCCGCGAGCAAAGTGTAGCCGTCGGGTGCTGCTTTCGCGACGGCATCGGTGCCGATCATGCCTCCGGCGCCGGCACGGTTTTCCGCGACGACGGACTGGCCGAGAGTCTCGGAGAGGCGTTGCGCGATGATGCGGCCGGCGAGGTCCGTCGCTTGGCCGGGCGGCCAGGGAATGATCACGCGGATGGGGCGGTTGGGGTAGGTCTGCGCGTGGGCGAGGGCGGTGCCGCCGATCAGGGCGGCGAAGGCGAGCAGGGCGATGCGGCGGATCATCAAAGCCTCCCGGATACGTCCCGCGCGAAGTTCGCGCGCGCGGTTGTATCCGGCGGCACGACGGGATCGAGGCACGCAATTTAGCCGCGCACCGCCGATCCCGCCAGGGTGATCAGTACGGCTTGTACACGACCACAGGCGGCGGCGCGTAATAGGCGCGTGGCGGAGGCGCGTAGTAGACCGGCGCAGGCGCATAATAGGCCGGCGGCGGCGGCGCGTAGTAGACCGGCGGCGGCGCGTAGTAGGCGCGCGGCGCACCATAGGCCAGGCCGCCGACGATCGCGCCAAGCGCAAGACCACCGACGATGCCGGCGGCGACGCCGCCACCATGGCCACCATGATAATGGCCACCGCGGCGATGCCACTGTGCTTCCGCGGGGTTTGCGGCGGCGAGGGCCAGCAGTGCGGCGCCAGCGATGAGACCAAGGCGATGAATACGGGTCATTTTAGAGCTCCAAGATGAGCTGTTACGATATCCGACCAGATGAAATTGCTCCCGCGGCGTGGCGGAATCAAGGCGTATCGCTACACAGGTACAACTGCACACAAAGGTGAAGCCGGGGCGCAGCCTGATACCGTTGTGGGCGTCTGGATCGCTCGCGTGACCGTTCGATAGGTCGGCGCCGTGAGCCGTTGTCGTCAATCTGCGAGGCGCAGGCAATAGTTCTGAGTGGGAGGAAAACCTACCCAGCCGGCAACCTGCCGGGGGTTAAGGGAGGAGACCACCTGAGCCAGAAACTCCGCTAGCCTCGGTCCGTCGGCGGCGTAAAGGAATAAACCCTCCGCCGCTGAGAACCCCACGCCGCCAATCAGCCGTCAAAACGCAACGGTCTCTGGGCCGGAAAACCCGCGTTGCCGACCCTGCCGCCCCAGGGAAAGACGCTCCAATTGGAGGTCCGAAGCCCGCCGCCGCCCCGTCACCCAAACCGGGCGAGGGAAAACCGCTCCGGGATTGGGGCTCGGCCGGCAATGCTTCCGCCATCATCCGGCCGACGACCGGACCAGCGTGTAACCGTTGAAGGTGACGGCGTTGAAGAAGTCCGGCAACCCCGGCATCTAAACTTGTCTTCAGGCGAACCGCTTCGCCAATCATTCAGGGGGGTGCTGAAGCTCCAGGAGAACACCATTGCGGAATACGACCTCGCGATGACAGGCGGCACGGTGGCGAGCGCCTTTGGCGTCATCCGCTGCGATGTCGGGGTGAAGAATGGCAAGGTGGCCGCGCTCGCCGAGGCGATCACCGATGCGACGACCATCGTGACGCCAGCGGGTTGCTGGTGCTGCCCGGCCGCGTGGACAGCCACTGCCATATCGAGCAGCCCGAGGCCAATGGCAGCGTGCACGAGGAGAGTTTTGTCACCGCCTCGACCAGCGCCTTCGCCGGCGGCACCACCTCCGTCGTCTGCTTTACCCAGCAGTTCAAGGGCGGCGTGCTGGACATGCACCACGCCTATCGCGGCCGCGCGGCCACGGGGATACTCGGCGTCGCGCTGCACCAGATCATCTCCGACCCACCGATACGGTGCTGAACGAGGAGGTGCCGTTGCTCATCGCGGATGGCGTGCGGAGCCTGAAGGTGTTCCTCACCTATGAGCCGCTGCACCTGAACGACGCCGAATACCTGCGCGTGCTCGCGACGGCTCGCCGCCATGGCTGCCTCCTCACCCTCCATTGCGAGAATTATGACGCGATCAACTGGCGCACCCAGGCCCTCCTCGCGGCCGGGATGACGGCTCCGAAATACCATGCCTGGTCGCGCCCGCCGGTGGTGGAGCGCGAAGCGACGCACCGCGCCATCGCGCTCGCCGAGCTCGTGCACCGGCCGTTCTAGGTGTTTCACGTGAGCTGCGCCGAGGACGCGGAGGAGATCGCCCGCGCCCAGGCGCGCGGCGTGAAGGTGTGGGCGAGACCTGCCCGCAATACTTCGCCCTCACCGCGGAAGACATGGCGCGGCCGGGCTTCGAGGGCGCGAAGTTCATGTGCAGCCCGGCGCCGCGCGCTGCCTATCCGATGGTGGCGCCGCGCGGCGAGTTGGCGAAATGGTTTTGATGCCGCGCCCGCCTTGTGGGCGGCGCTGCACACGGTAGGCTCAGCCCGAAGACCGGGAGAGAAACCATGCCGACACGCCGCGCCCTCAGCCTTGCGCTGCCCGCGATCATCGCCGCACGTGGCGCGCGGGCGCAGAGCTTCCCTGACCGTTCCATCCGCGTCATCGTGGGCTTTACCGCGGGTGGCGCCACCGATGGCGCGATGCGCGCGGTGGCCCCGCGCTGGGGCGAGCTGCTCGGCCAGGCGATCGTCATCGACAATCGCGGCGGCGCCGGCGGCAACATCGCGACCGAGGCCGTGGTCCGCGCGCCCGCCGATGGCTACACGCTGCTGCTCGGCACGGTGGGGCCGCTGGTGATCAACCCGGTCGCGGGGACGCTGCCCTTCGACCCGATGGTGGACCTCGTGACCGTGGGGCCGCTTGCCTTCCAGACCGGGGTGCTGGTGGTGCCGGTGGACCGCCCCTGGCGCAACGTGACGGAACTGCTGGCCGAGGCGCGGCGGCGGCCGGGCGGGCTGAACTGGGGATACTCCGGCATCGGCACCTCCGGCCACCTCGCGGGGCTGCTGATGGACTCCATGGCGGGCATCAGCACCGTGGGCATCGCATACCGCGGCGGCGGGCCGCTGATGAACGATTTGGTCGCAGGGCGGCTCGACTATGCCTTCTCCACCGCGCCGCCGGCGCTGCCGCAGGTCGAAGGCGGCAAGCTGCGCGCGCTGGCAATTCCGGCGCTGGTGCGGGCCTTCTTCCTGCCCGATGTGCCCACGGTGGCGGAGGCCGGGCTGCCGGAGTTCGATACCGGCCACATCTACGGGATCATGGCGCCACGCGCGACGCCGCCGGCGGTGATTACGCGGTTGGCGGAGACGCTGCGCGCGGCGCTCGGCTTCCCCGACACGGTCGCTGCGCTGCGCCGCCAGGGGCTGGATCCCTCGCCGGGGAGTTCGGAGGATTATGCCGCCTCGATTCGAGCGGACCAGGCGCGCTTCGTGCCGCTGGTGCGCAGTGCGGGCATCCGGATCGATTAGGGAGGGGTCATCACGCGTACCGCTGCCCGCGCCACGCAAGCACCGCTCCCGCCAACGGCAGCACCGCCAGCAGAGCGAACGCCATCGCGTAGGACCCCACCGCTGAGAAGATCAGTGCGAACAGCGTGGGCCCCGTCACCACGCCCGCGAAGGTGACGGAGAGCACCGCCCCGGTCGCATGACCGGCTGCCCCCGCCGGCGCCAGGCGCGACGCCTCGGCCAGGGCCACGCCGTTCCAGCCTGCGGCGCAAAGCCCAAGCAGGCACAGCAGCACCACCAGCGCCGCCGGCGGCCAGAAGATCGCGAGGGGCAAGAGGAGCGAGCACGCCGCCGCCATCAGCCCCACCAGCATGAGCACGAAAAGCCCCGAGCCGACGCGGTCCGCGATCCAGGCCCAGAGCAGGCGCCCGGCGGCCCCCGCGATCTGCAGCGCCGCCGCCACCGCTCCCGCGGCGACCGGGGCCCAAGCGAATTCCTCCACCAGCATGGTGACCGCATAGGCGCCGAGCGACAGCTGCGCCGCCGAGAACAACGCTCCGATGACGGCGATGGAGGCCAATGCCGGCCGCCCGCGCAGCAGCCGCAACCCGCCCCCCGCGCCGCGCAGTGGCAGTGACGCGTCGCGCCCTGCATCCCAGGCGCTGCGGAATACGCCGAGCGCCAGCGCAGCCACGCTCACCACCAACCCCACGCAAAGTGCTGCTCCGCGCCAGCCGATCGCCAGCGCCAGCCCCGGCAAGACAAGTCCCGCCAGCGCGGCGCCGAGCGGCACGCCCATCTGCTTCACGCCGAACACCAGGTTGCGCCGCGCTGGTGGCGCCAGCCGCGTCAGCACGGTTGAGGCGGCTGGATTGGTGAGGCCATAGCTCGCGCCTATCAGCGCCGAGCCGAACGCCACCGACCACAGCGTGCCCAACGCGATCAGCGTCGCGCCGAGCGCCGTGCCGCACATCGCCAGTTGGCTGCCGCGCGCAGGCCCGACGCGGCCGATCACGCCGCCGGCGATGGATGAGACACAGGCCGCCGCGATGTAGATGACGGCCACCTGGTGCCCGATCCAATGCGGTGCCACGCCAAGCTCCGGCAGGGCGAAAGGTGCGAGCACGGGCAGGATGAAGACGCCGCAGGTCGCGAGCGCCTGCGCGGCCGTCGTCGCGGTGAGTGCCGCGGCGAGGCCGGATACAGCGAAAGTCATGCCTAGTTCCCGAATGCGGGGCGCATCATGGCGGATGTGGGGAAATCGTTAAGCTGGCGCGGGAGGCTGGTCGGAAAGTGCGCGATACAGCGCGACGATCCCGGCGAGCGCGCTCTCGCCTTGGGTGCGTCACATCTCCGCATCGGCGGAAGCCGCCGGATAGGCGGATTGCATGCATCGAGCCACCGGGTTGAACAGGACTGCCCGCCTCAATCCACCCGCGCACCGGAGGCGCGGATCAGCGGCGCGAAGCGGGCCGCGTCGGCTGCACGGAACGCCGCCAGCTCCTCCGGCCCGATCGGCCAGGGCGTGGCGCCATTCTCGATGTATCGGGCGGCAACGTCGGGAGCTTCCACCGCCTGGCGGCTCAGTGCCGCGATCCGCTGCACCATCGCCGGCGCCATCCCCGCCGGCCCCAATACCCCGCCCCAGGAGGTGATCTCGAAGCCCGGCAGGAACTCCGCCATCGCCGGCACGTCGGGCGCCTGGGGGCTGCGCCGCGCTCCGGTGACGGCAAGCCCACGCAGCGAGCCGCCGCGATGCGCCGCCAGTGCCTGCGGGATGTTGTCGAAGATCATGTGCACGCGCCCGGCAAGCAGGTCGATATGCGCCGGCGCCGCCCCGCGATACGGCACATGCACCATGTCCACACCCGCGAGTTGCTTGAACATCTCGCCCGAGAGATGCACCGAGGTGCCGGAGCCGGAACTGGCGAAGCTGTAGCGCCCGGGATTGGCGCGCAGCAGCGCGATCAGCTCGGGGATGCTTCGGGCTGCCACGTCATTGTGGACGACGAGCATGTTCGGCAGCTGCCAAAGCCCGCTGATGTACGAGAAGTCGCGCGTCACGTCGAAGGGCAGGGTCGCGTAGAGCGTGGGTGAGATGGACAGCGGCGCAACACTGGCCAGCCCGATCACGCTGCCATCATTGCGCGACTGCGCAATGGCGTGGGTGCCGACATTGCCACCGGAGCCGCTGCGGTTCTCGACGATGAATTGCTGGCCGCTGACCTCCGCCATCTTCGCGCACCAGATGCGCGAAAGGATGTCGGTGCCGCCACCTGGCGGGAACAATCCGATGAACCGAATGGGCCCCAAGGGCCACTGCGCGACCTGGGCCTGTGCCCCCATCGGCAGCAGTGCCGCGGCCGCCAAGGCGCCACGCCGCGTAATCCGTCCTGGCATCCGTCCGCCCCCTGCTGCCCAGCTTTGCCGCCGGTTGCGCAAGATGTGACCGCACGGCAGGGCGTGCGGTCAAGCGGTCTGTTGTCAGGTCGCTCTGACGACAGAATGGGGGAAATGAATTTCCCCCAGACCCCATTCTTTTCTTTTTTATGCATGGCACCGGGTGCGCAGCCGGTGCCGCGTCTCCGCGCCGGTGCGACCTACAAAGCAGCACCAATTGATAAAAAGAAAAGAAAGGGGTCAGGGGAAATTCATTTCGCCAGCCTTCCTTCCCCTACAGCGTCGCCTGCGCCCGCCCCGGCATCCACACCGGATCCGGCACCGTCCAGTTCACCGGGTCCCGCATGGCGCGAGCGAGGCCTTCGGAGATCACGGCGGCTAGGCGGGCGCCCTTTTCGGGGGTCGCCGCTTCGGGGTTGCCGCGCACGCCGGTGCCTGGTGCGCGCTCCGCAAAGGACCAGAAGCGCGTCACGTCGGGGCTGCCGAGATTGCCCCCGTGGGAGCCGGCACCCTCGAGCTTGTCCATCCGGACCTGTGTGGGGTCGAGGTGCATCCACAGCGCGGTTTCGGCTTCGCAGGCGTGCTGGACGGCGGGCTGGGTTTCCAGGATGGCGGCGATCTCCTTGGCGGCGACGCGAGGGAGCGAGGTGGTGGCGACGGGGATGCCGAACTCATGCGCCAGCTCGCGCGACGCCACAGCGAGGGGATCGATATTGCCGCCATGGCTGTTGACGAGGAACAGGCGCTTGAAGCCGCACGCCATGATCGAGCGCACCACGCAGCGCAGCACGCCGGCGAAGGTCGCGTAGTCCAGGCTGATCGTTCCGCCGAACGGAAAGTGATGCTCCGAGAGCCCCAGCCACATTGCCGGCAGCACCACCGCCGGCACGTCGAAGGCGATCTCCGCTGCACGCACCGACATGGCGTGGCCGAGCGCGCTGTCGGTCCACACCGGCAGATGCGGCCCATGCTGTTCCAGGCTTGCGACCGGCAGCACCACCAGCGCGTTGCGCGCGGCGAGTTCCTTTAGCTCCGGCGCAGTCAGGCGCTCCCAACGGACCTCGGTCATGCCTGTCTCCCCATGGCGTAGAACTCGTCGTTCGGGCGGAGGCTGGTGACGTTCGCCAGCCGGTTGGACATGCCGAAGAAGGCCGCGATGGCGGCGATGTCCCAGATTTCGTCATCGGTGAAACCGGCCGCGCGCAGAGCTTCGTGGTCGGCCTCATCGGTCTCGTTGGCGGCCTGCGTCACCTTCATCGCGAAGGTGAGCATCGCACGTTCGCGCGGCGTGATGTCAGCCTTGCGCCAGTTGGATGCGACCTGCTCGGCGATCAGCGGGTTCTTGGCGCGAATGCGCAGGATGGCGCCATGCGCGATCACGCAATACTGGCACTGGTTCGCGGCTGAGACGACAACCACGATCATCTCGCGCTCCGCCTTCGAGAGCCCCTCGCGCTTGTCCATCAGCGTGTCGTGATACGCCATGAAAGCCCGGAATTCCTCGGGCCGATGCGCGAGCATGAGGAAGACATTCGGGATGAAGCCGGACTTTTCCTGCACCGTCTCGATGCGAATGCGGATGTCGTCAGGCAGGTCCGCGAGGCGGGGGATGGGCGTGCGGGCGATGGGTTTCATGGGTGCATTCCTGGGCGTTTGGACGGGAGCCTAGCCTATGAGGGCAGCCGTTCCGACAGCATGGGGGAAATGAATTTCCCCCAGACCCCCAATCTTCTATTTTTATCGATGGGAATGCCACGCAGCCGGACCCCCTTTTGTAAAGTGGCGCGACCTTCCCACCCGCACCAAAGGCCCAAAATCAAAAGAATGGGGTCTGGGGAAATTCCTTTCCCCAGCCTTGCTTCAAACCCCCATCAACCCCCGCGCAAACTCTCGCGCATCAAAGGGCCTCAGGTCCGCAGCTTTCTCGCCTACCCCCACCATGTGGACCGGCAAGCCGAACTCCTGCGCGAGGGCCACCACCACACCGCCTTTGGCCGAGCCATCCAGCTTGGTGACGGCGAGGCCGGTGACGTCGACCATTTCGGAGAAGATCCTGGTTTGCTGGACGGCGTTTTGGCCGGTGGTGGCGTCCAGCACCAGCAGCACGCTGTGCGGTGCGGTGGGGTCGACTCGTTTGATGACGCGGATGAGCTTCTTCAGCTCCTCCATGAGGGCGGATTTGTTGTGCAGACGGCCGGCGGTGTCGATGAGCAGCACGTCGGTGCCGGCGGCGCGCGCGGCGGTGAGGGCGTCGAAGGCGAGGCCGGCGGCGTCGGCGCCTGGCTTTGCGGGTGCCGCCAGGCCGGCGCCGGTGCGTTCGGCCCAGACCTGGAGCTGCTCGACAGCGGCGGCGCGGAAGGTGTCGCCGGCGACGAAGGTGCAGCTGCGGCCTTCGTCGCGGTAGTGCTGGCCGAGCTTGGCGATGGTGGTGGTCTTGCCGGTGCCGTTGACCCCCACGACGAGCACCACGTGCGGCTTGCGGGCGGTGTCGATGACCATCGGCAGCGCCACCGGGGCGAGGATGGCGGCGATGCTCTCGGCGAGCGCGTGCTTGACTTCGTCGGCGGTGACGTCGGTGCCGAAGCGGGTCTTGCGGAAATCCGCCACGATGCGCTGGGCGGCGGGCAGGCCGAGGTCGGCGGCGATCAGGGTTTCCTCCAGCTCCTCGAGCGCGGCATCGTCGAGGCGCCGTTTCTGGAAGAGGCTGGTGACGCTCTCGGTGAGGCGGGCGGTGGAGCGCGACAGGCCCTGGCGGAGCCGGCCGAACCAGCCGGTGGTTTCGTCTGGGGCAGGGGCGGGTACGCCTGCTGGTGCCGGCGCCTGGGGCAACGTTACGTTTGGAACCGGAGACTGGGGCGGAGCCAACGCCGGTGACTGAGCTGGAGCAGGAGCAGGAGCAGGAGCAGGAGATGGAGTCGGCGACGGCACCGGGGCCGCTGCCCGAGCGGGAGCCGGAATCGGCACAGCCGGCGGAGCCTCCGGCACAGGTGCCGGCGGCTTGCGGAAGAACAGGTCGCGCAGCGCCATCAGGCGGCCTCCGCCAGAAGCCCATCGGGCGCCACACCGGTGATGCGCAGCCGCGCCAGCGCGCCAGGCGGGATCATCGCGCCGCTGACCCGCACCGGGCAGAACTGCTCCGTGTGGCCGAGATTGCCGCGTTCCATCAGCACGTTCTCCTCGCGCCCCAGACGCGCCGCATACAGGCGCTGCGCGGCTGCCGCACCGGCCTCACGCAAGCGGGCGGCCCGTTCGCGGCGCAGCGGCACCGGCAGCTGCGGCATCTTCGCGGCGGGCGTGCCGGGTCGTGCCGAGAACGGGAAGACGTGCAGGAAGCTGATGCCCGCTTCCTCGACCAGCGCCAAGGTCTCGGCGTGGTGCGCGTCGGTCTCGGTCGGAAAGCCGGCGATAAGGTCAGCGCCGAACACCGTCTCGGGCCGTAGCGCGCGGGCACGGGCGACGGCGGCCAACGCGTCGGCCCGCGAATGGCGGCGCTTCATGCGCTTGAGGATCAGGTCGGCGCCATGCTGCAGCGACAGGTGCAGATGCGGCATCAACCGAGGCTCCGTCCCGATCAGCTTCCACAGGTCATCATCGATTGCCGCTGGGTCGAGCGAGGACAGCCGCAGGCGCGGGAGCTCCGGCACCAGCGCGAGCAGGCGGCGCACCATCTGGCCGAGGCTCGGCCGCCCCGGCAGGTCGGCGCCATAGCTGGTGATGTCGACGCCGGTCAGCACAACCTCCCGGTAGCCCTCCGCGAAGAGCGCGAGCAGGTGCTCGGCGATGACGCCAATCGGGATGGAACGCGAGGGGCCGCGCCCATACGGGATCACGCAAAAAGTGCAGCGGTGGTCGCACCCCTGCTGTACCTGCAGGAAGGCACGGGCGCGTCCGGGGAAATCGGTGACGAGATGTGCTGCCGTCTCGCGCGCCACCATGATGTCGGCGACGGGGCTAGGCCCCACACCAGGCGCCCAGGCCTCGGCACGCAGCTTTTCCCCATTGCCCACCACGCGGCTCACACCAGGCAAAGCCGCCCAGCCGGCCGGGTCGATCTGCGCCGCGCAGCCGGTGACGATGATCGGCGCCCCCGGTGTCTCGCGATGGGCGCGGCGGATGGCCTTGCGCGCCTGCTGCTCGGCCTCGGCAGTGACGGCGCAGGTGTTCACGATGATGGCGCCGTGATTGTCGCGCGCGAGCACCGCCATCGCCGCGCTCTCATAGGCATTGAGCCGGCAGCCGAAGGTCAGCATGCGCGGCCCGTCGCTCACAGTGCGAAGCTGCCGGTGAAGGCCGTGGCGACCGCACCTTCCATCAGCACGTGCCCGTCGCTCTCCCGCCATTCGAGGATGAGGTCACCGCCTGGCATCGAGATGGTCGCGCGGCGGCCGGTGAGGCCCCGGCGATGCGCGTTGACGATCGCCGCACAGGCGCCGGAGCCGCAGGCCAGCGTCTGCCCCGCGCCGCGCTCCCACATCGCGAGGCGGATATGGTCGGGCGCCAGGATCTGCGCGAAGCCGATATTGGCGCGATCGGGGAAGATCGGGTGGTATTCGAGCCGCAGGCCGGTCTTGGCGACGTCGATCATCGCGAGATCGTCCACGAACACCGTGGCGTGCGGATTGCCCATGGAGCACGCCGCGGCCGCTTCAGCGATCGGCAGCGCCAGCGTGTCCATGGCCTCGGCCAGCGGCACGTCCTGCCAGCCCAGCCGTGGGGCACCCATATCCGCCACGACGCGGTCGGGGGCCAGGATGGTGCAAGGCAGGTCGCCGGCGATGGTGCGGATGGTGAGCTGGCGCTGGCCCGTTTCGGCCGCGACCAGGGCCGCGACGCAGCGCGTGGCATTGCCGCAAGCGCCGGCTTCCGAACCATCGGGGTTGCGGATGCGCATGAAGACATCGGCGCCGGCGGCCGGTTCCAGGCTGATGATCTGGTCGCAGCCGATGCCGCGATGGCGGTCGGCAATCAGGCGCGCGCGGGCCGGCGTCAGCCCCAGCGACGCCGCGCGCTCATCGAGCACGACGAAGTCATTGCCGAGCCCGTGCATCTTGGTGAAAGCGACCATCCCCTGGATATGCCCTGCTAGTCCCCGCGATCCAAGGGGGTGGGGTCATTCCAGGGCTGCACGGGCCTCCGCCAGCTTGGCCCGCGTCGGCTCGTCGATCTCGGGGTAGTGCAGATCGAGGTCCTCCAGCGCCGCGGCGATGGCATTGGCGATGATCATGCGGGTGAAGCGCTTGTTGTCGGCTGGCACCACGTACCAGGGCGCATGCGGCGCGGCGGTGGCGCGGATCGTGGCCTCATAGGCCGCGTGGTAGGCCTTCCAATGCACCCGCTCCGCGACATCGCCTGGCGCGAACTTCCAGTTCTTCGACGGTTCCTCGATGCGTTCGAGGAAGCGCTTGCGCTGCTCGTCTTTCGAGACGTGGAGGAAGAATTTCAGGATCACCACGCCCTGCCGCGACAGATACCGCTCATAGGCGGCGATATCCTCCAACCGCTCGTCGAAGATGCGCTTGGTGATGAGGGAGGGGGGCAGTTTCTGGTGCGCGAGGAGGTCATGATGTACGCGCACCACCAGCGTCTCCTCGTACCATGAGCGGTTGTGGATGCCGATGGTGCCGCGCCGCGGCAGCGCGACCGCGTGGCGCCAGAGAAAGTCATGGTCGAGCTCCAGCGCGTTCGGCGCCTTGAAGCTCTCGACATGGCAGCCCTGCGGGTTGACGCCGGAGAACACGTGCTTGACCGCACCATCCTTCCCCGCGGCGTCCATCGCCTGGAAAATGCAGAGCACCGCCCAACGGTCCTGCGCGTAGAGCTTGTCCTGCTGCTCGGACAGGATGGCGGTGCTGGCCGCAAGCAGCGCTTCGGCCTCCGCGCGCTCCAGCTTGAGGCCGCCCGTGTCGTCCGGGTCGTGGGTCTGAAGCGAAAAGCCCTTGCCCACGGTAACCCGGTAGCGGTCCAGCAGTTTCCGGAACTTCTTTTCCATCAGGCCTCTCCCTTGCCGCGTCGGAGCGTGGCACCGGCGGCGGCGCATTGCAGCAACAGGATGCCACCGAGCGCCACCGAATAGCCGTCCGGGTGCCAGCCGCCGCTGGCCGTGCGCGGCCAGAAATCGAGCACCCAGCCGATGGCGTTCTGTAGCACCACGGTCAGCACCAGCATGGTGAAGTTGATCGCGGTCGCGACGCGGCCGGCTAATTCGCGCGAAAAACCTTGGCCCATGACCGCATACCCCGCTGGCCCGCCAGCGCTCACGAAGCCGAAACCGACAAACAGCGGCGCCAACGTGGCGAAGCCCTCGGGGCGGAGCAGCAGCGCAAGCATGATCGCTACCTGGCCGCCGAGCGATGCCATCGTGACCGCCATCGGCGGCCAGCCGCGCCGCTGGGCCCATCCGACCCAACGACCGACGAGCAGGTTGCCGAGCATGAAGCCAATCCCGTAGAACAGCAGGATGGTCGCGCGGGGCTCGTCGCCGAGGCCGGCGACATCGCGCAGCCAAGGTCCCGACCACAATCCTCCGAAAGTGAACGACAGGCCGCTGATCGTGGCGATCATCGGTAGGAACCGCAGGAAGTTCGCGTTGGCGAAGATCGGGCCATACTCGGCAATCTCGTTCGTCAGGCTGCGGCGGACGCGCGCAACGTCGCCCGGCGGCCGGTCCGGCACAGCGAGAGCGATCCACAGCGCCACGGCGAAGCCCGCGACCGAGAGCACCCAGAAGCAGCCGCGCCAGCCGATATGCGGCAGGGCCCATTGCACCGGCAGCGTCACCGCCAGCGCGCCCACGCCGCTGAAGAAGCTGCCGAGTCCGGTCATCGCCGCCACCCGGTCGCGCGGGAACCACTGTGCCGTGGCCTGTAGCATCGCCATCAGCGCCGCGGCGACGCCCAGCCCGGTGAGCAGCCGGCCAAGCCCGAGCATCAACGCGTCCTCGGCCAGCGCCGAGAGCAGGAAGCCGCAGCCCGCGATGGTGGCCAAAGTCGTCTGGGTGCGGCGTGCACCGAACAGGTCGAGCGCCAGCCCCACGGGCATCTGCGCGAGCGCGTAGGTGACGAAGACCGCGGCCGCGAGGAGGCCCAGCTGGCTTGCGGAAAGGCCGAGCTCAAGTGCGAGCAGCGGCCCGATCGTAGCGATGATCCCGCGCGACGCCTGGTTGAGGAACCCGACGCCCGCGAGCGGCAGCGTGACGCGGAGGATGATCGACATCGCTCAGGGCAGGTTGAGGCGGAGGCTGAGCGGGCAATGGTCGGAGATGGTGTCGCGCATGCGGCGGTCGCGCTCGGCATAGACCAGGACACGCGTCGTGTCGGGCACCACCCAGCCACGCGCCGCGCCGCCGAGCAGGATGTGGTCGACGAAGTCGCTGCCGCCCCAGCATGGGTTGCGAAAACCCTCGTTGGCGCGGGTCAGCGGTGCGGCTTCGGACAGCGCGGCAAACAGCTCGTCATCGCGGCCGATGCGGCGGTTGAAGTCGCCCAGGATCATGAAGGGCACGCCCTCGCGCCGCCGTTCCGCAATCCAGCCGGCGAGCACCGGGACCTGGCGGCCGAGGCTGTCGCATTCGCGCCGTTCGGAGGTCGCGATGGCGCCGTCGCGGCAGCCGGCGTTGAGGTGGATGGAAAGCAGCCGCAGGCGCGATCCGGTGGGCGTGGTCAGCGTGATGTCGGCGCCGCGGCGCAGCGAGTATCGCGCGCTCGGGCGCAGGTCGAGGCCCATGAGGTCCGGGTTGTGCGTGACCTGCAGGCTGCGGCGATAGGCGAAGCCGGGGCGCTGGACGTCGCGTTCCTCAGTGAGGTGAATGGCGTATTCGCGGGCGCCGAAAACGCGCGCCGCGGCGAGTGGGCCGTCAATTTCCTGCAGGGCCACAATGTCGGCGTCGAGCCGGCTCGCGTAGACGCGAAGGCGGGCGAAATCCTCCTCGGACCGGGTGCGGATATCGGGGGGCAGATCGGGATGGCCGGTCGGCTTTGTCGTAAGCCAGGCGATGTTCCACGTGGAAATTTTTAGCGTTGTCTGCGCGCGGAGCGGCAGGGCCGGGAGCAGGAGGCACAGGACGAGGATGAGTGCGCGCATCCGGGGAGGTTACAGGAGAAGCGGGACCGGCACAGGTGGGGGCGTGACCAGCGCTTCGGCGAGCGGACGGGCGCCGCAGGTGATGAGGAAGTCGGCGACGGCGTCGAACTCCGTAGGCTGCCGGGTGCGGTCGGCCGCATCGCCGCGCGGGACGTAGATGATGGTCTCGTAACGGGCGCGGGTGAGCAGGACGCGGTAGGTGTTGCGGACGAAGTCGAACTCCTTCGCATCGCGCTGCCACACCGAGCCGATGAACCGCCGCGCCGTCCAGCCACCCGCCCCGCCGCCGCGAATGAAATCGCCACCCCAAGCATGCCCGACCAGGTCAAGCTCCAGCCCCTGGCAATCATATTCCGTGGCGATTGTCTCCAGTGCGTCCGAGGCACGCACGTCCGGCCAGCGCAGCAAAAACCAGTTGGCGACATCGTCGAGCTGAACGCCAAGACCATCCGCGCGGAGGCGCTTGGCACCGGCGGAGGCGACAAGCCCCGCCCGCCGCAAGCCCCGTGCTTCCGTGCGGAGCGCGGCGCGCGCGGCGGCGAGATCTCGGGTGATGTGGAAGGGGAACTCGACCGAGTGCGCGGCGAGTGTCGCGGCCTCCTCGACGGCGCCGCGCAGGACGGCATCAACCCAGGCCGCACCGCAGCTCTCGCGCACGCTGCGAAGGGGCACGGTCAGGTCGAGGTCGGCGTCGCCATCGCGTCGATCCTCCGGCAGGTTCGGCAGCGCATGCGCGGCGTGGGCGCGCCAGCGTGGATCGGCCGCGATCACCCGCCCCCATTCCGCGAGCCCGGCCTCTCCGGTGTTGATCTCCTGGCCTTGGCCGATCAGTGCGACGATCACCGCCCAGCCCTCATGCCGCCCCATGATGGCGAGGGTATGCGCCGGCTCGCTCATGCTCAGCTTCGAGGGCTTGTTGCGCGTGCCGAGGATGGCCTTCGCGGCGTCCCAGGCGCGCTGCGCCTCGTCGAACACGATGAGGCGTTCGTCCGGCAGGTGGGCCTCGCCGGTGGCGCCGTCTTCCAGAAAACGATGCACGTTCTGCAGCCTCGCGATGGCGCGCCGCTCCGCTTCGGGGCGAGCGCATTCGCGGCGCGCCAAGGCATCGGCTACGATGGCGGCGCGCAGCACCGTCACCAATGGGACATTGCCGGTGAGGAACGCCGCGCCGTCGCCATGCCCAACCCCGAACACGGTGTTGAGGCCACACAGCGTCTTCCCGGCGCCAGGGATGCCGGTGACGAAGATGATGCGCTTGGTGCCAGTTGTGCGCGCCTCATCCACGGTGCGTGCGATGGCAGCGGTGGTGCGCGTGAGGTTGGCGGCGTCGGCGCGCGCCGCGGCGATCTCGGCCACGCCATTGCGCGCATAGAGCATGGTCGCGGCTTCGATGATGTTCGGCGTTGGACGATACGGTGCCGCGAGCCAGGCTGGACCATTGAGCACCGTATCGCTGAGAGGGATGGCGGCCTGTACCCACGCGATCAGCGAAGCCAGCCCCTGCGGTCCGCAGATAAGCGGCTCGGTCGGGTACTTGGGCAGGAGCCAGGCCTGCGCCGGCGGCACGAAGCCGCCGCTCCCAGCGACCAGCACCGGCACGATGGCGTGCGCGCGACTGCCCGCATGGAAATCACGCAGATCGAGCGCGTAGTCCTCCGCCTCGGCCAGTGCAGCGAGCGTGGGCGCAGCGGTCTTGAACTCGAGCGCAAGAATGGCGCGGTCAGTGAGCAAAACAGCGTCGATGCGCTTCTCGAGGCGCAGCAGGTCGAATTCAAACGCAATGGTCCAGCCGGCATCGGCGAAGCCAGCAAGCGCCGCATGCAAAGTCTCGATCTGCGCGTCCCAGGCGGTCTGCTGCTCGGCCGTGCCGGTATAGCCGCGCGACACCTGCTGCGCGGCGAGGCGCCCGGCGATGTCCGCCGGGTCGCGGCCGAGGAAATCGGCAACCGGCATGGCTAACCACGGTCTCATCGCATCACCTTCCTCGGCCAGGTCGCCAGCAGCACGCTCGCCAGCATCAGCGCGAAGCCCACGCCATGCACCAGCGTCGGCGTTTCGTTCAGCACGAGGATCGCCACCGCCGCCGCCGTCGCCGGCAGGAAGGCGGTGAACACGCCCGCCATGCCCGCCGGCACCCGCCTCAGTCCCGCGTACCACAGCAGCAGGCACAGCACGCTCGCCGTCCAGCTATGGAACAGCAGCAAGCCGGCGAGACCCGGCGATGCCAGCGCCGCAATCGCAGGCAGGTCCGCCAGCATGAACGGCAGCAGGATGAGCGTGGAGAACACCTGCATCCACAGGCTCGCCGTCAGCACCGGCAGCGCATTGCCGAGCCGCTTGCCGAGCAGCACATACAGCGCCTCGCCGCAGATGCCCGCGAAGACCAGGGCGTTGCCGACCGCACTCCCCGTCGCATCGGGGGTGAGGCGCGCCAGCGAGAGTGCGGCCATCGCGGTGGCCGCGATCATCACCGCGAACCATTGCCGGGCCGGCAGCTTCTCCCGCAGCCACACCGTACCGCCGATCGCCACCACCGCGGGCAAGGTCGCGAGCACCAAGCCCGCCTCCAGCGCCGTCGTCAGCCGCAAGCCCGCCAGCAGCCCGGCATTGTACAGCGCGGTGCCGAACAGCGCCTGCCAGCCGAGATTGCGCAGGCTCGCCGCACTCGGCCGCACAGGCGGATCGTAAATCCGTACCAAGGGATACAGCACCACCACCGCAATCGCGCAGCGCAGGCACGCCACCATCGCGATGGGCAGGGATTCGGCAAGGATCTTCGCCACCGCCAAATTGGCTCCGACCAGGGACATCGACAGCGCAAGCTGGAGGTACGCCTTGGTCAGGCCTCGCCATCCTTGCGAAACGGCGAGCCGGCGCCGAGCGCCTCGATCTCGCGCAGCATCGCCGGGCGCTCCTGCGCCAGGTAGTCCGCGACGCCGCGCGACAGGCCGGGATGCGCGATGCGATGCGCGGAATAGGTCGGCACGGGGAGGTAGCCACGCTGCAGCTTGTGCTCCCCCTGCGCCCCGGCTTCGACGCGCGGCAGCTTGTGCTCGATAGCGAACTCCATGGCCATGTAGTAGCACAGCTCGAAGTGCAGGAACGGCGCCTCCACCAGCGTGCCCCAGTTGCGGCCATAGAGGCAGTCATCACCCAGCAGGTTGAGCGCGCCGGCCATCGGTTCGCCGTCCCGCTCCGCCACCATCATCACCACCCTGTCGCCGAGCGATTCACCCAGCAGCGGCCAGAATTTCCGCGTGAGATAGGCCGCGCGGCCCCATTTCCGGTCCGTTGTGTCCTGGTAGAATTGGTGGAACGCGGTCCAGTGGCGCTCGGTGATGTCGGCGCCGCGCAGGGTGCGCAGGGTGTAGCCGGATTCCACGGCATCGCGACGCTCGCGCCTGATCTGCTTGCGCTTGCGCGAGGTGAGCGCGGCCAGGAAATCATCGAAGCTCGCATAGCCGGGATTGTGGAAATGGTACTGCACGCCGGTGCGCGGCAGCCAGCCCGCCTCGGCCAGCCCGGCGCATTCGGCCTCCGTGCAGAAGGTGACGTGGGTGGAGGAACAGCGCAGCGCCGTCTCGGCCTGCTCCAGCGCTTCCGCCATAGCGGCGATCGGCAACTTTTCGTCGCGCACCAGCAGGCGCGGCCCAGGCACCGGACTGAACGGCGCTGCCACCTGCAGCTTTGGATAGTAGTTGCCGCCGGCACGTTCGAGCGCATCCGCCCAGCCCGCATCGAAGACGTATTCCCCGCGCGAGTGCAGCTTCACATAGGCCGGCGCGCAGCCGAGCAGCGTCT
>JAQGHV010000286.1 GCA_028288785.1 Rhodospirillales bacterium | reverse complement strand
TGCGACGTCACGTGCACCACGCAGGCCCGACGACGCGCAGCGCTTGGAAGTTTCCCGCGGCAGCTTCCTTGAGCACCAGCTTCTCCAACACACAGATCAGCCACTGCCCATCGCAAGCGCCCGTTCTGCTGCTCGAGCAGCTTCAGCCGGCGCACTTGGTCCAACTTCAGCCCGCCGTACTCAGCGCGCCACCGATAGTAGGTCGCCTCCGTCACGCCGATGGCCGGACCGCCTCAACCACCGCCTTGCCCTGGCCGACCACCACCTCAACCTGCCGCAGCTTGGCCACGATCTCCTCCGGCTTGTGGTGCTTCCTCGCCATCTCAAACCCCCTCCATGGGCCTGCCGGACTCTCATATAGCCGGCGGCCCACTTTTAAGGGGGCAGGTCAGTGATGGGCGCTGGTTCGGCGATGAGCGCGTTCCAGGCGTCGCAGCAGGCGTTGACGATGGCGTCGTAGGTCTCGTGGACGCGATTGCTGAGATGGTTCTGGCGGAGGAACTGCCAGATGTTCTCGACGGGGTTCGGCTCGGGCGAGTACGGCGGTAGCGGCAGCAGGCTGACGTTTTTGGGCACCCGCAGCTTGCCGCCCGGCTGGTGCCAGCCTGCGCCGTCGAGTGTGACGACGGCATGCGCGCCGGGCGCGACCTGGCGGCCGATCTCGGCAAGGTGCTCGTTCATGGCGTGGCCATTCGCGACCGGCAGCACACGCCCGGCCCCGATGCCCCGCGCCGGGCAAACCGCGCCAAACAGGAAGGCCCAACGGTAGCGCTGGTCGCGCGGCGCGGCAGGCCGGCTGCCCTTGTCGGCCCACACGGGCGTCAGGGTGCCCTGTTGGCCCACTCTTGCTTCGTCCTGCCACCAGAGCTCGATGGGCTTGCCGGGCGCGCGTTCAGGGATTGCCGCGGCGACAAGCGCGGCGAAGGTTTTTTGTGCGCCAACTGGGCCGCGGCCTCGTGCGCCGGCTGCCATGGCCGCACCGAAAGCCGCACAAAGCCCAGCCGGTGCAGCACGGTGCCGACGGTCCGCTCAGCCACCCTCACCCCAAAACGCGTGGCGATCACCGCCGCGAGGTCGACCTGCCGCCAGCGCAACACGCCGTGCTGGGCCGGGTGGGGGCCAGCACGCACCAACTCGGCCACCGCCGCCGTCTGCTCGGGCGACAGGGGGCTTTGGACCGACCGCGCCGCGCCGGTCCGACAGTCCCGCCAAGGCCTCCGCGTTGTAGCGATGCACCCAATCGCGCAGCGTCTGCCGGTCCATCCCGCACAGCTTGGCAGCCTCGGATCGCGGCTGGCCGTCCACGATCAGCGCCAGCGCCAGCATCCGCCGCGCCGCCTCGGCGTCCCGGCTGCTCGACGCCGCCCGACGCAGCGAAGCCGCGTCATGCTCATCTCGGGTAAACGTTACCGCCACCATGCGCCTGCCTCCATGACAGGACGCAGGGAATCACACCCGCCGTGACCGAGGGAATCACTCTGGGGAGTCATTGATGGAGTCACTGGTATTATCCCAACGTGATCCCCGACGCGCGGATCACCTCGGCCGCGACGCGGCGCTGCGCATCAAGCCAGTCCGCGAACTGCTCCGGCGTGTTGCCCACCATGATCGCGCCCGCCGGGTCCATCCGTGCCCGCACCGATGGCGAGCGCGTGGCATTCGCCACCGCCGTCGCCATCCGCGCGATGATCGCGCGCGGCACGCCTGCCGTCGCGAACAGCCCGTTCCAGTCGTTCATGTCGTAGCCCGGGAAACCCTGCTCCGCGATCGTCGGCACGTCCGGCATCGTCGCGATCCGCGCCAGGCTCGTTACCGCCAGGGCCCGCGCCCTTCCGGTCTGGATCGGTGGCCGCACGGAGGAGGAGGTGATCAGCACCGCATCGATGCTTCCCGCCAGTATGTCTCGAGCCGCATCCGCGCCACCGCGATACGGCGCGTGCACCAGGCGAATCCCGGCCGCGTGCTCGAACGCCGCCAATGCCAGATGCCCCATCCCCGCCGCCGGCGGCGTGCCTACGGTAACCGTAGCCGGCCGCGCCTTCGCGATCTCGATGAACTCCGCCAGCGTACGCGCCGGGAAGTCCTGCTTTACCGCGATCACCTGCGGGAAAGAACAGATTTGCGAAATCGGCACGAAGGCGGTGCGGTAGTCGAAGGCCAAGTCCCGCATCAGCACCGGATTGGTCAACTGGTTCGCGGCATCGACGAGAAACGTGTAGCCGTCCGCCGGCGCGCCCAAGGCCGCATTCGCCGCGATCAGCGCATTGCCGCCGGTTCGGTTCTCGATGATCACCGATTGGCCCAGTTCCTCCTGGATCGCGGGCGCGATGGAGCGCGCCGCCGTGTCGGCGGCACCGCCCGCCGCGAACGCCACGACGAAGCGGATACTGCGGGCAGGCCAGTCAGATTGCGCCAAAGCGGGGCGCGCGAGGAACGGCAGGGCGAGCAGGGCGCGTCGATGCATCAGCTGGTTCCTCGGAGAAGAAAGGGTGGGGAAAAGGAATTTTCCCATGGCCGCAATTCTTTTTTCTATCTGTTGGTGCGGCCCATGCGGTGTTCGAAAGCGGCGATGTCGGTTTCGTGGGTGAGGGTGAAGGCGAGTTCGTCGAGGCCCTCCAGCAGACTTTTCTTGGCGTAGGGGTCGATGTCGAAAGACCATGTGCCAGCGGCGCTGGTCACCGTTTGGGTGGGGAGGTCGATGTCGATTTCCGCGCCGGGGGTGGCTTCGGCTTCGGCGATTAGTGCGTCCACGGCATCGCGTGGCAGCACCATGGCAAGCACACCGTTCTTCACGGAGTTGTTCGCAAAAATGTCGCCGAAGGACGGCGCGATCACGGCGCGGATGCCATGGTCGAACAAGGCCCAAACGGCGCTCTCGCGTGAGGAGCCGCACGCGAAGTTCCGGCCACCCAATACGATCCGTGCGTCACGCCAATGCAGGCGGTTGAGCGGGAACTCCGGGCGCTGCTCGCCATCCGGCGCCTGGCGCAGATCATGGAACAGGAACTGGCCGTGATCGACGGAGCGCGGGCGCGACAGGAAGCGCGCGGGAATGATCTGGTCGGTGTCGATATTGGCGCGCGCGAAAGGCACGGCGGCGCTGCGCAGGCGGATGAACGGCTCCATCGCTCAGCCCTCCGCCATCAGGCGGCGCACATCGGCCAGGTGGCCCGTCACCGCCGCCGCCGCCGCCATCGCGGGACCCAGTAAATGCGTCCGTGCCCCCGGCCCCTGGCGCCCTCGGAAGTTGCGGTTTGATGTGGAGGCCACGCGCTCGCCCGGCGCTGCGATCTCGCCATTTGTGCCGAGGCACATGGAGCACCCGGCCTCCCGCCATTCGAACCCGGCCTCGACGAAGATGCGGTCGAGCCCCTCCGCCTCCGCCTGCCTGCGCACGGGCGCGGAGCCCGGCACCACCCAGGCGATCACGCCCTCGGCCACATGCCGGCCTCGCGCGACCTCCGCGGCGGCGCGCAGATCCTCGATGCGGCCATTCGTGCAGGAGCCGATGAAGACGCGATCCACCATCACGCTTTCCAGCGCGGCACCAGGCGTCAGGCCCATATACGCGAAGGCGTCGAGCATGGCGGCGCGGCGCTCGGCATCCGGTTCCGCCTCGGGGTCGGGCAGGTTGGCGTCGATGGGAAGCGCATCTTCCGGGCTGTTGCCCCAGGTGACCATCGGCGCGATGGCGTCGCCATCGAGCGTCACCTCGCGGTCGAACACGGCGCCGGGGTCGCTCGGCAAGCGCTTCCACAGCTCCAGTTCGCGGTCCCAATCATGGCCAGTGGGGGCGAAGGGGCGCCCTGCGAGGTAAGCGTAGGTGGTCTCGTCCGGGGCTACCATGCCGGCGCGGCCACCGGCCTCGATCGACATGTTGCACAGCGTGAGGCGCCCTTCCATCGACAGGCCGCGAATGGCGCTGCCGGCGTACTCGATGACGTGGCCGGTCGCCCCCGCCGCGCCGATATGGGCGATGATCGCAAGGATCACGTCCTTCGCCGTGACGCCGGCGCCGAGCGTACCATCGACCGTGATGCGCAGCGTCTTCGGCTGGCGCTGCCACAGCGTCTGGCTGCCCAGCACATGCGCAACCTCGGTGGAGCCGATGCCGAAAGCGAGCGCGCCCACCGCGCCGTGGGTGGAGGTGTGGCTGTCGCCGCAGACGATCAGCATGCCCGGCAGGCTCAGCCCGGCTTCCGGGCCGACGACGTGCACGATGCCCTGGTTGGCGTCCTTCAGGCCGAACATCCGGATGCCGGCGGCGGCGGTGTTGCGCTCCAGCGCATCGACCATGCCGCGATGGCGGTCATCGGTGATTTCGTCACGCTCGCGCGTGTTGGTCGGCACGTAGTGGTCGGGGGTGGCGA
This sequence comes from Rhodospirillales bacterium, assembly GCA_028288785.1. Taxonomy (GTDB): domain Bacteria; phylum Pseudomonadota; class Alphaproteobacteria; order Acetobacterales; family Acetobacteraceae; genus Plastoroseomonas. The sequence continues at coordinate 5,068 of JAQGHV010000286.1, read as the reverse complement.
AGATGCGTTCGGGCGCGCGCGGCGAGATGCCCCGCTGGCGCAGCAGTTCGAAGGCGGGGGCCGAGCCGTCATGCACTAGGTGCCGGTCCACGTAGAGCAGCGTCTGGCCGTCCTCGCGGTCCAGCACGCGGTGGCTGTCCCAGATTTTTGCGAAGAGGGTGCGTGGTTCAGGCTCGGTCATGCGGCGTGGTCCTTGGTCTGCGCGGAGAATGGGTGCGGCACGGAGGCGCGATAACAGCGCGATGACCGAGGGTCGATGCGCGCCAGGCCGTTCCTCCGCCGGGATTGATCCCTTGCTTGGCGACGACGCTGTCGCCAAAGCACGGCACCGTCAAGCTTCGGTGAAGGCAGCGCACGCGATGGGCAGCTTGCGGCATCGCGCAATCGAACGCGCGGCCTCAGCCCGCGTCCAGATGCGCCGGAGACGGCTGGCCCGCGCGGTCAATCTGGCCCGCCTCGCGTTGCAGGTTCTTCTGTCGCAAAGGCGGCTTCAACAGGCGATGCTGGTGCCATCGGTCCGCGGCCGCAGCACATGTGCATGCCTAGCGCCACAGCCTGCGGCCCCCCGGTCCAATCGATGCGGAACTCCTCCGCGTCGCTGGCGCAGTCGGGCCGAACATGATCACGGCCGGCACCATGGCCCAGCGGGGACGGAGCGCGATCGCAACGTGCGGCGCCTATTCGATGATGATCTCGCCCACCATGCCGTGCTCGGCGTGGGTGCGCCGGTCGGCGGCCACGATGCCGCAACGCAGATCCGTGATGCGCCCGGTCGCCACCGGCACGAACCACCATTCCGCGGCGTGGCCCGGATAGACCTCGACCTCCCGGATGACGCCCTTGAACTCCGCGAGCGTCACATCCCGGCCATCCGGCTGGCGCTGTGTGACCTGGACCTTGCGGGTGAAGATGCGGGCGGCGAACTCGTCGGAAGTGAAGTAGTGCGGGTCGCGGCTCACATTGCGCAGCACGAGGTTGTACAGGCGGCCGGTCTCGAAGCGCAGCCGGTTCGGCTCGAAGGCATGGGTGCCATCCGGACGGCCAAGCTCGACCGTGACGACGTCAGGCGCCTGCCGCGAGAGGTCGCCGGCGGCGCGGGCAATGTTGGGAAGGGTGAGCAGGGCAGCGGCAGCCAAGGCGCGACGTAGAATCATGCGGGTGGCTCCTGGGTGATGAAAAGGCTCGCTCAAGGCCAAGGCGGGCGCGCCATCGCGCAGCGATCACGCTCCCGGATCGCTCAATCGCCGAAGGCGACGTCGAACAGCAGCTTCAGGTTCAGCGCCAGGATGATCGCGGCGCAGCCCCATCCCAGGACCACCTGCCACCACGGCGCCACCAGCTCGCCCAACCGGGATCGGTCTTGCGCGAACAACATTAGCGGGATCACCGCGAACGGTAGCTGGATGGACAGCACCACCTGGCTCAGCACCAGCAGCTTGGCCGTGCCGCTCGCCCCGTAGATCCAGGTGACGATGACGGCGGGGATGATCGCGATCAGTCGCGTCACCAGGCGCCTCGCCACCGGTGGCAGGCGGAAGCGGAGGAAGCCCTCCATCACCACCTGTCCAGCGAGCGTCGCGGTGACAGTGGCCGCGATGCCGCACAGCAGCAGCGCGACGCCGAACAACGTCGCTGCCAGTTGACTGCCCAGCAGCGGCGCCATCAGCCGGTAGGCATCACCGATCTCCGCGACCTCGCGATTGCCGGAGGCATGGAAGATGGAGGCGGCGGTGATCAGGATCGCGGAGTTGATGAAGAGCGCCAGCGTCAACGCGATGGAGCTGTCGATCGTGGCGTACCGGATCGCCTCCTTCTTGCCCGGTATGTCGAGATTCCAGGCTCGCGACTGCACCACCGCGGTGTGGAGGTAGAGGTTGTGCGGCATCACCGTGGCACCCAAAATGCCCATGGCGATGTAGAGCTGCGTCTCGTTCGTCACGATGGAAACGGCGGGGATGTAGCCGTTCAGCACCTCGGCCCAGACCGGGTTCGACAGGCCGATCTGCACGGCGAAGCAGCCGAAGATCAGGATGATGAAGCCGAAGATCAGCGCCTCCAGCCAGCGCATCCCCTTGTTCTGCAGCCACAGGATGAGGAAGGCGTCGAGTGCCGTCAGGATGACGCCGTACAGCAGCGGAATGCCGAACAGCAGCTCGAGCGCAATGGCGGTGCCGATCAGCTCCGCTAGATCCGTCGCGCAGATCGCGACCTCGGCGAAGAACCACAGCGGATAGGCGACGGCCTTCGGGAAGCGCTCGCGGCACAGCTGCGCCAGATCCCGCCCCGTCGCGACGCCGATCCGCGCGCACAATGCCTGCAGCAGAATCGCCATCAACGAGGAGGTCAGCGCGACCGCGAGCAGCGTGTACCCAAAGGCCGATCCGCCCGCGAGCGAGGTCGCCCAATTGCCCGGGTCCATGTAGCCGACCGCCACCAGGTAACCCGGCCCCATGAACGCGAACAGCTTGCGCAAGACGCCGCCGGCATTCGGAACGTGAATGCTGCGATGCACCTCCGGCAGGCTCGGCGGCGCCGTTGCCACATCCCGAGCGCCGGTGTCGAGCGGTGGTGTCATGCGCGTACTCCGAAGTTTAGCTGCGACTAAGTTATCCCATACCTCCTACAGCGCAAGGCCAAACCGCTGTAGTGTCGCGCCCATGCCAACTTCACCCCGCAAACGTGTCCTGCCCGCCGCCGATGACCAAGCTGCGCGGTTCGGCCGCCAGCGCGATGCCGACCGCGCCGCCATCGCCGAGGACTACGTCGAACTCATCGCAGACCTGCTGCGTGAAGAAGGGGAGGCGCGCGCGGTCGACGTGGCGCGCCGCATGGGCGTCTCGCAAGCCACGGTCACCGCCACCATCGCGCGGCTGGCCAAGGCCGGCCTGGTGGAAACCAAGCCGTACCGGGGCCTGCACCTCACTCCCCAGGGCGGCACCATGGCCGAAGCCGCCAAAGTGCGGCACGAGCTGATGGTGCGCTTCCTCCTCGCGGTGGGCTGCGACGCTGAGACGGCCGAGGCCGACGCGGAAGGCCTGGAACACCATGCCAGCGAGCAGGCACTGACGGCGTTTGCGCGGTTCTTGGCGGAGCGGGAGAAGTAGGAAGAAGGCCGGGGAAAAGAATTTCCCCTGATTCCATTTCTTTGTTTTTGGATATTGGTGCTGGCTGCCCCGCCAGCACCATTCATAAGAATTGAAAGAAGAGGAGTTTGGGGGGGAATTTTTCCCCCCATCCTGTCGTCCGCACCGCGTTTGACAGTTCAGAAACTCAGCGACTTCGCCTGCACCACCAACGGCAATGCGCGCACCGTCGCCAGCACGCCTTCCGGCAGCGGGGCGTCGAGGGAGACCAGGCAGATCGCGTCCCCGCCTTCCGTCGCGCGGCCTAGGTGGAACGTCGCGATGTTCACCCCCGCATCTGCCAGCGCCATGCCGAAGTGGCCGATGAAGCCCGGCTTGTCGTGGTTGGTGACGTAGAGCATGTGCGGCGCGAAATCGGCTTCGACCGCGATGTCCTTTATCGAGACCAGGCGCGGCTTATCGGCCGCCACCAGCGTGCCCTCGACGCTGCGCGTCTGCGTCTCGGTCACCACGGCCAAGCGTAGCAGCGTGTGGTACTCGCCGCTCCGCTCATGGATGGTCTCGGACACGTCGATGCCGCGCTCGCGCGCCACCACCGGCGCGTTGACCATGTTCACCGCGCCCATCAGCGGCGTCAGCACGCCGGCCAACGCGGCTGCGGTCAGCGGCTTGCGGTTGAGCTCGGCGGCGTGGCCCTCATACTCGATCCGGATGGCGCGGATCGGGTCGTCGCCGGCGGCGGTGAGCTGCCCCGCCAGCGCGCCGAGGTGGCGTGCCAACTCCATGTACGGCTTCAGGCGCGGCGCTTCCTCGGCGCTCACGCTGGGCATGTTGATGGCGTTGGAGACGGCGCCGCTGAGCAGGAAATCCGCCATCTGGTCGGCCACCTGCAGCGCCACGTTCTCCTGTGCTTCCGCCGTCGCGGCGCCGAGGTGCGGCGAGCAGACCACGTTCTCCAGCGCAAACAGCGGGCTCGCGGTGGCTGGCTCTTCCTCGAACACATCGAGCGCGGCGCCGGCGAGATGGCCGGAGACCAGCGCGTCGTACAGCGCGGCCTCATCAACCAGGCCACCGCGGGCGCAATTGACGATGCGCGCACCCTTGCGCAGCTTCGCGATGCTGTCGCGGTTGAGGATGTTGCGTGTCTGCTCGATCAGCGGCGTGTGCAGCGTGACGAAGTCGGCGCGCGCCAGAAGCTCATCGAGCTCGACCTTCTCGACCCCCAATTCGAGCGCCCGCTTCTCCGACAGGAAGGGGTCGTACGCGACCACCTTCATCTTCAGCCCGACCGCGCGATCGGCGACGATGGAGCCGATATTGCCGCACCCGATCAGGCCGAGCGTCTTGGCGAAAAGCTCCACGCCCATGAAGTGGTTCTTCTCCCACTTGCCGGCCTTGGTGCTGGTGCTGGCCTCCGGAATCTGCCGCGCGAGCGCGAACATCATCGCGATCGCGTGCTCGGCCGTGGTGATGGCATTGCCGTGTGGCGTGTTCATCACGACGACGCCTCGCGCCGTGGCGCTGGTGACATCGACATTGTCAACGCCGATGCCGGCGCGCCCCACGACACGCAGGCGCGGCGCGACATCCAGCACCTCGCGCGTCACCTTCGTGGCACTTCGGATCGCGAGGCCGTCATAACCGCCGATGATGGCGCGGAGCTCCGCCGGCGCGAGGCCCGGCTTGAAGTCCACTTCAATGCCGCGACGTTCGAAGATCGCGATGGCGGCGGGCGAAAGCTTGTCCGAGATGAGAACCTTGACCATCGCTCAGCGCCCCTCAGCCACTTGCGCAAAAGCCCAGTCGAGCCAAGGCAGCAGCGCCTCGATATCGCTCGTCTCGACCGTCGCACCACCCCAGATCCGCAAGCCCGGCGGCGCGTCGCGATAGGATGCGGCGTCGAGCGCCACGCCCTCCTTTTCCAACAGGCCCGCGAGCTTCTTCGCCACCGCCGCCTGCGCCTCGGCATCGAGTGCGACGAACCA
>JAQGHV010000037.1 GCA_028288785.1 Rhodospirillales bacterium | reverse complement strand
ACGTCGCCGAGGACTCCCGCACCCGCGATGCGCTCGTCGCCCACGCGGTGCCGCTGCCGACATTGGACGATCCGGAGGCATTCGGCGCCCGGTTCGACCGGTTCGCCGAGGCACGCGTGGTCCTGCTGGGCGAGGCCACCCACGGCACCAGCGAGTTCTATCGCGCCCGTGCCGCCATCACCCGCCGCCTCATCGAGCGGCACGGCTTCACTGTCGTCGCGGTTGAGGCTGACTGGCCTGATGCCGCAAAGCTCGATCGTTGGATCCGCGACCGTCCCGGTGCGGAGGAGGCCGGAGGCGCATTCGCCCGCTTCCCCGTATGGATGTGGCGCAATGCCGAGATGCACGACTTCGCCACCTGGCTGCGCGGACACAACGCCGCCCTGCCACCCGAGCAGCGCGTGGCGTTCCGCGGTCTCGACGTCTATTCCCTCAGCGCCTCCATCGAAGCGGTACTCGCCTATCTCGACGTGGAGGATCCCGAGGCGGCCAAAGAGGCCCGACGCCACTATGATTGCCTCAGCCCCTGGCAGGCACACCCCGAGGAGTACGGGAAGGTCATGCACTTCAGCAGCCGGCCGGGCTGTGAGGAGGCCGTGGTCGCCCAGCTCAAGGCGCTGCTGGAGGCGCGGCCTGAACCGGCCGGCGGAGATGCTGAGGCCCTGTTCGACGCGACGCAGAACGCCCGTGTCGTCCGCTCCGCCGAGGAGTATTACCGCCTGATGTACCGCAGCGGCGCCGAAAGCTGGAACCTGCGCGACCGCCACATGTTCGGGACGCTGGAAGCTGTACTGGACCAGGCCGGGCCCGGCTCGAAGGCGGTGGTTTGGGCGCATAACAGCCATGTCGGCAATGCCTCGGCCACAGAGATGGGCGTGCGGGGCGAGACCAATATCGGCGAGATGTGCCGCGCCTCGTTCGGCGCCGAGGCCGCCCTGATCGGCTTCGGAACAGACCGCGGCACCGTCGCCGCAGCGCATGACTGGGGCGGTCCGATGCAGGTGATGCAGATCCGTCCGGCCCTGGCGGGCAGCCACGAGGCTCTCATGCGCGACGCAGGGCTGCCGTCGCGCGCCCTGCTCGATCTTCGTGAGCCCGCCTTGCGCGAGGCCCTGGTCTCGCCGCGGCTCGAGCGGGCCATCGGCGTCATTTATCGCCCGCGCACGGAGCGGCGCAGCCACTACTTCGAGGCCGTGCTGCCCAGGCAATTCGATGCTGTCGTTTGGCTGGACGAAACCAGTGCAGTCACTCCCCTGGATAGGCCTTTCAGTCCTTGATTAATGTCGGCGCGGCAGATCACCCGATGGGCATCGAGCGCGCTGCTCCATGCTTGGCAGACGATGCGCGGTGGAACGCGGTCGAACGAGGAAGCTGAGAGCAACGAGAAGGATGTTGATGACCTACTTGTCGCAAGCCTTGATCGGGGATCCGGCCGCTGTCGCGGGCTAGAGGCGGCCGAGGGGCCGCGCTGCGGGTCGACGTTGAGGCCCTGGCACGGCAGCGCCGGCTCAACTGGCTCCATTCAGCGCTGCTCCTTCTAGCCCTGGCGGCGATCGCGGGTGGGACCGGCTTCTTTGTTGCGGGTGCGGCGGGACTTGTCCTCGGAATCGGCCTGACGCTGGCCTTCCTGTTGTTCGACCCGATGCCCGGCGACGTGATGTTTCGGCGCGCCTTCGGTGCCATCCCACTGTCGCCCACTCAGGCGCCCGAGCTGTCAGCCATGCTGGCGGTGCTGGCACGCCGCGCTGGCTTGCCGCGGCGGCCCATCCTGTTCCTCATCCCGTCACCGATGTTGCAGGCAATGGCTGCAGGGAGCCGCCAGTCACCGTCCGTTGCGGTCACCTTGGGGCTGCTCCAGGCTCTGCCGCAGCGGGAGCTGGCAGCGGTGCTGGCCCATGAGATCGCCCATATCCGGCACGGCGACCTGCTGGTGCTGCGCCTGGCGACAGCTGCCGCAACGCTGACGCACGGCATGTCAACCGTCGGCTCGCTGGGCTTTTTTGCTTTGCTGCCGATCTTCTTGGCGACGGGCGCGGTGCCTTCACCGCTGGCGGTATTGCTCCTGCTGGTCGCCCCGTTGTTCAGCGACCTGCTGAGCCTGGCGCTGTCGCGACGGCGGGAGTTTCTCGCTGACGCAGGCGCGGTGGAGCTGACCGGCGATGTGGATGCGCTTCCACAAGCCCTGGCGCGGATCTGGCACTTGCAAGGGGATGATTGGGAGCGTTTGGCATCCCGTGGCCCTGGATGGCTGCGGTGGTTCCGAACCCACCCCGGGGTGGGTGATCGGATCGCGGCCCTGAAGGAAATCGCAGCGCCGCTGCGATCAATGCCAGTCGAATGGGGAATAACAACTGCGCCCGTCGTTTGGAGTGCGCGCGATCACCATGCAGCGCAGCGGCTCGCGCGCCGATGGCTTCTCTAACGCTCAACTGGGTGGATGGATAGCGATGGCCATGAAAAATCTTCGGCGGGGGTCTTGAACGGGTGCAACACCTTTCTAATTCGATCGCTGCCGAATGCCATGATTGGGTTCGGTGGACATCGAGCCCGGCGCTTTGGTGTCTGTTCCATGTCGCTCAACGGAGGATATGGCGATGAAAATGTTGGACTTTACGCCACTGGAGCGTTCTTCCATCGGCTTCGACCGGCTGTTCAGCTTGCTCAACCAGGCGTCGCGCCTCGAGCCGGGCAACGGCTTTCCGACCTATGATATCGAGAAGCCAGGCGAGAACGACTATCGCATCACGCTGGCTGTTCCCGGCTTCACGGTGGAAGAACTCTCGATCGAGAGCCGCGGGAATTTGCTTGTCGTGACCGGCCAGAAACCGGAGCGCAAGGAAGGCGAGTATCTCTATCGCGGCTTGCCTGCGGCCCGCTTTGAACAGCGCTTCAGTTTGGCGCCCCTCGTTACGGTGACCGGCGCGAGCCTCGAGAATGGCCTGCTGGTCATTGACCTCAAGCGCGAGGTACCGGAGGCATTGCAGCCACGCCGGATTGAAATCGAGAGTGGCCGTGCGGTGGATACGCCGCCGCGGGTCGAAGAGCAGAAGGCGGCCTGAGTTGGTTGGCTGACGGTAGTAACCGGTCGCCGCGGCGAAGCGAATGTTGGCGGGCCTTGGTGCCCGCCAACTCGGATGATTGCGCGAAGTCGAAGCTCGGCTGCCGGTCCAGAAGTTGACGATAGCAGTCAGCTGAGGGTGAGACCGGCATTGATGGCCTAGCGGTGTCGCGGGTTGCAAGGCGGCGGCGCAGGTACAGCCAGGCATGGCCGTGTTCTGCCGTGGAGGTCTGCGGCGTCCATCCAGAATCCGTGGCCGAGCGGATCCTGCGGCTTGCGTAGCACCCGTGCCGGGCTTCTACTTGGTACGAGAGGCTGTTGGCCAAGCGCTCCAGCGCGCATGGTGCTGGGCTACTTTCTGCGGTCCAGCCCCGACGCGGCGGACGCGGAGGGACCTGTCCTCACCGCCATGACGGATGGCAGACGATGGCATACGTCGATTACCCCACCACCATTCCCACTGCTTCAGCCGCGCATCCTGCCGGCACATAATGGCCGCCGGCGAACTCGTGATAGCGAACCTCGTAACCTGCCCGCTGCAGCCGGGGCACCAGGCGGCGGCTGCAACGGTCGACGGGCAGCACGTCGTCCTCCGTGCCATGGGACACAAAGATCACGGGTTGCCCCACCGGGTCGGGCGGCGCCGCGAAGCCGGGCGAGAAGGCGAGGGCGTGGGTGAAGAGATCGCCATTCCCGATCGCGAGTGAGAGCGCATAGGATGCCCCGTCCGAGAAGCCGGCCAAGGCGACCCGTCGCGGGTCCACGCGGTGCTGCCGGAAGACCTGCTCGAGCGCTGCGTCAAGGAAGGCCACATCCGGGCCATAGGCGCCCATGATGACGTCCCAGGTCGGCCCGCGGCTCTCCGGCAGCAACAGGATCGCGCCCGGGGCGGCCTGCTTGATCAGGCCGAGGGTTCCCGCCGCGTCTCCCCCGGCGCCATGCAGCATCAGGATCAACGGCAGGGGACCTGCAGGCGCGCCTTCCGGCACCCGCAGAAGGCCGTCCCGCCTCGTGGCGAGCCCGAGCGCTTGGCGGCCCGGCACCACCGCATGCGGCTCCGCGCTGGGCTTGGGGCGTGCCAGCAGCCGCCCGAGGGCCGCGTCGGTGCTGATCGGGGCCTTCATATCCATGGACCGGCGCTCACCGGCCCTTTTCCTGTAGGAACCGCTTCACAGCCTCGGCCAAGCGATGGACCCTGGCGCGCGTATTGTAGGATGAGAGGTGCGCGCGCACCGCCTCTGGCACCGACGCGTGCGAATGCGCCGCCGGCCTCCTCCGCCCCGGGATGGTCGTGGATCCAACGATCGAGCTTTGCGGCATCGGCCAGTCGGCCTCAACTGCCACGACAGTGAAGCCGTGCCGCTCGATGAGGCGGCGGGTGATGGCGGCACGGGCGCGATAGAACTCGCTGGTGCCGTGGGTGGCTTCGCCAAGCAGGACCACGCGTGCCTCGGCGAACCGGTCGAACCGGGCGCCGAATGCCTCCGGATCGTCCAATGTCGGCAGCGGCACCGCGTGGGC
>JAQGHV010000268.1 GCA_028288785.1 Rhodospirillales bacterium | reverse complement strand
TTCAGCAGGCTGTCCACCGCCTTGGTGTTCGCCTCCTGGTCGGTCTCGTTCATCTCGCGCCGGAAGCGGGTGCGCCAATCGGTGAAGACCAGGGTGAAGGCGATATAGACGATGATGGTGCCGAAGGTGACCGCGGCGATGGCGAAGTCGAACATGCCCCACAGGATGAGCGTGACCATCAGGATCTCGATGATGGTCGGCACGACGCTGAACAGCATGAAGTCCAGCACGAAGTTGATGCCGCGGGTGCCGCGCTCGATGACGCGGGAGAGCCCGCCCGTCTGCCGGTCAAGGTGGAAGCGCATGGACAGCGCGTGAAGGTGTTCGAACACGCCATGGGCGATGCGGCGGGCGGCGCGCGCCTGCACCTTGGCGAAGACCGCGTCGCGCAACTCTCCGAAGCCGGCGGACATGGTGCGCAGGATGCCGTAGGCGAGGATCATCGCGACGGGAATGGCGGCGATCGCCGCGACACCGCCGGTGGGGCTGAGCGCATCGACGGCGCGGCCATAGGCCACTGGGACGATCACGTTGGCGATCTTGCCGGCCACGAGCGCGGCCAGCGCAATGACGACCCGGACACGGAGTCCCGTCTCGCCCTTCGGCCAGAGGTAGGGGGCCAGCGAGAGCAGGGTGCGGCCGTGGCTGACTTCGGGGGTGGGCGTGCTCATGCCCCCGCATGTGGCGCGAAACCCCCCTGGGGTCCAGGGCAAGCCGGGCACTTCAGGCCTGCGTTGAGGTTCTCGGCCGGGGGAGTCCAGATCGTGCCGAAGTGCTTGGGCGGCGTCTTGGAAGCTGGGAACGGGCGGGCTAGGCAGGCGCATGACCGGTTTTCAGCGCCACATCGATGCCTGCAACAACCTGGCCTCGCCGGCCGGCTACCTGCCATTCCGGATCGAGGGGGTGCAGGTCGGCTGGGTAGGGCCAGAGCTGGGGCGGGCACTGACCTTCTTCCCCCGCGACGTGCATTTCGACGCCGAGGGGGTGACGCTGGCCGGGCGGCTGCGCGGGCCGGGCGCGCGGAGCGAAGCACTCGCCAGGCTGCTGCCGCCACTGGCTGCCGCGGGGCACCTGCGTATACGCGACGAGCTGTTCGACATCCGCGCGGAGAGCACCGGGCCGGTGCTGGGCGTGCTGGATCGCGGCGCGCTGCCGGCCTTCGGGGTGATGTCGCAGGGGGTTCATGTGAACGGGCTGGTGCGCCGGGCGGACGGGCTGCACGTCTGGGTGGGGATCCGCGCGCGGGACAAGGCGGTGGCGCCCGGGCTGCTCGACAATATCGTGGCGGGCGGCATCCCGGCCGGGCTGGCCCCGGAGGAATGCCTGGTGAAGGAAGCGGCGGAGGAGGCAGGGCTGGACGCCGCCTTGGCCGTGCAGGCGCGGCCGGTGGGGCGGGTATCCTACGTGATGCGCGAGGCCAGCGGCATCCGCCGCGACGTGCTGCACTGCTACGACCTCGACGTGCCGGAGGGCGTGGTGCCGGTGCCCCATGACGACGAGGTGGAGCGGTTCGAGCTGTGGCCGGTGGGGCGGCTGGTGGAGGCGGTGCGGGATGGGGATGGCGTGAAGTTCAATGTGAACCTGGTGTTTCTGGACCTGTTCCTGAGGGAAGGCCTCGTAGCGGACCCGGGCGGGGTCCTGCGGGCTGGGCTGGACCAGGGGCCGGCGTAGGGCTGGTCTCTGCTCGGCGGTCGGTTATCCCGTGGCGGCCACACTCTTTGCCGGATCCGCAGACAAACGGCCCGAATGGCCGCTGCTGGGCCGGGCAGAACCAGGGACGGCCTAGTCGGGCATTCCGGCGCGCGTCCGCACCGACTTGGGTGACAACCCGGCTTCCCTCAGCGCGCGGATCGCCGGCGCCCCCTCGCGCTTCGCAAGCCGCTGCCCGCCCGCATCCACCAACAGCCTGTGATGCGCATAGGCCGGCTCCGGCCACCCCATCAGATCCTGCAGCAGCCGATGGATCGCCGTCACCGGCAACAAGTCCTCCCCCCGCGTCACCAGAGTCACGCCCTGGGCCGTGTCATCCAGGGTGACGCAAAGATGGTAGCTCGCCGGCGTGTCCTTGCGCGCCAGCACCACGTCGCCGAAGGGCATCGGGTCGCACGCGCGGCGCTGGCCATGCTCGCAAAAGCTCAGCGCCCGCCCGGCAGTGGCGCGGTCCATGTGAAGGCGCCACGCATGCGCCGTCCCGGCCGCGATGCGGTCAGCGGCCGCATGCGGATCAAGGTGCTTGCAGGTGGCGGGATAGGGCGCCTCCGGCCCATGCGGCGCGGCGGCCGCGATCTCCGCCCGCGTGCAGAAGCAGGGGTAAAGCAGCCTCTGCCCGCGCAGCGCATCCAGCGTCGCGGCATACTCGGCGAAGTGCTCCGACTGCACCCGCACCGGCCCATCCCAGTCGATCCCCAGCCACGCCAGATCTTCTTCGATCGCGGGGGCAAATTCACGCCGGCACCGCGCCAGGTCGATATCCTCGATCCGCAGCAGGAAGCGCCCCCCTGCCTCACGCGCCGCTCGCCAAGCCAGCAGCGCCGAAAGGGCATGCCCAAGATGCAGGTATCCCGTGGGGCTGGGTGCAAAGCGCGTAACGATCCCAGTTGCCGCCATCATGGGATCGCGCTAGAGCCGACGTCGCTTCACTGCGTTCGCTGCAGCCGCTCTAGTCCCTTGATTATAGAGCAAATTTCCCTCCCGGCTACGACCCGTTCAGGGTTTGCTCTAGCGGCGCACACGCGTTTGAACAAGGGATGACACCATGCTGCTGACCGGCCCGAGCATCGCCCCCGCCCATGGCGCCAAGGCGGAAAAACTCGTCGTCATTTTGCACGGCCTCGGCGCCAACGGGAACGACCTGCTCGGCATCGGCCACCTCTGGGGCCGCACCATGCCTGGTGCCGCCTTCCTCGCCTATGACGCGCCCGACGCCTGCGAGGGAATGCCGACAGGCCGGCAATGGTTCGACCTCTATGAGCGCGACCCGGCCAGGATGATCGATCTTCTGCGCAACGTCTCTCGCGCGCTGTTCGCCAGCCTCAATGCCGAGCTCGCACGCCTGGGGCTCGAGGATGACGACCTCGCCATCACCGGCTTCTCCCAGGGTGCGATGCTCGCGCTGTTCGCGGGGCTGCGGCGGCCCAAGGCTCCGGCCGCGCTGGTCGGCTTTTCCGGGGCGCTGCTGGTGCCGGAGGCGCTGATCCTGGACATCACGGTGCGCCCGCCGGTGCTGCTTATTCATGGCGAGGAGGATGCCGTGGTGCCGGCCAAGGCCTCCCGGGACGCCGCCGAGACCATGCGGGACTGCGGCGTCAGCGTGCACAGCCATATCCAGCCGGGGCTTGAGCACACGATCGACCAGCAGGGCATCGATATCGCCGCCTCCTTCCTGCAACACAGCTTTGCCGAGGCCGACCGCAAGCGGGCGGAACGGCTAGCGAAAGCTGTGTGACAAAGGGCGGTATGGGTTGCGCGGCGCTCCCGGCGCTGCCATTTATGATGCGAAACGCGGCGGCGCCACATGATCTTGGGCCGGTCTGTCGTGATTGGCCCAAGCTCTTGAGGTCGCCCGGCTGAAGCCGGGAATGGTTTTGCCGCGAACATTTGCCTCCGGGCGGTGAACAGGAGCGGCGCTTGCCAGACGGTGGTCAGTTCGTCGGAGCTCAATCGTTTCCGGCCCTCGTTCTGAACGCGGATTTCCGGCCGCTTTCCTATTTTCCGCTCTCGATCTGGGCTTGGCAGGATGCCGTGAAGGCCGTGTTCCTCGACCGCGTCTCGGTGCTCAACGAGTACGAGGCGCAGGTGCATTCGCCGAGCATGACCATGCGGCTGCCGAGCGTAATCGCGCTCAAGGAATACATCCCGGCGGCGCGGCGCCCGGCATTCACCCGGTTCAACGTCTTCCTGCGCGACAGTTTCGAGTGTCAGTACTGCACCGATGCCAGGGCGGCGCACGATCTCACCTTCGACCACGTCGTCCCGCGCAGCCGCGGCGGCCGCACGACGTGGGACAACGTCGTGACCGCCTGCGGGCCATGCAACCTGCGCAAGGGCAGCAAGCTGCCGCGCGAGTGCCGGATGTTCCCGGTGCAGGAGCCACGCCAGCCGACCAGCTGGGAATTGCAGGAAAACGGCCGCGCCTTCCCGCCGAACCACCTGCACGAGAGCTGGCGTGACTACCTCTACTGGGATTCCGAGCTGGAGAGCTGAACGCGC
>JAQGHV010000230.1 GCA_028288785.1 Rhodospirillales bacterium | reverse complement strand
TACCAGCGCATGGACAGCACGCTCGAGAATGGCGACGTCTATACGGAGATGGCCGACCGCCTGCGCGAGGAACTCGACTACAAGCGCGAGGCGGCGCAGATGCGGCTGTACGGGATCATGCTCGATGGCGTGCCCGGCGTGCGCGTGCCGCGGCCGTTCGAGGATCTGACCACCAAACGCCTGCTGACGATGAGTTGGCTCGAAGGCCGCCCGATCATGCGGCGCATCGAGGAAGAGCCCTCGCAGGAAGAGCGCAACGCCTATGCGCGTGCGCTGTTCCGCGCCTGGTACGTGCCGCTGTACCGCTACGGCATCATCCATGGCGACCCGCATCTGGGCAATTACCAAGTGCATTCCGAGGCGCCGGAGAATGACGGCGTCGGCATCAACCTGCTCGACTACGGCACCATCCGCGTCTTCCCACCCAAGTTCGTAGGCGGCGTCATCATGCTCTACGAGGCCGTGCGTGACGGCGACGAGGAGAAGGCCGCCGAGGCCTACCGCATCTGGGGTTTTCGTGACCTCAGGCGCGAGACGATGGACGTGCTCAGCCAATGGGCGCGCTTCCTGTATGAGCCGCTGCTGGATGACCGCGTGCGTCCGATCCAGGACAGCGAGGACCTCAGCTACGGCCGCAAGATCGCGGAGCAGGTCCATAAGGGGCTGAAGGCGACGGGGCCGGTGCGCATTCCCCGCGAATTCCCGCTGATGGATCGCGCTGCGGTGGGGCTTGGCAGCGTGTTCCTGCGCCTGAAGGCGCAGGTGAACTGGCACCAGCTGTTCCAGGAACTGGTCGCGGATTTCTCCGAGGAAGCGCTGGCGGAGCGGCAGGCGGTGGCACTTGCGCAGGCGGGCGTTCCCGCGACAGTGTGACTCGTTGAAGGATCAGTTTTGCGGCGGGGTTATCCTGGCACGCGCCTTGCTGCTGGTTTGCATCCCGCCTCCGGAGTTGAACCATGCGCCGCCGTCATCTCCTCGCCGCCCCGCTCCTCGCCGCGCCGGTCTTCGCCAAGCCGCTCCGTGCGCAGGAGCGCTATCCTAGCCGCCCCGTCCGCCTGATCATCCCCGTTGCTGTCGCAGGTGCGACCGACATCGTGGGCCGCATCGTGGCGGACGCGATGGCGCCGCTGCTGGGCCAGCCTATCGTGGTCGAGAACATGGACGGTGCGGGCAGCACAGTCGGCGCGGCCGCCTTCCAGCGCCTGCCAGCCGATGGCCATGCGCTCTACATCGGCACCAACAACCACGCGCTGATGAACGCGATGTATCCGCGCTTCGCGTTCAACGCCGTCGATGACTTCATCCCCATCGCGCTTGTCTCGCGCCAGCCCTTTGTCCTCACGGTGAACCCGGCCCTGTCGGTGCAGAACGTCGCCGACCTCCTCGCCTGGCTGCGGGTGCGGCGCGCCGCCGCGAATTACGGCGCCACGACGCCGGGCGCGAACAACCATATGGCCGGCGAATTGCTGCGCCAGCTCGCGGGCGTGGAATTCACGACCATCTCCTACCGCTCGGCGCCGCTATCGGTGCAGGATGTCGTGGCGGGCCGGCTTGACTTCACGATCGACAGCCCGACCATGATCGCGCCGTTGATTCGCGACAGCCTGCTGCGCGGTCTGGCGGTCTCCACGGCCGAGCCCTCCGCCTTGCTACCGGCGCTGCCGAGCCTGAACCAGGCCGGCGTGCCCGGCTTCGACATGGCGGCCTGGAGCATCCTGTTCGCGCGCGCGGGAACGCCGCCCGCCATCGTCGCGACCCTGCGAGAGGCGGCGGCGCGGGCGCTGGCGCTGCCCGTGGTCCGCCAACGCCTCGCCGGGGCGACCTTCGAATTGTGGCCGGACAACAGCCCGGAGGCCGCGACCGCCCTGCTCAGGCGCGAGATCGATCGCTGGGCGCCCATTGCCGCCGCCGCCATCCGCAGCCCAAGCTGACGCCAACGGTCATGAAGAATGGCTGTCGGCGTCAGCCTTCGTGCCCTTGAGCGGCGGGGCGTGGCCTACGGCCACTTGCCTCGCCGGACGACCGACGGCGCCCACTGGACTCTCAATCCGCGTCGCGGGCCGGAGGTCGCTGAATAGAAGCGTCGATACGACACCAACCAGCGCAGGATATTTTCCATGGGCCACGAGATCGAAACGCTGGCGAAGTTCGCCGCTGGCACCGGCTGGGATGACATGCCTGCCGCGGTGCAGCGCCGCGCCAAGCTGATCCTGCTCGACACCATCGCCGTCATGCTCGCCGGCGCAGCGCGGCCCGAGATGAGCGCGCTGCAGGCGGGCCTCGCGCCCACGGCAGGAACCGGGGCTACGGTCTTCGCGAAGGGCATGCCTGCCGCCGACCCGCGCAGCGCCGCCATGCTCAACGCCATGTCCGGGCGCTCGGTGGAAATGACCGAGGGCGTGCGGGGCCTGCAGTCGGCGGTGCACATCCTGCCGGCCACGCTCGCGATCGGCGAGCAGCGCGGCGCCAGCGGCAAGCAGGTGCTGGAAGCCTTCGTGATCGGCTATGAGCTCGCCTCGCGCATCGGCCTGGGCTTCACGCCGCATCGCATGGCGCATCCGAACGGGCAGATTTCCCTGCTCGGCGCGGCTGCCGGCGGCGCGCGGCTGCATGGGCTTGATGGCGCCGGCATCAGCCTCGCCATTCGCATCGCGACGACGATGATGATGCTGCCGAGCTACAACAACACCGTCACCGGGGCGACCACGCTCAACCTGCCCGCCGGGATGGGCGCCTATGCGGGTGTTCTGGCGCCAGAGATGGCACGCGCCGGCTTCTTCGCGCAGGAGGATTCGGTCGAGGAAGCACTCGGCGTGATGATCGGCACTGGCTTCGATCCCGCGCCCCTGCTGCCGGGGCTCGGCGAAGACTGGCAGGTGCTGCGCAACTACTTCCGCTTCTACGCCTGCTGCAACCCGATCCACCCCGCGCTCGACAGCCTGGCCGACGCGCTGGCCGAACTGCGCCCTGCGCCCGGCGACATCGAGCGCATCGACGTCGCGACGTTCGCCTTCGGCTCGGTCATGCGGAACCCGGCGCCGCCCAACTACTTCGCCTCGAAGTACTCACTGCCGCATGCGGCGGCGGTCCTCATCACTCGCGGTGGACTTAGCTTTTCCCACCTCGACGACAGCGCATTGACCGACCCTGCCATCGCGGCGATCCGCCCGCTGGTCCACATGACCGAGGACCCGGCGATGACGGCGAAGGGGCCGAATCTCCGCCCAGCCCGTGTCACGGTCACCTTGCACGATGGGCGCAAGGCCAGCGCCAGTTGCGAAAACTCGAAGCGCGACACGCTGCGCCCCGATCCAGAACCGCAGGTGCGGGAAAAGTTCGCCGAACTCGCGGCCACCATGCTCACGGCTGAAGGCGTGCGCGCGGTCGAGGCCTCGGTTGAGCACGCCGAGGATTGGGCCTCTCCCGCCACGCTCATGGCGTTGCTGCGCCAGCATCAGCGCGGCTGAACCGGCCGTTGCTTCATCCCGGCGCCTCGTAACGCTCAGGGCGGCACTCTGATTGGCGTTCAGGAAGCACTCTCTGTTCAGCCGCTTGCCGTTCCGACGCTGCTATGCTCATTGCCGATGAGTATTTGCGTCCGGGGGGACCATCATATGCGGGTTGCGGTTCTCAAGGAGCGTCGGGTGGGCGAAGCCCGCGTGGCCGCCACGCCGGAGACGGTGAAGAAGCTCATCGTGCTCGGCTGCACCGCCGCGGTGGAAGCCGGTGCGGGCGCTGCTTCGGGCTTCACCGACGCCGCCTATGCGGAAGCCGGCGCGGAAGTCACCCCGGACGCCGCCGCCACCCTCACCAATTCGGGCATTGTCCTGAAAGTCCGCGCGCCGCTGGGCACCGGCGAGGGCGCGATCGATGAGCTCGCGCTGATCCCGCACGGTGCCATCCTGATCGGCACCCTCGGCGCCGATGCCGCGACGGCCACCACCTATGCCAGCCTCGGGATCGAGGCGCATGCGATGGAGCTGCTGCCGCGCATCACCCGCGCCCAGTCGATGGACATCCTCTCCTCCCAGGCGAACCTCGCCGGCTATCGCGCGGTCATCGAGGGGGCCGCCGCCTTCGACCGCGGCTTCCCGATGCTGATGACGGCGGCCGGCACCATCCCGGCGGCGAATGTCTTCATCATGGGTGCGGGAGTGGCGGGCCTCCAGGCCATCGCCACCGCGCGCCGCCTCGGCGGCCGGGTCTCGGCGACCGATGTCAGGCCGGCGGCGAAGGAGGAGATCAAGTCGCTCGGTGCCAGTTTCGTCGGCCATGAGGATGAGGAGAGCAAGTCGGCCCAGACGAGCGGCGGCTACGCCAAGCAGCTCTCCGCCGATTTCTACGCCAAGCAGGCCGAGGTCGTGGCCGCCCATATCGCCAAGCAGGATGTCG
>JAQGHV010000212.1 GCA_028288785.1 Rhodospirillales bacterium | reverse complement strand
GTCAGCCCCGGCGAGACCAGCCGCGCGACGGCATCGGTCGACCCGCCGGCGGCGAAGGGCACGACAATGCGGATGCTGCTGGGCTGCGCGCGCAGTGCCGGCGCGGCGAGCACCGCGGCGCCGAGGCCGAGCGCCATGCGGCGGGGCAGGGGGTGGGTCATGCGGCGTCTCTCCCATCGATGGCGCGTTCTTGCGGCGGGCCCTGCGTTTGCCCGGACGCCGAACGTCTGTGGCGCCCATGGTGGCGACCCGCGGCGGCCGAGGCAAATCGCCGCGCGACGAAATCACCCCGGCAGGCGAGTATAGGTCAGGCCGCGCGCCAGCCAGCAGCCGACCTGCACGGATCCGACCGTGCCGCTGCCATCGCGACGGAACGCGAGCGTCCAGTCGCCGGGCGGCGTGTGGTCCAGCGCGCGCGGGCAGGGCAGGGTCCAGACATCCGGCCCGATCGGGTCGAGCAGTTCCATACGCCCCTGGCCGAGGTGGCCGGAGAAGGCGCCGTAGATCGTGCCGCCGGCATCGGCGACCGTGAGCGTCGCGTCCAGTTCGGCACAGTGGTAGCGTCCCGCAACATCTGGCCGCGCGGCACCCACCAGCCTGGTGACGCGCGAGCTCTGGTTCTCCTGTGGCCGATCCATCTGGAGTTCCCCGTCCGCCGCGCGCAGCGTCGTGCGGCCATTGCCGGCGGTGCCGTCCTCGCGCAGTTCCAGGCGTTCGGCGCTGTGGCCGAAGCGCAGGCGCACGGCGCCATCGGGAAGCCGGTCCGCGCGCGCGGCGAGGCCGGTCTCCGGCTCCATCCAGGTGCCGAGCCAGGCCGGATCAGGCAGCCCACGCGCCTGCGCCGGGCGTTCCTTGCCCAAGGCGGCGCCGACGATATCGAGCGCCGCGCCATGCGCATCGCCGAGGTGGTTGAACATCACCACCACCGAAAGGCGCTCCTTCGGGAGATAGAGGCGGTGGCTCCGCCAGCCGCGCAGCGCGCCGCCATGGCCAACCCAGGGCTGCCCGAAATCACTCCCGCGCGCGAGCCCGAAGCCGTAAGAGGCGGGGCTTCCGTCACCAAAGCTGACCAGCGCCGCGAGCCGTCTCGGCAGCGACTGCGCGTCCTCGCGGGAGGCGTCGATGTGCCGCTCCCACGCGATCATGTCGTCGAGCGAGGCGCCGAGCCCGGCGTCGCCGGTCCAGAGGATGCGGTTTTCGGCGGCGCGGAAACCGGTTGCCTGCGTGCCCTCATAGCCTTCGGTGCCGTCCGGCATGGCACGGGTGTCCTCCGCCACGAAGGCGGTGTGCATGCCGACTGGGTCGAAGATGCGGGTGCGGAGAAGCTCGCCAAAACTGCGCCCGGTGCGCGCCTCCAGAATGTCCGAGAGGATGCTGAAATTCTGGTTCACGTAGGAATACCGCGTGCCCGGCGCGAAGTGCAGGCTGCGCGTGGCTGATATCAGGCGCTGCGCCTCGGCGGTGCCGAACGGAGCTTCGACCGGAGAGCCCTGCAGCATCGCCACCGCCCAGTAGTCCCGCAGGCCCGACTGGTTGTGGGCGAGATGCAGCGCGGCGGGCGCGGGCTGCTCAAGCAGGGGCAGACGCGCGCGCACGTCGCCGTCGAATTCCGTCGGGTCGGCGAAGGCGTCGAGCAGCAGCGCCGCGGTGAACTGCTTGGTGATCGAGCACATGCGGAACAGGCTGCGCGGTGTGAAGGGAATGCGCCGCTCGGCATTTGCCCAGCCCCAGCTGTGCCGGACCAGCACGGTGCCCGCCTGCAGCACGGCGACCGCGCCGCCTGGGCCGGGATAGTCGCGCGACAGTGCTTCGATGCGGCGATGGAAACGGGCAACGGAAATGATGGTCATGGCCGAAGTGTCGCGGCCCATGTCATTCGCTGCAACATTGCAGCGGCCAGCGCCCTGCTGGCCGCTACGGAATGCCTACCGTCGCAGCTCGGGCAGCGGCGGCGCAACACCCTCAGGCAGGCCGACGCGCGCCGTGTTGAGCGTCATCGCGACCGTCACGTAGTAGCCACTGACTGCGATGAGATCGATCACGCCACGCTCGCCGAAGCGCTGCTTCGCGGCGTCGAAGGTCGCGTCCGAGACGAAGTGGTTGCGGTGCATCTCGGTGCAGAATTCCCAGACGATGCGCTGCTCGTCATTCATTCCTTCGGGCCGGCGGCCCTGCGCCAGGTCAGCCGCGACCGATGCCGGCAGTCCGGCAGCCATCGCGAGCCGATGATGAGCATACCACTCGTATTGAGAGGACCATTCGCGCGCGGCGATGAGGATCGCGAATTCATTCAACGCCGTGGGGATCGAGGTGCGGAAGCGCAGCTGGGCGCCAAGCTGCTGCAGCAGGTCGCCAACCGCGGGGCTCCGCAGCCAAGGATTGAACGGCCCGCCAATCGAGTTGTCACGGCCGGGGACACTCGCGCGCGGCCCACCCTGGATCGCGGCGGCAAGCGTGCGCTGTTCAGGCGTCATCTGGTCTGGCGGTATCGACGGGAAGCGGTTCTGCGCCATGCTGGGCATCGCCCAGGCGGAGCCGAGCACGCAGGCGAGCAAAAGGGCACGCATGATTTTCCTCCCGGGATCATTATTGTGTGGAAGCCTGCGCGTGGCGCCAGGGAGATGCAAGGCAGCCCCGATCACCCGCACGCGACGATTTGGGCGCGTCCCTCGCGCGGGCCGGAGCGTATAGGGGATCAAGGCGAACCCCGCATGAAGGCGTCCCGCCGAT
>JAQGHV010000205.1 GCA_028288785.1 Rhodospirillales bacterium | reverse complement strand
GCAAGCGGTTTCATCCGTGCCGGCACGATCCGCGCGCTGGCGACCATGGTGAAGGACCGCATCTCCCAGTTCCCCGACGTGCCCACGATGGCGGAGAGCGACCCGCGCCTGCGCGACTATGATGTCTATACCTGGGCAATGCTGGTGGCGCCGAAGGCCACGCCGGATGGTCCCGTTGCCCGGCTGAACGAGGCGGTTCTGCGCGCCGCCCGCGCGCCGGACATCGCGCAGCGCTTCGGCGAACTCGGCTTCGACTATGTCGGCTCGACGCCGGCGGAGGGTGATGCGCGGCTCGCTCGCGAGAAGGCCAAATGGCAGGACGTGATTCGCCGCGCCAATATCAGGGTCGATCTGTAGGACCAGCCATCACGAGGCATGACCGCTGGTTCCGCATAGGCCTGCGCTCAGCCGCCGCCCGTGGACGCCGATCCGCTTGGCTTCGCCGGACGACCGGCAGTGCCCAGTGGCACGCTAAAATAACCGGCTGACCTGGCGTTTCGAGGCAGCGAAACGTGTTTGCCCGCTCAGCGGCGGACGCGTTCCACGCCGCCGCCTTGGACAGCGCCGCGCCGCCGCATGCAGTCGCGGAAGGCCGCCAGGTTAGCCGCCTCGATCTGAGCATCGATTTCCGGTCCATTGGCGTCGAAGCGTTGCCGCATGAGGCGTCGGCGCTCAGGATTGTCGCGTGACTCCATGCGGCAGGCGGCAGCCTCGACCGTCTCGGGTTCGGCGGGTGGCGCCGGCTGCCGCGTGCCGCAGCCAGCGAGCAGCACCAGGACAGCGATCAATGGCGCCCTCATGCCGCGAGCCAATCCTCGATGAGGCGGCGCGCGATGGAATCCACGCGAGGTAGGCTGAAGCCCAGCGCCTGGTGATCCCGCAGTTCTGCCTTGGAGAACCAGCGGGCGTCGCGCAGTTCCTCCGTGTCGATGGTGATGTCGTCGGTCAGCCCCTCGCCGTAGAAGCCGAGCATGATGGAGGCCGGGAACGGCCAGGGCTGCGAGGAGTGATACCAGACGCCGCCGACGGTGATGCCGGATTCCTCCGCCACCTCCCGGCGAACCGCTTCCTCCAGGCTTTCGCCAGGTTCGAGGAAGCCCGCGAGCGTCGAATACATCGTGACATTCGGGAAGCGCTGCGAGTGGCCCAGCAGGCACTTGTCGCCGCGCACCACCAGCATGATCACGGCCGGGTCGGTGCGCGGGAAGTGCTGCGCGCCGCAGCCGGTGCACGTCATGGCGTTGCCGGCATGGCGTGGCTCGCATGGGCTGCCGCACACGCCGCAAAAGCGGTTCTTGGTGCGCCAGTGCATCAGCCCGCGGGCATGGGCGAGGACGCTGGCTTCCCCAACGGGCAGCAAGCCGGCGACGGCGCGAAGATCGGTGAAGGTGCCGAGGGCGTCAGGCAGCAGCGGCAGCGGGTCCTCCGCCTGTGAGCAATCGACGGCAAAGACCGGCCGCTGGTCCCAGAGGCCGAGGAAGGCCCAAGGGCCGCCGGCCATGCGAAGCTGCTCGGCCGCGCCGCCCGTGATGAGGATGGCTTCCGGCTTGCCGGCCTCCACCCCCTTCATCAGGCTGCGGGCGCGCCAAACCGGGACATAGAGGGTCTCCGGGTCGTCGAGCGCGGCGGTGATGAAGGCGGTGTCCTCCCGTCGCGATGAGGCGCGATCGATCGGGCTGCCGGTATAGGCATTGGGGCGGCTGGCTGGGATGGACAACATGCCGGCGGACCCTGCCATGCAAGGCAGGCGTGGGCAATGCGGCGTGCGGCGATGTTGCTTATGACCCGGGCCCAACCATGACCGCAGGGCTCCTTCTACGAGAGGGCATTGCCTATTCGGCGCCCAGGCATGATATCGTGCCCTCGGAAGGTCGGTGACGGACGAGCTCCTCGCCAACCCGGTCAGGTCCGGAAGGAAGCAGCCGCAACGGGTTCTCGCTTGGGTCGCTGCCGGCCTTCCACCCTCATGCAGCTCCGCGCTTTCGACGGACAAACTTCGAACGATGGGGCTTCATCCGGGATGAACGGATTGTTCGGAGACGACGCTCCCCCGGAAGTCGAGCAGGCGGAACCGCCTCAGGATGGCCCCGGCCTGTTCGGGGAGGTCGCTGCGGCACCCATTCCAGTCGCTCGGGCGCCTGACACGCAGTACCGCGTCCTCGCCCGCAAATACCGCCCGACGACGTTCAACGAGCTGATCGGCCAGGACGCGCTTGTCCGCACCTTGCGCAACGCCTTTGCTCAGAACCGTGTGCCCCACGCACTGCTGCTGACCGGGGTGCGCGGTGTAGGCAAGACCACCACCGCACGCATCATCGCCCGCGCGCTGAACTGCATCGGTCCGGACGGGACCGGCGGCCCCACCGTTGATCCCTGCGGCGTCTGCGTCGAGTGCCGCGCCATCCTCGCCGACCGCCACCCGGATGTGCAGGAGCTGGATGCCGCGTCGAACAATGGCGTCGATGACGTGCGCGAACTGCGCGAGCGCCTGCGCTACCGTCCCGCCCAGGGCCGCAACAAGGTGCTCGTGCTCGACGAAGTGCACATGCTCTCGGGCGCGGCCTTCAACGCGCTGCTGAAGACGCTGGAGGAGCCGCCGGCGCAGGTCGTCTTCGTCCTCGCCACCACCGAACTCCGCAAGGTGCCGGTCACCATCCGAAGCCGCTGCCAGACGCACCACCTGCGCCGCGTGTCGCAGGAGGAGCTGCGCGCGCATTTCGCCCGCATCCTGGGGCTCGAGCAGGTCGCCGCCGAGGACGAGGCACTCGCGATGATAGCCCGCGCCGCGGAGGGCTCCGTGCGCGACGGGCTCTCGATCCTCGACCAGGCGATCGCCTTGGGCGGGGACCGCATCACCGCGGATATCGTGCGGGATATGCTGGGCCTCGCCGACCGCGGCCTCGTGCTCGATGTCATGGAGGCAGTGCTGGATGGCCGCATCGCGGAGGCGCTGGGCCTGATGGATCGCGCGCATGAGCGCGGCGCGGACCCGCTGGTGCTCATCACCGACCTGCTCGAATACGCGCATCTTCTGACGCGATTCCGGCTGATCGAGACCCTCGCGGACGACCGCTCCCTGCCCGAGGAGGACCGCACGCGCGGCGTGGCGCTGGCGCGCCGCATGTCCATCCCGGTGCTCGGGCGCGCCTGGCAGATGCTGCTCAAGGGCGTGGCCGAGGTGCAGCAGGAAGGCGTGGACCGACGCGCGGCGGCCGAGATGGTGCTGATCCGGCTGGCGCATGTGGCGGAGCTGCCGACCCCTGGCGACCTCATCCGGCGCCTGACCCAGCCCGGCCCGGACGCCTCCCCACGCCCCGCGCCTGAGGGCGGTGGCGGCGGCGGTGGGATGCGCGCGGTGGCCGGCGGCGCGCCGATGATGCAGTCGGCTCCGGCCTTGCCCAACCCGCAGAGCTTTCGTGACGTCGTGGCACTCGCCTCCGGCCGCAGGCCGATGCTGCATGCGCATCTGGTCCACAGCATCCACCCGATCACCGTCGCGCCAGGCCGCATCGAACTGCGCCCCCTGCCGGAGGCGCCGCGTGATCTCGCGGCCCAGCTCGCCGCCTTCCTCACCGAGCAGACCGGCGCGCGCTGGACGGTGACCCTCAGCAATGCCGAGGGCGAGCCGACGCTGGCCACCCAGGGCCGCGTAGCGGCGGCCGACCGGCTCGAACTGGTGCGCAGCCACCCCATCGTGCAGGCGGTCCTCGCCGCCTTCCCTGGCGCGGTGATGGAGGCCGTCCGCGACGAGGCCCTGGACGCCTATGGGCTGGTCCCCGAAACGCCAGCCTCGCGCACCGCCGAGCCGGACGAGGATTTCCCCGACTTCGCGCCGCTCGACGCGGAATCGGCGTATGCTGACGATGATTCTCCCCCCGAGGAATTTTGAGGTCCACGCATGAAGAACCTGGGAAACATGCTGAAGCAGGCGCAGCAGATGCAAACCCGCATGGCGGAGATGCAGGCGCGGCTGGAAGCCGAGACGGTCGAGGGCGCCGCCGGCGGCGGGATGGTCAAGCTCACGCTGTCCGGCAAGGGCGAGCTCAAGCGGGTTACGATCGACCCTGCGCTGATGACGGCCGATGACCGCGAGGTGCTGGAAGACCTGCTGCTCGCCGCCCACGCCGACGCCAAGCAGAAGGTCGAGGCGATGATGGCCGAGGAGATGCAGAAGGCGACCGCCGGCATGAACCTGCCGCCCGGGATGAAGCTGCCTTTCTGAGGCGCCAACGCGCCCATGCGCAACATCGATCCTGTCGAGGACCTTATCGCCCTGCTCGCGCGCTTGCCTGGCTACGGCCGGCGCAGCGCGCGGCGCGCGGTGCTGCGCATGCTCATGGATCCGCATCGGCAGATGCTGCCGCTTGCGCAGGCCCTGCGCACGGCGGCCGAAGCGGTCCAGCCCTGCGAGATATGCGGCAACCTCGACACCCGCTCGCCTTGCCACATTTGCGACGACGCGCAGCGGATACGCGGGCTGATCTGTGTGGTCGAGGGTGTCGCGGACCTTTGGGCCCTTGAGCGCGCGCAGGCGCATCGTGGCACGTATCACGTGCTCGGGGGCACGCTTTCGGCGCTGGCCGGCATTGGGCCGGAGGATCTGCGCATTCAGCCGCTGCTCGCACGGATCGAGGCAGGCGGCGTGGAGGAGGTCATCATCGCGCTGCCCGCCACGGTGGATGGTGCGACGACCTCTCATGTCCTGATGGACCGCCTGGCCGGCAGCGGCGTGCCGATTACCCGGCTGGCGCAGGGCGTACCGATAGGCGGCGCGTTGGATGTGCTGGATGATGGGACGCTTGCGGCGGCCCTCCGGGCAAGACGCCCGGCGTAATAGGTGTTCTCAGCCGTGTCGGGCCGAAGGTTGGTCGCTCGGCGTGAGGCGTCCTTGTGGCCGCAAGCCAGGTGCCGCCTCCGATGGTTCGGGTTGCCTGACTGCCAACATCGCCCATTCGTGCTTGCAACGCGGCGAGCCGATCCCGCCCCCAAGTTACCGCGAGCCAGCTCCGCGCGCTTGGGTTTCGCCGCACTTCTGGCGGCGCTCGCGGCCCGAGATGCCAGCCGGAAGAGCATGTGCCCAATGCAGGCCAGGCCGCCAGAGGTCAGTGAACCATGCGCCGTGTGAGCCTACCCGAGCAGATGCCCAAACCGGCGCGCCTTGGTTTCCAGGTAGTGGTCGTTCACCCCGTTCGCCTCGAACTGATGCGATTCGCGCCCCTCGACCTCGATGCCGCAGGCGGCGAGCCCCGCGATCTTGTCGGGGTTGTTGGTCAGCAGCCGAACCCGGGTGACACCCAGTTCCCGAAGCATCGTCGCGGCAACGAGGAAGTTCCGCTCGTCGGCACCATAGCCAAGCGCGCGGTTCGCATCCAGCGTGTCGAGCCCCTCATCTTGCAGGATATAGGCGCGGAGCTTGTTGACGAGGCCGATCCCCCGCCCTTCCTGGGCCAGATAGACCAGGATTCCGGCGCCATCGGCTGCCATGCGCTTGATCGCGCCGCGCAGCTGCGGCCCGCAATCGCAGCGGAGCGAGCCAAGGAGGTCACCGGTGAAGCATTCCGAATGTGCCCGCACGAGTGGCGCGATGCCGGCGGCAACCTGGGCCTCGACATCACCGACCAGGATCGCGAGGTGCTCGATCCCGCCATCCGCAGCCCGGTAGGCGACAATCCGCGCATCCGGCGCGTCTTCCAGCGGCACCGCGGCCTCGGCCACCCGCTTGAGCGAGATCGCCGCAGCAAGCGGATAGGCCAGGATGTCCTCGGCCGAGACAGTCAGCAGCGAAAGGCGCGCCGCAGCGCCTTCATGGGCAACGGCAGCGACCATCGCCGGCAGCAGGCGGCCCAGCTTCGCCAGCCCGAGGGCGGCGCTTGCGAGCGGCAGTAGGGGCGCACGTTCCGGTGTTTCAGGCACCAGGTCGGCAGCGACCGGATCGGCCAGGCTGCGAAGCTTCGCGGGGTCGAGCAGGGTGGCCGGCAGGCGCAGCGCGACCGCGCCGATCTCATCTGGCTTGCCTGAGGGGCCCTGCAGCACCGGACGGTGGAGGACAGCGGCGGCGCGAACCGGTGCCAGCAACAGCACCGGCGTGACGGTGCTTCCGGACGCGATCTCAGCCAAGCCCCGCGCTCCGACCGTCTCGGCCGCCGCAACCAGGATGGCACCTTCGGCACCTCGGATCAGCACAGGCGTCCCGCGACGCAGCTCCGACACGGCGCGATGAACCTGCCGAAGCGCCAGAATGCGGGGATCAGCGGCTCCGCTCAAAGGTCGACCGGCCGTGTCGGCGTTGCCGCCGGAGGCGAGCTTGCCGGTCATAGGGAATATCTCACTGGCGTTATCATCACTTCTGACGTCACGCCTGGAATGTGGCATCGCAACGGCAGACAGCGAGCGCCTGGACGAAAGATAATTTCTTGCAACCACGTGATGCTGCGTGGCGTTCAAGCCGGTGTGTAGTCTTTCTCACCGTTTCGCGACCTCGTCCGATTGTTGGGGTGGCATTCGACGGCACGAGGAGACTATGCAGGAATGATAGAATCGGCGTGAGGCGCAGCAAGGTGAAGCACCAGCGCTCCGCGGTTGCGACTTGAGCATGAGCGGCAAATTGCCTGATGGGGGTATCGATGTCGGGTCCTAGGCCTGTGCTTATCGTGGATGATGATGCGGATCTCCGCGCAACGCTCTCGGAGCAACTCTCGCTCGATCAGGAATTCCAGATTTCCGAGGCAGCCACCGCGGGCGAGGCGGAAGCGCTGCTCGTGGCGCCTAACAACCGCTGCGATGCTGTGTTGCTCGATATCGGGCTGCCAGACGGCGACGGGCGCGAACTCTGCGCCAAGCTGCGCCGCCTCGGGTTGCGTATGCCGGTTATCATGCTGACGGGCGCCGATGCGGAGGCGGACATCGTTCGCGGGCTTGATGCGGGGGCGAATGACTACATCGCCAAGCCGTTCCGTCTCAATGAATTGCTGGCGCGGCTCCGTGCCCAGCTGCGGGTATTCGACAACTCCGAAGATGCGGTCTTCACCATCGGTCCGTACAGCTTCCGTCCCTCGGCCAAGCTGCTGCTTGAGGCGAGCCGGAACCGAAAGATCAGGCTGACCGAAAAGGAAGCCGCGATCCTGAAGTTCCTGTACCGGGCTGGCGGCCGCCCGGTTCCTCGCCAAGTGCTCCTGAACGAGGTCTGGGGCTACAACGCCGCGGTCACCACGCACACGCTGGAAACCCACATCTACCGGCTTCGGCAGAAGGTGGAGCCCGACCCAACCATGGCACGACTGCTGCTTACGGAAGGCGGCGGCTACCGGCTCGACCCCTCGCCGGTCAACTGAGGGTTCAGCGCAGCTGCGGATTGTCGAATATCGGCGTCCGGTAACGCGCAAGTGCCGTCCGGATCGCCGCTGCGTAGTCGTCCCGGTCGGCCTCGCCAAGATGCTGGCCGATGCTGATCCGGCGGCTGCGCTGAACCAACGTCAGGCCACCCGTGGCATCCTGTTCAAGCCTTGCCCAGTAGGGATCAATGTGCAGGGCCCGCTCGCGCCCACGGTGATCGGTGCGTGTGACCGTGAGCCCGGCCTGCGTCAGCACCAGCGCCTCGCGTACCCGTCGGGCACCTCGCGCCTGGCGGAGAATGAGGAGCAGCACGAGCGGCACCTCGGCGCCGATGAAGCCCAGGACCGGCCAGGCGCCCATGATCGTGAACAGGGTCGCGGGCAGCGCGGCGCCGGCGCAAAGCAGGCCCGCCAGCACCCGGTAGCCGGTCGGGGAGAAGCTGGAAGGCGGTGTGATCACCGCTTCAAACAGGATTGGGTCGGGAGCCGCTGACATCCAGCACAATCTAGGCTAGCCCCGACGTTATGCCAGATGCTCCCGCACCTCCGAAGCCGCGCCATGGCAGCGCAGCCGCACCCCGCCGGGCGCGCCTGATGAGCCGGGAACAGGCCGCTTCCTTCATCCAGGCACTCGCCGACGCCAACCCCGCGCCGGAGACCGAACTGCGCTTCACCGACCCCTTCACCCTGTTGGTGGCGGTGGCGCTCTCAGCGCAGGCAACCGACGCCTCCGTCAACAAGGCGACCGAGACGCTGTTCGCCGAAGCACCAAACCCGGCCGCAATGGTGGCGCTGGGCGAAGCCGGGATCGCGGCGCACATCCGCCGCATCGGGCTTTGGCAAGGTAAGGCCAAGAATGTCGCGGCGCTCTCGCGACTGCTGATCGAGCGCCACGGCGGAGAGGTGCCGAACGATCGCGCGGCGCTGGAGGCGCTGCCCGGTGTCGGCCGCAAGACCGCGAGCGTCGTGCTGAACGTCGCCTTCGGGGAGGAGGCGATGGCGGTCGACACGCACATCTTCCGCCTGGGCAACCGCACCGGCCTCGCGCCCGGCAAGACGGTGCGGGCAGTAGAAGACGGGCTGGTGAAGCGTTGCCCTCCGGCGCTGCTGCGCCAGGCGCATCACTGGTTAATCCTGCACGGCCGCTACGTCTGCAAGGCGCGCGCCCCGGAATGCTGGCGCTGCGTCGCGGTTGCGTTCTGTAACTACAAGGACAAGGTCCTCGACCCGAGCAGCCGTTAGGCGGTCGCGCAGCTTCGCTGACTTCGGGCCCATGCGGGGAAGGTTTGGCGCTCGGTCCTGGTTAGGCCTATCGTTCGCGTGACCGCACGAGCGGCAATCACGCACGGATGGCGCCCTGGCCCTGGTCAATCATCAACTCGCCTGGCGGTCGCAATCCGCGCCTTGCCACACCTGGGCGCGATAGGTTCGGTGGCGCGCATCCTGCTGATCGACACGGTCTACCCGGCCTTCATACGCTGGCTCTACCAGCGCGAGCCGGAACTCGCCCGGCAGAGCCACGCGGCGCAGCTCGAGCACGCGCTCGAGACTTGCTACCACAATGTTTCGGTCTGGGCCGAGCCGCTGCGCCTGCTCGGCCATGAGGTGCGCGAGGTCTGGGCGAACCACGCGCCGCTGCAGCACAGCTGGTGCCGTGAGAATGGCCGCATGGACCTGTTCCCGGAGGGTGAAGCCGCCAACCTGCTGGCCGGCAGCCATGCGAAGCCGGACTGGTTCATGGCGATCTGCGCCGCGCAGGTGCGGGCATTCCGCCCGGATATCCTCTGGCTCGCCGACCTCTACACCTTCCATGATGGCTTTCTCGTTACAGTCGACGGCGCCTACCGCCGCGCGATCGGCCAGAACGCCGCGACGCCGCCGACCACCTCGCTCCGGAGGCTGGACCTCGCCGTCTCCGCCTCGGCCGAGAATGTGCGACATTTCCGGAGTGGGGGGCTCGCCGCCGAGCTGCTGCCGCATGGCTTCAACCCGCGCATCCTGCAGCATTTGCCCGAGCCGCCCGACGAGCCCGTGCGTCCCTTCGGCTTCTTTGGCAGCCTCTACCCCGCGCATCGCCAACGCCAAGCGCAACTGCTTGCAATCGCTGGCCAGATGCCGATCGAGGTCTGGACCGACGCCACCCTGCCGCCGGAGTTCGCCGCCACCCGCATCAAGCGTCACCTGGCACTTTGGGGCGCCGCGATGTACCGGGAGGTGGCGCGCACTGCGACGGTGCTCAACTCCCATCTCGACGGCACCGGCGACTGGGCGACCAACCAGCGCCTGTTCGAGGTGACCGGATGTGGCGCCGCCTTGCTCACCGACCGAAAATCCAACCTTGGCGAGCTGTTCGATATCGACCGCGAGTGCGTGGCCTATGATAGCGCCGAGGACTGTGTCGAGAAGGCGCGTTGGCTGGCCGACCACCCCGCCGAGCGCGCTGCCATCGCCGCGCGCGGCCAACGGCGGACGCTCACCGACCACAGCGTCTTCCAGCGCGGGCTGTGCATCCAAGAAATCCTGTGCGCGCATGGAATGGCGGCATGATGCGCGCGCCGCTCTCCGTCGTGCATCTGACGGCCACTGCGGCCGGCGGCGCCGGACGGGCTGCGCGGCGCATCGCGGATAGCGTGCACGCGCTCGGGCATGACAGCACCCTCGTCACGGCGGATGCAGCGCCGGTTCAAGGCGCCGTCACCATCGCGTCGCACAGCGGGAATGAAGTCCAGAAATCCGCGCGTCGCTTCCTTGGCGATTTTCTTGATCAGAAGTATCTGGAGCGGCTGCGCGACAAGCGGCGCAGCAACACGCTGTTCTCTGCCGGGCTCGAGGCGCCGACGCTTGCCGAGGTGCTGCTGATCCGCGGCGCCGACATCCTGCACGCGCATTTTCTGCCGGGCATCGCCACGCCGAATACGCTGCATGAGCTGCTGGCGCTGGGCAAGCCGGTGGTGTGGACGCAGCACGACCAATGGGCCTTCACCGGCGGCTGTCACTATAGCGATGGCTGCCGAGGTTTTGCGACGCTGTGTCTGAGCTGCCCGCAGCTCCGCCGCGACCCCTGGAGCCTTCCGGCGCTGCTGCAGGCGGAAAAGGCGGCCTGCTTCGCCACTGGCCTGCTGCATGTGGTTTCGCCGAGTGCGTGGATGGCTGATTCGGTGCGCGCGAGCAGCGTCTTTCGAGGCACGGCCACAAGCGTCATCCGCAACCCGATCGACCTCGACCAGTTCCGCCCCCTCGCGGCCAGCCAGCGAGACGGTCTGCGCACCCGCATGGGCATTGGTGCCGGCGATGTCGTGGTGATCGCCGGCGCAGTCAGCCAGGCGGAGATCCGCAAGGGATTCGACCTGCTGCTCGACGGGCTGCGCGGTTTCGCCGC
>JAQGHV010000137.1 GCA_028288785.1 Rhodospirillales bacterium | reverse complement strand
GAGAGCGGCCATCACGGACCTCGCCAAGCGCTTCGGGCGCTATGGCTATCGGCGGATCACGGCGTTGCTCAGAGCTCAAGGCTGGTCGTGCAATCACAAGCGGGTGGAGCGGATCTGGCGAGCCGAGGGGCTGAAGGTGCCCGCCCGGCAGGCCAGGCGTGGCCGGCTCTGGCTGGCGGACGGCTCGTGCGTGCGGCTGCGCCCGGAGCGGGCCAACCACGTCCGGGCCTATGACTTCGTGGAAGACCGCACCCGCGACGGCCGCAAGGTCCGAATGCTGAACGTGGTCGATGAGTTTGCCCGTGAGTGCCTGGCGATCCGGGTGGGACGCCAGCTCAAGGCGGCCGACGTGGTTGACGTGCTGGCGGACCTGTTCATCCTGCGCGGCATCCCTGGCCACCTCCGGTCGGACAACGGGCCCGAGTTCGTGGCCAAGGCCGTAAGGCGTGGATCAGCGGCGTCGGCGCCAAGACAGCGTTCATTGGTCAAGCGCCAAAGGCGATCGACGGCACCCTTGGGAGAATGGGTATGTCGAAAGCTTCAACGGCAAGCTGCGCGATGAGCTGCTCAACGCCGAGGTGTTCCACACGCTGGCGGAAGCCAAAGTCCTGATCGAGCAGTGGCGACGCCACGACAACACGCTCCGGCCGCACTCGGCGCTGGGCTATCGCCCGCCGGCGCCCGAGGTGCTCCTGCCGATGCCCTGGCTGCCCACCGGCTCAGGCTCCAAAGGCTCCAGCCAAAGCGGCATGATCATGGCCCACCAACATTTCGCCCGGACCACTCAATGGGGGCTGGTCATCTGCGGCACAAAGCGCCTGAGGGCACAGATTGCGCTTCAGGCGTAGCGCCGCACCATCGCCGCGCAGAATTCGGCGAACTCCTCCGGCACCAGCGGCGGACTGGTGTGGTGCGACGCCAAGCCCCGATGCTCCGGGGTGAAGCAGAACGTCACCGTCACGTCGAAGTCACGAAGCGCATCCATCTGGCGGTCGAACCACGCGAGCGCATCCGGGCGAAAACTATCTGCCCACGACAGGCCGGTGCGCAGATGCCGCACGCCAAGGCGCTGCATCCAGCGCACTGCCTCGTCCAGGCGGTGATCCTCGAAATGGAACCACTGGCAAAGCCCGAGCTCCGGCGTGTGCCGCCCGAAGGTCTCCAGCGCCGGCTTCGGTGTGCCGTCCTCACGCAACAACCCCATCGCGAAGTGCCGGTAGTAGGAGGAGCCTTCCGCCTCGCGGTGGCGGGTCGTGGCACCCCAGGCACGGGGCAAATCGTACAGGCTGTACCAATGGATGCGTGGCGCGCGGCCTTTGAGCAGCGCGGCGGTGCGCGCTAACCCCCAGTCCTGGACCTCCTCCGCACCGAAGGAAGAGACACCGACCTCCGAAACCCAGACCGGAACGTCGACGACGGCTTCGATCTCACGCAGCTTTTCTGGCCAGTCGTGTATGGACCACAGGTTCCAGTCGAGGGGGAAGCCGTGAACCGCGACCGCATCCATCGCGGCGAGCGCGCCGTCCTCCCGCATGCGCAGGATGAAGCCGGGATCGATGGGCGACATTCCGCCAAGAACCCGCGTCAGGCTGGAATGCTCGGCACGGATCGCCTCGCCGGCAAGGCGCGCCATGCGGGCGAAGCGGGTCCAGTCGGGATCGAGCTCAGGGTCCCAGTGCGACTTGTTGTTGGGCTCGTTCCAGATCATCGCGGCTTCGATCATGGGGGTGCTCCCGTGCTGGAGTGAATGGCGACGCGGCCACTTGGCGGAAGCCGTTTCATTCTTGCGCCACCGGCATCCGCAGCCCGGCATGGATCGCCATGAGCTCATCAACGCGGTGCGCGCAGCTATGCCGCGCCCTGATCGTCGCCAGGCCGTTCTTGGCCAGTCTGCGGCGCAGTTCGGGATCGCCGACGAGGTCGCGGAGGTGGCGCTTGGCGGCCTCGCCAGTCGGCGCCAACAGGTAGTCGACCCCGGGCCGGAACAATTCCTCGCTATCATCCCATGGTGCAGAGATGAGCGGGATGCCGCAGGCCAGCGCCTCGAACATCCGGATCGTCGGAATGCCTGGCAGTGTCGTGGTGTAGAAGCGCCGCGGGACATGAAGGGTGAGGAGGTGTCGCGCGAAGACTTCCGGCGCACGCGCATTCGGCAACCAGTCGCACAGCGTCGCGCCGTAGCGGGCGAGAAGTTCCTGCGCCACCCTCGGATAGCGCACGCCGTGGATATTCAGCGACAGACCAGCATTTCGGGTGGGCCGGAGCAGAAATTCCTCGAGCTCGGCGGCACGTTCGCCGTCGCCCCAGTTGCCGATCCATACCGCGCCGCTGCGGTGGCCTTCGTGCGCCGGCGGCCGAAAATGCCTGACATCGGCGGATTCGTGCCAGATGAAGGCACGGTCGCCCCAGCCCCAGTTGCGGTAGGTTTCGGCGAGCGTCGCGCCGAAGGCGAGGATGCCGTCGTAGCCATCGAGGTCGTAGGCCCGCATGGCCTCAGGCTCGCTGACCGCGCGATGATGCGTGTCATGGAACAGCAGGGTGAACCGCGCACCGAGGCGCCGCCGGCGGCCAAGTTCCGCGACGATCTCCGGCGTGTTCCACTCATGCACCAGCGCGAGGTCGGCGCCGTCGAGTGAGGACTCGATGTCGGCGATGCTGGAATAGGTCTGCGGCCGCAACTCCGGGTAGGCGGCGTGAAAGCTCTCCAGGGCACCCGGCCCATGCTCGGCGAGCAGGTTCGCGAGGCTCCAGGAATCGCTCGGCTCCAGGGCCACGACGTCATGGCCACGATGGAGCAATTCGCGCAGCACACCGCGCAGGAAATGGGCGTTGCCGTGGTTCCAGCAGGACAGCAGCGAATGCGTGAAATAGACGATCTTCATGCCGCCGACGCCTGCCGCTGGGTGCCCGCGAGCAACGCCTTGTACTGCGCCAAGGTGGCATCGCACATCGCGTCCAGACCGTAGCGCTCCGCACGCTGGCGTGCGGCGGAGCCGAGCGCTGCGCGGCGCATGGGGTCGTTCATCAGCGACTCAATGGATTGGGCGGCGCCGTCCTCATCCGACCAGTCGATGAACAGTGCGGCACCTTCCCAGAGCTCGCGAAAGCTCGGCATGTCGGTGAGGACAAGCGCGCAACCGGCCTGCGCCGCCTCCAGCACCGCCAGTCCGAAGGGCTCGTAGAGTGCGGGCGAAGCGTATAGCGGCGTGCCGCGCCAGATCGCACCCATGGCGGCATCATCGAGAACACCGACGCAATCCAGATGTTCGAAGGAGGCGCGGCTGCCCTCCGGTCCACTGAGAGCCCCGGCCGCCAGTACCGGAAATGGCAGCAACCGCGCCACACGATCCAGTGCAGCGACATTTTTTCCAGTGTCCCAAAGGCGACCGGCGGTGAACATGGCCTCAATCGGCTCGCCGGAGTCCTGGTGCACGGCGCTGCGCCCATTGTGGATCGCGACCGGTAGCCGCGCCAGGGCATGCGCTTCCGCAGTCGCGCGGGCAAAAGCCAGCGACGGCGCCACCAGTTCATCGCAGGCGAGATAGCCTTCCCGAAGCAGCGCCGAGCGCCATGCGAAGTCCGGCGGCATGGCGCCCCCATGCACCGCCGCCCACCAGGTCGCGAGGCATGAATGGCACGCGCCCAGGACGGGCACGTCGAAGCCGCCCGCACTCGCCAGCGAGGGACTGTTGAGGTGAATTAGGTCCACCCCCAGCGCCGTGGCCAACGTCCCGATGGTCTTGCCGGCGGCGCGGATCGCGAGGGGTTCGGCCGCCATCCAATCGAGCGGCAGTCCGGTATCGTGCAGCACCAAGCCGTCGATACCGCCAGCCTGGGCAAGCTGGCTCTCACTCGGCGACGGCCCGGTCACGGCGAGATGCGTCATCACGCCACGCGCCGATAGCCCGCGCGCTAAATCCATCGCGTAGGTCCAGACGCCACCGACCGCATCGGTCGTCATCAGCAGCCGCAGCTGCGGTGGGGCGCCGCTCACGCCGCCTCCCGCGCCCGGCCATGCACGCGAAGCCATTGCGCGAGGTCGGCGACGCCATCCCGCCAAGGCCGTGGTGCCGGCAGGTCGAGCGCCTCCGTGGCGCGTCGCGTGTCAGAGACGAAGTAGCGCTGGTCGCCCGCGCGCCATTCCTCGTGCCGCGTAGCAACGCGCTTGCCGGTGAGGGACTCGATGCGCGCGATAAGTTGGCGGAGGCTGATCGCATTCGACGGCCCGCCGCCCAGGTTGAACGCGCGCCCGCGTACCAGGTCGATCCGTCGCAAAGCCGCCATGTAGGCGCCGACGGCGTCGCCGACATCGAGCACGTCACGCACCTGGCAGCCGTCGCCGAAGATGCTGATGGGTTCGCCGTGCAGAGCGCGGATGAGGAAATGCGCCACCCAGCCCTGGTCCTCGGTCCCCATCTGGCGCTGGCCATAGATGCAGCTCATGCGCATCACCGCCGCCGGCAGGCCAAAGCTGCGCGCGAAATCCAGCACGTACTGGTCGGCGGCACCTTTCGAGCAACCGTAAGGCGTATGGAACTCCAGCGAGCGGTCTTCCCCGATTCCCGACTGGCGCAGCGCGGCATCCTGGGGCAACCACGCGTCGTCGTGCTTTTCCAGCTGAACATCGGCAAGATCGCCGTACACCTTGTTCGTGCTGGCGAAGATCAGCGGGGCGCCGCCGCCCTGGCGCCGCATCGCCTCCAGCAACTGGACCGTCGCCTGGAGGTTGATCGCGAAATCTTCCTGCGGGTCAGCGAGGCTCGTGGTGACGGCCACCTGCGCCGCGAAGTGGAATACCGCGCGGCACTCGCCGGCCGCCTTGGCCAACGCATCGCCGTCGCGAACATCCGCGATGACCGATGAGACGCGTTGTGGATGCCGCTGCCGCAACCACCGAAGATTGCCCTCCACGCCCGCGCGGGACAGCGCGTCGTACACGAGCACGTCGTGGCCTTCGGTGGCGAGCCGGTCGGCCAGATTGCAGCCGATGAATCCGGCACCACCGGTGATCAGGATCGGGCGGCGGTGCGTGACCGCGGGCGCGCTGGCGTCGTTCATGCGACGAGGCCCCGCACCTCAAGCTCCCGCCGCGCATCATCGACGCGGTCCCGTGCGGTTTGTCGACCGACCCACTCGGCGAGCTCCGCCAGGTCGCTTCTGAAATCCAGCCGGCGCGGTGCGTAGCCAAGCTGCTGCCGCGCCTGGGTGATATCAGCGATGTTGTGCCGGATGTCGCCCGACCGCGCCTTCTGCGTGACCTCGGGCTTCACGCCCTTCTGGCCCATCGCCTCGGCGAGATCGGTCGCGACCTCGGTCACACTGCGATCGACGCCACTGGCGATATTGAACACGCCCCCTGCTGCCTTGGGATGGTCAAGCGCCAACATGAATGCGCGCGCCACGTCCTCGACATGGACGAAGTCGCGACGCTGCTGGCCATCCTCGAAGATCATCGGCGCTTGGCGGTTGTGCAGCCGCGCCGCGAAGATCGCGAGCACGCCGGTGTAGGGGTTGGAGAGCGCCTGGCCCGGGCCGTAGACGTTCCACAACCGCAATGCGGCACCCTCCATCCCATAGGCGGGTGCGACGGTCAGCGTCAGGCGCTCCTGCACGAACTTGGTGATGGCATAGACCGAGGCCAGGTTCTGGCGCTTCGTCTCCGGCGTCGGCACCGGGGACATCGGACGGCCCTTGTCATCGAGCGGGTCCCAGGAGGTGTCTCCCGCCTTGCGCGGCACGCGCTGCGCATCCTCCACCAACCCGCCATCGACCGTGCGGTAGAGCCCTTCGCCATAGACGCTCATCGAGGATGCGACGACGACGCGGCGCACCGGCTGGCGGATCAACTCCTGGAACAGCACGGCGGTACCATGGTCATTGACGGACACGTAGTGCCCGACCTCATACATGCTCTGCCCGACGCCGACCTCGGCCGCGAGATGGACCACCTTGTCCACGCCGCGCAGCGCGATCGCGACACGCTCGGCATCGCGGACATCGCCACGAATGATCTCGGCATCGGAATCGAGCCCATCGGCGCCACGCTCGCCATGCACCTGCTCGATGAAGCTGTCGAGGATGCGCACCCTGTGTCCGGCGGCGAGCAACGCGTGCGCGAGATGGCGGCCGATGAAGCCTGCGCCGCCGGTGATCAGAACGGTATCGGTCAAGCGCGAAGCCTCCCTCCGGGTAAAGCATGAGTGTCCGTGCTTCTAAGAACGCGACAGAGCGGTAATGGCTTGCTCACATTGTGTTGTGCGCGTGCCCCCGCCTTGAACAGGCGTCCGATGCAGCTTCTTTCCTCGACGCGACGTTAGGGATCGCAGGTACAGCGCGGAGGCACAGACTTGCCGGATAGCATTCAGCCATGGTCGCGTGATCCGCGGAGCGTGCGCGTGGGAATCGTGGGTCTCGGCAACTGCGCGTCGGCGTTCGTGCAGGGCCTCACCTACTATCGCCACGCCGATGCGAACGAGCCGGTCCCCGGACTGATGAGCGTGACGCTCGGCCCCTACCATCTGCGCGACGTGGTGGTGAGTTCCGCCTTCGATGTCGCCGCGGGCAAGGTCGGCCGCGACGTCGCCCATGCGATCCTGGCGGCGCCCAACAACACGCATTGCTTCGCCGACGTCGCCCCGATGGGCGTCACCGTCGAGCGCGGTCCGACCATGGACGGCATCGGCCGCTACCTGCGTGACGAGATCGCGGAGTCGTCGGCTGAGCCCGCGCCGGTTGCAGAAATTCTCGCCGACACCCGCACGGATGTCCTCGTCTCATGGCTGCCGGTTGGCGCCCAGCAGGCGACTGAATTCTATGCGGAGCAGGCGCTCAAGGCCGGCTGCGCCTTCGTCAACTGCATTCCCGTCTTCATTGCCTCGGACCCAACCTGGCGCCAGCGGTTCGAGGCGCGCGGCCTGCCCATTATCGGCGACGATATCAAGAGCCAGGTGGGTGCCACCATCCTGCATCGCACGCTGGTCAACCTGTTCCGCGAGCGCGGCGTGCGGCTCGATCGTACCTACCAGCTGAATTTCGGCGGCAATGCCGATTTCCTCAACATGTTGGAACGCGAGCGCCTCGTCTCGAAGAAGCTCTCCAAGACCCGCGCCATCACCAGCGAGCTCGGCGTGCCGCTGCCCGCATCCGACGTGCATGTCGGCCCGAGTGACCATGTGCCCTGGCTGCTCGATCGTAAATGGGCGCAGATCCGGCTCGAAGGCACCGGCTTTGGCGGTACACCGCTGAACGTGGAGGTGAAGTTGGAGGTGTGGGATTCGCCCAATGCGGCCGGCGTGGTGATCGATGCCGTGCGCTGCGCGAAGCTGGCGCTCGACCGCGGCATCGGCGGCGCGCTGCTCGGACCCTCCGCCTATTTCATGAAATCGCCGCCCCGCCAGTGGCACGATGCGGAAGCACGGGAAAGGCTGCGGGCCTTCGTCGAGGATAACCCGTCATGAGCCGGCCCGACGTCATCACGTTGTTCCTCCTGCGCCACGCCGCGCATGATCGCGTCGACAGCATCCTGTGCGGGCGCATGCCGGGCGTCTCGCTTGGCGAGGCAGGCCTTCGTCAGGCGTCGTTGCTCGGCTCGTCCCTGAAACGCCACGCGCCAGATGCGCTCTACACGAGCCCCCTCGAGCGCGCGCGGATGACCGCCGAGGTCGTAGGCAACATGCTCAAGCTCCCGCTGCAGGTGGCGCCGGAACTCACCGAGATCGATTGCGGCGAATGGACAGGCCGCGAATTCGCCGAACTGCGCGAGGACCCAAGCTGGCTGCGCTGGAACCGTGAGCGTGCGGCCTCGCGCCCCCCGAACGGCGAGACCATGGCCGAGGCCGGCGGACGCGTGCTGGATTTCGCCGGCACGTTGCGCCGGCGCTACCCCAACGGTGTCGTCGCACTGGTGAGCCATGCCGATGTGATCAAGGCCGCGTTGGCGGCGGTGCTCGGCCTGACGCTTGATGCGCATGACCGCTTCGACATCGCGCCCGCTTCGCTCAGCACGCTGGTGCTGTGGGAAGGTGGCGGCAAGGTCGTCGGGCTGAACGCGGTGCCCGCGGCGTGAAAATCGCATTCTACGGATCGAGCCTGCTGTCCTCCTACTGGAACGGCGCGGCGACCTATTATCGCGGCGTCATCCGCGACCTGGCGATGCGCGGGCACGACGTCATCTTCTACGAACCGGTCGCCTATGACCGCCAGGCACACAACGACATCGAGCCGCCGAGCTGGGCGCGTTCGCGCGTCTATGCGGCGACGAACGATGCGCTGAACGCTGTCATGGACGAGGCTGTCCTGGCCGACGTCGTGGTGAAGACAAGCGGCGTCGGCATCTTCGACGATGAACTCATCACCGGCGTCATGGCCCGCGCGCGGCCGGATGCGGTCCGCATTTTTTGGGATGTGGATGCGCCCGCGACGCTCGAGGAAATCCAGCCGCAGCCTGAGCATCCCCTACGGCGTACGCTGCCCTCGCTCGACTTGGTGCTGACCTATGGTGGCGGGCCGCCGGTGGTGGCCGCCTACAAGGCGCTTGGCGCGCGGCGCTGCGTGCCGATCTACAATGCGCTGGACCCCGAGACGCATCATCCGGTTCCGGCGGAACCACGCTTTGCCGCCGACCTTTCGCTATTGGCCAATCGCCTCCCCGATCGCGAGCGTCGCGTGGAGGCCTTCTTTCTCGACGCCGCCGCACGCCTGCCGAAGCACCGCTTCATGCTCGGAGGCAATGGTTGGGCGGACAAGCCGATGCCACCGAATATCGGCTATCTCGGCCATGTTCCCACGCGTGACCACAACGCCTTCAATACCTCCGCGACGGCGGTGCTCAACATCGCCCGCGACAGCATGGCCGCGACCGGCTTTTCGCCGGCGACGCGCGTGTTCGAGGCCGCGGGCGCCGGCGCCTGCCTCATCACGGATGCATGGGTCGGGCTGGAGCTGTTCCTCGCCGAGGGCACCGAAGTGCTGGTCGCGCGCGACGGCGCGGATGTGGCGGCACACGTTGCCTCACTGACGCCGGAGCGCGCCCGTGCCATTGGCGAGGCGGCACGCAAGCGCATCTGCGCGGACCACACCTACACGCGCCGCGGCGTGGAGGTGGATGCGCTGCTGCGCGAGGAATCCGCCCGGCGCCGCGCCATGATGGCGAGCGCCTGATGCGCATCGTGGTGCTCGGCCTGAGCCTGTCCTCATCCTGGGGGAACGGCCACGCCACGACATACCGCGCGCTTCTCCGCGCATTCGCGGCGCGCGGGCACGATATCCTGTTCCTGGAGCGCCAGGTGCCCTGGTACGCCGCGCACCGGGACCTCG
The DNA here is from genome assembly GCA_028288785.1 of Rhodospirillales bacterium. Lineage (GTDB taxonomy): Bacteria > Pseudomonadota > Alphaproteobacteria > Acetobacterales > Acetobacteraceae > Plastoroseomonas. The sequence continues at coordinate 33,171 of JAQGHV010000137.1, read as the reverse complement.
CCGATCCCAGCTACTGCCGGCTCGCCTTCTATGATTCCGTCGAGGAACTGGATGCCTGGCGCGACGAACTGGCCTCCGCCGACGCGGTGATCCTCGGCTCCTTCGTGCCGGACGGCATTGCCGTGGGCGAACTCGCGCAGCGCCTCGCGAAGTTGGCCGCCTTCTACGATATCGACACGCCGGTCACGCTGGCGGCCCTCGCGCGCGGCGAGGAGACCTACATCGCGGTGCGCCAGATCGCCGGCTTCCGCCTGTACCTGTCGTTCACCGGCGGCCCCACCCTCGCGCGGCTCGAGGCCGAGTACGGATCGCCGGCGGCGCGCCAGCTCTACTGTTCGGTGGATATCGACGCCTACCGTCCACTCGACCTGCCGCATCGGTGGGACCTCTCCTACCTCGGCACCTACAGCGATGACCGGCAACCGATGTTGGAGCGGCTGCTTCTGGAACCCGCGCGACGTACCCCAGACCGCCGCTTCGTCGTCGCCGGCGCGCAGTTCCCCGAGACAATCGTCTGGCCCGCCAATGTCGAGCGCATCGCGCATCTGCCGCCCGAAAAACACGCCGCCTTCTATGCGCAGAGCCGCTTCACCCTCAACGTCACCCGCGCCGATATGGTGCGAGCCGGCTACAGCCCGAGCGTCCGGCTGTTTGAGGCCGGCGCCTGCGGGACACCAATCATCTCCGACGACTGGCGCGGCCTCGACGAGCTGCTGCGGCCCGGGCGCGAAATCCTGATCGCGACCGATGGCGGGCAGGTGGTGGAGGCCCTAGCGATGGACGAAACGTACCGCCGCGCCATGGCCACCACGCTACGTTCCCGCATCCTCGCCGAGCACTCGGCGGCCAGGCGTGCCGCCGAGCTGGAAGACTATCTGCTCAGCGCGCGCTGATTGCCGGCTTCGCTTGCGTGCGCGGCGCCGCCGGCCTCGTAGATGCCGTCGATCACGCGAGCCACGGTGACGAAGTGCTCCGCCTCGGGATCGAAGCCGCTGTGTATCCGGCGCGCCCATTCGATCGCGGCGCGGCCGCCCCAGTCATCCGGCGGCAAGGACAGCGTTTCGCGGTGCGTGCCGCGGTTGTGCTCGCTGGAGAAATCGTAGAAGGAGCCGTCGATGTTGCGCATCGTGGCGCCGCCTTCGGTGCCCCAGAACTCGGCCCGGATATCCGCATCGTAACCGGCATGCAGCTTCCACGAGCAGGCGAGGCGCAGCACCACGCCATTCTCAAGTACGATCGTCGCGATGCAGAAATCCTCGACCTCGGAGCGCGGCCCCAGCAGCCTCTCGCCACCCGCACGAAGCTGGCTCTCGACTGCGGCCACCTTGGAAAAATCGAGCGCCCAAAGTGCGAGGTCGATGAGGTGCACGCCGAGATCCATGACGCAGCCGCCACCGGCCAGGCCGACATCGTAGAACCACGGCTTGTCCGGGCCATAGGCGTTGTGGAAGGTGAGATCGGCGGCGAAGACCCGGCCGATGCCGCCAGCACGGATGAGGTCGCGCAGGCGCTGCATGGCGGCCGTGTGGCGATAGGAAAGGTCCAGGCCCAGGCGCCGGTCCACGGCGCGCGCCGCGTCCACCACCGCACGGGCCTCCGAAGCATTGCGACCGAGTGGCTTCTGGCAGAACACCGCGACATCAGCGCGCAACGCCTGGATGGATTGCGCCGCGTGCAGCGCGCTCGGCGTCGCGATCACCACGCCATCGAGACCCATGGCGAGCATGCCGTCGAGGCCATCGACGATGGTCGCACCTGGTGCCAGCGCCGACGCCTCCCGTGCTGCATCGGGCGAGGGGTCCGCGATCGCCACCACCTCGCCGGCGCCGGCGTCGAGGATGGCGCGCATACGGTGCCGGCCGATCCAGCCGAGCCCCAGAAAGCCAAGCCGCGGCAGTGCGCTCATGGTGTCACCCAGGCCTTGAGGAACCCGTCGGGCCGGTCGCGCGTGGCGTCCAGCGCACTGCCCAACATCTCCAACGGATATTGGTGCGTGCAGAGCGCCGCGAGATCGATCCGGCCATCCAGCACCGCTTCCAGCGCGGCGCGCATGCCTTGCATCCGGATGCTGAGGTCTCGTTCATGCGCGTTGATCACGTCGATGCCGCGCCAGTTCCACAGCCACATGTTCACCTGCCGCGGCCCATCCTGATGGTAGCCCGCGACCACCAGGCGCCCGCGCTCACCAGTGAGTTCGCCGGCGAGATCAAGCGGCCAGGATTTACCGACCGCCTCGATGACACGCGGGCAGAAAGCGCCGGCGGTGAGCGCACTGACGCGCTCGATGATGGCGCCGTGATCCTCCATCGGGATGGTTTCCGCGGCACCCATGCGCCGCGCGAGATCAAGCGCGTAGGGGCGCCGCGCGATCGCGATCACGCGCGCGCCGGCCAGCGAAGCGAGGCGCGTGAGGATCGCGCCGAGAAAGCCGATGCCGATGATCGCGACATCCTGCCCCTCGGCAATGCCGCTGCGCGCAAAAATGTTCATGGCGCAGCCGAGCGGCTCGCCCGGGAAGGGCGTGTCATCCAGCACCGAGGGAAGCGGCAGCATGCTGTCGGCAGGAGCCACGTCGAACTCGGCATAGCTGCGAAAGCTGAGCGCCGCGACGCGTTGGCCGACGCTGAGCCCGGTCACGCCCTCGCCGAGTGCATCGATGACGCCCCATCCCTCATGGCCGAGATCGCCAGGCGGGGTAGGGAACTGCATCCACTCCGGCCCGGCCCACGGTGTGAGGTTGGAGGCGCAGACGCCGCAGCCCTGCAGGCGGATGCGCACCTCGCCAGGCGCGGGCTCCGGCATGGGCACCTCCGCCAGGCGCAGCGATCCCGGCGCGTCAAGCACGGCCGCCCGCATCATCCCACTCGCCATCGCGTCGTTCCTCACTGCTCTCGAACCCGTCAACGCGGCACGAGGCGCGCTGTTGCATCTGCGGGACGGCAGCAGCGTTTTGAATGGATGGCGAAAGCACCGACCACCGCGACCGCATCCGACCTCAGCGGCGCACTGGCCCGTAACATCAAGGCGTTGGAGGATCGGCGACGCGAGGAGGCGGCGAAGGCCACGCCGCAAGAGCGCATCGCCCAGGCCGTGACGCGGTTCACCGGCTCGATGCGCTTCGTCTATCTGCACCTGATCTTGTTCGGCGGATGGATCGCAGCCAATTTCGGACTGGTCCCGGGAATGCCGCGCTTCGACCCGTCGCTCGTGATGCTGGCCATGTTCGCTTCGGTCGAAGCTATCTTTCTGTCGACCTTCGTGCTGATCAGCCAGAACAGGATGGAAAGTGTAGCCTCCGCCCGCGCCGAACTCGATCTGCAGATAAGCCTCCTCACAGAGCATGAGTTGACCCACGTCGCAAAGCTGCTGGCATCCATCGCGGCGCGCCTCGGCATACCGGAAGAGGAACATCCTGAGCTACAGGAGGTCCAGGCCGCCGTGGCCCCGGAGGCGGTGATCGATGCGATCGCCGCGGAGCAGGCCCCGGTGCGTGGCTGACGGCGTTTCACCGCAAACGCCCCAGGATGCCGGCGCCGCCTGGATCAACTGCATGCGCCGCGGTGCCTGGGCCGAGGCATGGGCGATCAGCGATGCGATTCTGACGGCGCGCGCATCTGCACGCGACTGGCATGCGCCGCGTCACCTGCAGGCAATCTGGGATGGAACGCCGCTTCAGGGGCGGAGCGTTCTGGTCCGCTGCTACCACGGGCTCGGCGACACCATCCAGTTCATCCGCTTCATCCCCCCGCTGCGCGAGATCGCCTCCGAGGTGACCATCTGGGCGCAGCCGGAGCTGATCCCGCTGTTGCGCACGATGCCCGGCATGGGAAGGCTGGAGCCACTGCATGACGGCACGCCGGAGATCGTCCATGAGGTCGATATCGAGATCATGGAACTCGCGCATGTGCTGCGCGTGACGCCTGAAACCTTGTCTGCCGAAATCCCCTACCTGCATCCGCCGCTGACGCCGTCGCGAGACAAGGGGTTCGCGGTGGGCCTGGTCTGGGCCGCAGGCGAGTTCGACCCGCAGCGCGCCATACCCCTGCGGTTGCTGGAACCCCTGGCGGAGCTGCCAGGCGTCACCCTGCACATCCTGCAACGCGGACCAGCGCTCGATGAGCGGCCACAAGGTTTTGGTATCGACTTAGGCAGCGACGATGTCCTCGCCTTGGCCTCGCTGATGCTCAGCCTGGACCTGGTGATCACGGTCGATTCCATGCCGGCGCATCTCGCCGGCGCACTTGGCGTGCCGGTCTGGCTTTTGCTCCGCCACGGCGCGGACTGGCGCTGGATGGAGGGAAGCGACACGAGTCCCTGGTACCCCAGCATGCGCCTGTTTCGCCAACCGTCGCCGGGAGACTGGGGCCCGGTCGCGCGCGAGGTTGTCGCGCGCTTGCGGGAGCATGTTGTCTCCTGACCCGATCGCCCGTCCGCGACCTTGACGCCGTGCGCGATCCGCCGCCTCCTGGCCCCGATTTTGAGGGGGCCACGCCATGGAATACCGCAATCTCGGACGCAGCGGGATCAAGGTCTCGCCGCTCTGCCTCGGGACCATGATGTTCGGCGCGGGGACCGACGAGCCGACCAGCCAGCGCATCATCGCGCGTGCCCGGTCGCAGGGCGTCAATTTCATCGACACCGCGGACACCTACAATGGCGGCAAGTCGGAGGAGGTCGTGGGCCGCGCCATCGCGTCGGATCGCGCCTGGTGGGTGCTGGCGACCAAGATGGCGAACCCGATGCTGGAGGGTCCGAATGGCGGCGGCATGTCGCGTTTGCACGCCTTTCACGCCGTGAATTCCAGCCTCAAGCGGCTCGGCACCGACGTGATCGACATTCTCTACTGGCACAAGGAAGACCATGCGACACCGCTCGAGGAGAGCGTGCGCGCCATGGCGGATTTGATCCGCGCGGGGAAGATCCGGTATTTCGGCATGTCGAACCATCGCGCGTGGCGCGTGGCCGAGGTGTGCCGCTTGTGCGACCTGGCGGGCATCGACCGCCCGGTGGTGAGCCAGCCGCTCTACAACGCGCTGAACCGCACGGTGGAGGTCGAGCATCTGCCAGCCTGCGCAACGCTGGGCCTCGGCGTGTTCCCCTATTCGCCCTTGGCGCGGGGTGTGCTGACCGGGAAATACGCGCCGAATGTGGTGCCGCCCGAGGGCTCGCGCGCCGCAAGGCGCGACAAGCGCATGATGGAAACGGAGTGGCGCCCGGAGAGCCTGGAGGTCGCCGGCAAGATCGCTGCGCGTGCCGAGGCACATGGCGTGACGCCTGGCCAGTTTGCGCTCGCGTGGGTGCTGAACAACCGGCTCATCACCGGCGTCATCGCCGGCCCGCGGACCGAGGAACAGTGGGAAGAATACGTCCTTGCCCTGGGCGTGACGCTGACGCCCGAAGACGAAGCCCTGGTGGACACCTTGGTCGCCCCCGGCCACCCCTCCACCCCCGGCTACAACGATCCCGCATACCCCCTGGAAGGCCGCATCACGCGCTCTAAAACCCAAAAATAAAAGAATGGGGTCCGGAGAAATTCCTTTCCCTGCCTATTTCAGCTCTCCTCGAGCGCATCCGTAAACTGCAGCGCCGCAAAGCGCCCATAGAGCCCACCATCACGCAATAGCGTCGCATGTGTCCCCATAGCCACGATGCGCCCGCCTTCCATCACGACGATCCGATCCGCGCGCCGCACCGTCGCAAGCCGGTGCGCGACCACCAGCGTGGTGCGGTTTTGCGAGAGGGCGGCGAGTGCCTTCTGCACCGCCTGTTCGCTCTCGGCGTCGAGTGCGCTGGTCGCCTCATCGAGCAACAGCACGCGGGGGTCGCGGAGGATGGCCCGTGCGATCGCCATGCGCTGCCTTTGACCGCCGGAGAGCGTGACGCCCTTGGCGCCGAGGTGGGTTGCGAATCCGTCGGGAAGGGCGTCGATGAAGCCCGCTGCGGAGGCCTGCTCGGCGGCGGCGCGGACCTCGGCGTCGGTGGCGTCGAGCCGCCCGAAGCGGATGTTGTCCCAGGCGTTCGCGCTGAAGATCACCGGGTCCTGCGGCACGAGGCCGAGCGGTTCGCGCAGGGTGCGCGGATCAAGCGTGGCGATGTCGACGCCGTCCAGGCGGACAGTGCCGGATTGCGGGTCATAGAAGCGCAGCAGCAGCTGCAGGATGGTGGTTTTGCCCGCGCCCGAGGGCCCGACGAGGGCTACGGTTTCGCCGGGTTCCACGGTGAGGGAGAAGCCGTCGAGCGCTTTCTGCGTCGGGCGGGTCGGGTAGGCGAAATGCACATCCTCGAAAGCGATTCGACCACGGATCGGGCGGGTCAGGATGGCGGGCGCCGCAGGTGCGGCGATGGCCGGGACCGCGTCCAGAACCTCGTCGATGCGCTCGGCGGCGCCGGCCGCGCGCTGCACCTCGCCCCACACTTCGCTGAGTGCGGCAGCGGAGGTCGCGAGCAGGATCGCGTAGAGCACGAAGGCGGAGAGCTCGCCGCCGGTCATGCGGCCGGCAACCACGTCGTGCCCACCAACCCAGAGCGAGAAGGTGACGGCACCAAACCCCAGCAGGATGACCGCGAGGATGAGGCCCGCGCGCACCTTGATGCGCTTCAGCGCGGTGTTGACGGAGCTCTCGGCCGCGACCTGGAAGCTGGCATGCGCGCTCGCTTCCTGGGTGAAGGCCTGCACGGTGCGGATGCCGGAAATGGTCTCCTCCACCTGGTGCCCGAGATCGGCGATGCGGTCCTGCGTGGCGCGGGAGAGCTTCTTCTCGCGGCGGCCGAACAGGATCAGCGGTGCCACGACGATCGGCAGCACGGCGGCGACGATGAGGGCAAGCTTCGGGCTGGTGGCCACGAGCATCCCGAAAGCTCCGATGATCATCAGCGTGTTGCGGATGCCCATCGAAATCGCCGAACCGATCAGCGATTGCAGCAGCGCGATATCCGCGGTGAGGCGCGACAGAATATCGCCGGCGCGTGCAACCTCGAAATAGGCCGGCGAGAGGGTGAGCAGGCGGTCATAGGCGTCGCGCCGGATATCGGCGGCAATGCGCTCGCCAAGCCAGGAAACGAGGTAGTAGCGGCAGCCGGTAGCGAGTGCGAGCGCGGCCACGATCGCGAACATGAGCAGCGCCGCCCGGTCGAGCTCGGAGGCGTTGCTGGTCGAGAACCCCTGGTCGATCAGGTGCCGGATGCCCTGTCCGATGCCGAGCACCAGGGAGGCGGCGACCACCAGCGCCACGCCCGCCATCGCCACGCGCCCGGCATGGGCGCGCAGGTAGGGCCACAGCAGCGCGAGCGAGGCGATGCGCTTCATTTTCTCGGTAACGGATATTTTTCGAGATAGGGCATGTAGTCGGGTTCCACGTCGATTTCGAGTGAGGCCAGCACGCGCACCACGGCGCAGTAGAAGCCCGCGGTGAGGATGAGGTCGGTCAGCGCCTCGGTGCTGAAATTCGCCGCGAGCTGGTCATGGGTGGCCTGGCTCGTGCCGCCGGCGACGACCTCCCGCGCAGCGCGCAACACCAGGCGTGCGGGGCCATCGAGACCGGACTCATCGCCGCTCATGATCGCGCGGATGTCGCTTTCCACGACGCCGAAATCCATGCCGATCTTCACATGGTGCGACCACTCGTAAGGGCTGCGGGCGATCCAGCCCACCTGGAGGATTGCCATCTCGCGCAGGCGCGGGTCGAGCTTGCTGCCGTAGCGGATGTACTGGCCGAGGCCCTGGAAGGCGCGGGCGCCGCCGGGACTGTTGGTGAGCGCGCGGTGCAGGCTGATCGGGCGCTTGAGCAGGTCGCGCTGATCCTCGGGCAGGTCCTCGGCGTTGCGGTATGGAATGCGGGCCATTCTTGTCTCCCTCAGCCGGCGAAGCGCGCGTCGCGCCCCGCCGCAATGGCGTCGTAGGCCGCGCGAACCGCGGCGTCGCCATGGTTGCGCTCCAGCCGGCGCAACGTGAAGTGGGCCTTTGCGATGGCCCGGAAGTGCTGAAGGAAGGCGAGGTTGACCGCCGCACCCGCCGCCGCACCGAGGATGGGCGCGGCCTGGGCGCCGAGCTTGAGCGCTACTGGGCCACCGAAGCGCGCCGCGATGGCGCCGATGAAGCCAGGCAACAGGTTCACGCCGACAGTGCCCTTGAGGGTTTCGGCCAGCGCGACGCGCACCGCGAAATAACCGCTCTCGGCGGCATCATCCTGCGTGCCCCGGCCGCCGAGCGCGAAGACCTTCAGGCATTCGGCCGGCGTGCCCGGGTCGGTGAGCTCTTCGCCCTCGGCTGCTGCCTCGGCGGCGATCTGCCGGAGCAGGAGCGTGGTCGAGATGGGCAGTTCCACGAGGGTGCCGGGCAGCCCAAATGCGCCCCCGGCCATGCCGGTGACGGCGGCGAGCCCGCGGTGAAACCACGCCTGGTTCATGGCGAAGGGCGCCGTTTCCGGCCGGGTGCCGAGCGCCGTCGTCATCGCGCGTTCAAGTGCCGCGCGCACCGCGCCATCGAGGCGCGACTGCACGAAATTCGGCAGGGCGTTGCGCAGCGCTTCGAGCGGCGTTCCCGCCAGCGCCGCGAGGCGGGCGGCGAGGGAGGTCTTCTCCAATGTCTCGAACGCGGCGCGGATCTCGCCGAGCGCCGTGGCGGAGAGGAGCGGGGAGGTGGCGAGGGCGAGATCGGTCATGCGCGCTTCACATGGCGATGCGGGAGCAGAAGTTCAGCCCTCGACCGAATTGTCACGAAGCCAGGTGGCTAGCGCATCTTCCACAAGGTCTCCTATCGCGAGCCCAACGAAGGTGATGACGCAATCTGCATCGGACGCCAGCAGGCGCCAGCCGTTCAGCGCCATGAAGGTCTCCACGGCGACATAGGCGGTACGCTTGTTGCCATCGATGAAGGGATGGTTGCGCGCGATGCCGAACCCTAGGGACGCTGCCAGCGCCGCCGTGTCCGGTGTGCCATAGGCCACGAGGTTCAGGGGCCGTGCCAGGGCGCTTTCGAGCAGGCCGAGGTCGCGAATGCCTTCGCCGCCGCCATGCTCCGCAATCTGCTCCTCATGGATGGCGTGGAGCAGATCGAGGCTGAGCCAGGTGGTCACTTCGCCAATTCGCGCAGCACCGCCCGGCGTTCACGCATGATGCGGCGCGCGACTTCCATCTGGCGTTCGAACTCGGGGTCGTGCCGCTTCAGGCGGAAGCCGTCCTCGCCCTCGACGAGGTGCAGCACATCCCCCTCGCCGATGCCCAGCCGGGCAAGCAGATCCTTCGGCAGCACCACCCCCACCGAATTGCCGATCGCGCGCAGCTTTAAGGTTGCCATGTCCAGACCTCTGTGATCACGAAGGTTATAACATGGCTGGCCCCGCCGCCGCTACAGTATGTAGCGGCTGAGATCCGCACTCGCCGCCAGCGGCCCGACCTTGGCGCGTACCATCGCCCCATCCACCGCCACCGAGTCGCCGCGCCGATCCGAGGCAGTGAAGGAGATGTCCTCCAGCAGCCGCTCCAGCACCGTCGCAAGCCGTCGCGCGCCGATATTCTCGACGCTGGCGTTGATGTCGGCGGCCAACTCCGCGATTGCGTCCACCGCGTCGGCGGCCATCTCCAAGGTCACGCCCTCGGTGCCCAGCAGGGCCACGTACTGCTTGATCAGGCTGTGCTCCGGCTCGGTGAGGATGCGCTTGAAGTCCTCCCGCGTCAGGGCCGCGAGCTCGACACGGATCGGCAGCCGTCCCTGCAATTCCGGCAGCAGGTCGGAAGGCTTCGCCAGGTGGAAGGCGCCCGACGCGATGAACAGAACATGGTCCGTCTTCACCGGCCCATGCTTGGTCGTGACGGTGGTGCCCTCGATGAGCGGCAGCAGGTCCCGCTGGACGCCTTCGCGGGAGACGTCGCCGCCGCGGAACCCGCCCTCGCTGGTGCGCGCGCAGACCTTGTCGATCTCGTCGATGAAGACGATGCCATTGGCCTCGGCATGCGCCACCGCGTCCCGGGTCAGCGTCTCGTCGTCGAGCAGCTTGTCCGCTTCCTCGCGCGTCAGGGCGATGCGGGCGTCGGCCACGCTCATCTTCCGCGTCTTGCTGCGGCCGCCGAACATCTTGCCGAGCATGTCCTGCATGTTCTGCATCTGCATGCCCTGGTTGCCCGGCAGGTCCATCATGCCGATCGGCGCCCCGCCCGTATCGGCGAGTGCGACCTCGACCTCGCGGCTCTCGATCTGGCCCTCGCGCAGCATTTTTCTGAAGCGCTGGCGGGTGTCGCCGGCAGCACCTTCTCCGACGAGCGCGGTCAGCAGGCGCTCCTCCGCGGCGAGTTCGGCTTTGGCCTGGACCCCAGCCCGCGCCTGCTCCCGCAGCAAGGTGATCGAAACCTCAACCAGGTCGCGCACGATGGAGTCCACGTCGCGGCCGACATAGCCGACCTCGGTGAACTTCGTGGCCTCGACCTTGAGGAACGGCGCGTTGGCGAGGCGCGCGAGGCGGCGCGCGATCTCGGTCTTGCCGCACCCGGTCGGCCCGATCATCAGGATGTTCTTGGGTGTCACTTCCTCGCGCAGGCCCGGGGCCAGCTGCTGCCGGCGCCAGCGGTTGCGCAAGGCGATGGCCACCGCGCGCTTCGCGTCCTGCTGGCCCACGATGTGGCGGTCGAGCTCGGAGACGATCTCGCGCGGGGAGAGGTTGGAGGATTCACTCACAGCGTGGGCTCCTTCCCGACCACGCTTTCGAGCGTTTCCAGGATCATGTTGCCATTGGTGTAGACGCAAATGCTCGCCGCGATCGCCATGGAGCGCCGGCAGATCTCCGAGGCATCAATGCCCTCGACGGGCAGCAGAGCGCGCGCCGCCGAAAGCGCGAAATTGCCGCCCGAACCAATGCCGATGACGGCATCCTCCGGCTCCAGCACATCACCCTGGCCGGTGATCAGCAGGGAGCGGGAGCTGTCGGCCACCGCGAGCAGGGCTTCGAGGCGGCGGAGGTAGCGGTCTGTGCGCCAATCCTTGGCGAGCTCCACGGCCGCGCGTTCCAGCTGGTCGGGGAAGCGTTCGAGCTTGGCCTCCAGCCGCTCCAGCAGCGTGAAGGCGTCGGCTGTCGCACCGGCGAAGCCGGCGAGGACGCGGCCCTGGGCGATGCGGCGGATCTTTCTGGCGTTGCCCTTGACCACGGTCTGGCCAAGGGAAACCTGGCCGTCGCCGGCCATCGCCACCTGATTGCCCTTGCGGACGCAGAGTATGGTCGTGCCGTGCCAGCCGAGTAGATCGTTCGTGTTCATGGGCAGGCAGATGGCGATGCGACCCCGCCCGGGCAACGGTGCCAGGGCAGCCATGCGAATGCCGCAACCGCGTGGTTGCCGCGCCCCCTCGCCGCGCGTAGAGAAGCGCCATGGACGCCCCCCCCTCGCCACGCCGGGCCGAGATCGCCCGCAGTACCGCTGAGACGCATATCCGGGCGCGAATCGCGCTGGATGGCAGCGGCGCCTCGACCATCGCCACCGGGATCGGCTTCCTCGACCACATGCTCATCGCCCTGGCACGGCATTCCATGATCGACATGGACGTGACCGCCGATGGCGACCTGCATATCGACGCCCACCACACCACGGAGGATGTAGGCATCGTGCTCGGCCAGGCGCTGCGCCAGGCGCTGGGCGAAAAGCGCGGCATCCGGCGCTATGGCCACGCCGTGATCCCGATGGACGAGGCGCTGGTCGAGGCGGCGCTGGATATCTCGGGTCGCCCCTTCCTCGCCTGGGATGTGCGGTTCACGCGCGACAAGGTCGGCCAGTTCGACACCGAGCTGTTCGAAGAGTTCTTCCGCGCCTTCGCCTTCAACGCCGGCATCACCCTGCACGTCACGCAGAAGGCCGGCAGCAACGCGCACCACGTCGCCGAGGCCTGCTTCAAGGCCCTGGCGCGGGCGCTGCGCATGGCGGTCGAGCCCGACCCGCGCGCCGGGGATGAGATCCCCTCGACCAAGGGGGTCCTGGAGGCATGAGCCTGCACGCCTATACCCTGCACACCGGCACCGACCGCGCGCCGCCGCTGCTGCTGCGCGAGGGGTTTTCCTGGGGTGCCTTCGCCCTGGCACCGCTCTGGCTGCTGCGCCATGGGCTGTGGATCGCCACGCTCGCCTATGTGGTTTTGGCCGCGGCCGCGATCGCCCTGGTGCCGGGCCTCCCCGCATTCCTGATCGTGACCGGCCTGAACCTGCTGGCGGGTTATGAGGGGCGCGACCTGATGCGCCTGCGCCTCGCGCGCCAGGGGCGGCCGGAACGCGCCGTGGTGCTCGCACCCGATGAGGACACCGCGCTGTGGCGCGCGCTGGGGCAGAGCGATACCGCCCGTGCGGCCGCGCTGCGCGACGTTCAGGGGGGCTGGGCATGATCAGGCTGGCAATTCTTGATACCGGGTCGGGCAACCTCGCCTCGGTGAAACAGGCGGTGGAGCAGGCGGCCGAGACGGCCGAGATCGCCGTCAAGGTCGCGGTCACCACCTCCGTCGCGGATATCCGCGCGGCCGACCGCATCATCCTGCCGGGCCAGGGCGCCTTCGCCGCGGTGAAGAAGGGCCTGGACGCGCTGGACGGCATGCAGGATGCGCTGGAGGAACGCGTGCGTGCGCAGGGGGCGCCGTTCTTCGGCATCTGCGTCGGCATGCAGATCCTGTTCGAGCGCGGGTTGGAGCACGGGGTGTCCTTCGGCCTCGGCTGGTTCGGGGGCCAGATCGCGCCGATGGACCCCAAGGGGCCAGACGGCCAGCCGCTGCCGCTGCCGCAGATGGGCTGGAACGCGCTCGACTTCGAGGAAGGCTACCACCCGGTGCTTGACGGCATCGAGGCCGGCAGCCACGTCTATTTCGTGCACTCCTACGCCGCCATCGGCCATGACGAGGATTTCGTGATAGCGACCACGGATTACGGCGGGCCGGTCGTCGCCATGATGGCGCGCGCGAACATCGTGGCGGCACAGTTCCACGTGGAAAAAAGCGGCGATGTCGGCCTCACGATGCTTGGCAATTTCCTCCGCTGGGAACCCTGATGGCGCATGAGCTCGATGTCGCCCGCGCCGAGCGGCTGAGCCCGGGCGAGCTGGCGGAGCTGTGCGAGGCGACCGACGCCGCCATCATCGAGGGCGGTGGCTTCGGCTGGCTCGAACCCCAGGGCCGCGCGACGCTGGAACGCCATTTCTCCGGCACACTCCTGGTTCCCGAGCGGGAGCTATTCGTCGCGCGCATGGATGGCCACATTGTCGGCTCCGCGCAGCTGGTGCGCCCGCCGCGCAACAACGAGGCGCAGGCCTTCGCCGCCACGCTGACGCACGCCTATATCGCGCCCTATGCCCGAGGCGTCGGCCTCGCCCGCCTCATGGTTACCAGGGTTGAGGAACGGGCGGCGGCGCTTGGCCACCGCGTCCTCAACCTCGATGTGCGGGAGACGCAGGCAACCGCCATCGCGCTGTTCGAATCGCTGGGTTACCAGCGCTGGGGCACGCATCCCTACTATGCCAGGGCCGATGGCCGCACCGTCGCCGGGCATTACTACACCAAGCTTCTCGAGCCTGGCCGGGGCCGCAAGACCGACAAGTTGATCGGCGTCGAGTGAGAGGCGCTGCTTCCATGGGCTTCACCCTCTATCCCGCGATCGACCTGAAGGAAGGCCGCGTTGTCAGGCTGCGCCGGGGCGACATGAACGCAGCCACCATCTTTTCGGAAGACCCTGGGGCCCAGGCCGCGGCCTTCCTGGCGCAGGGTTTTCCCTGGCTGCACGTGGTCGATCTCGACGGCGCCTTCGCGGGCAAGCCTGCCAATGCGGCGGCCGTGCGCGCCATCCTCGCCGCGACCAGCGCGCCAGTGCAACTCGGCGGCGGCATCCGCGACATGGCGACGGCCGCGGCCTGGATCGAAGCGGGTGTCGCGCGGATCATCCTGGGCTCGGCGGCGATCAAGGACCCGGCCTTCGCGCGGGCGGCATGTGCGGCGTTTCCCGGTCAGGTGGCACTCGGCATCGACGCACGCGGCGGCATGGTCGCGACCGAGGGCTGGGCCGAAACCTCTGATATCACCGCGGAGGAGCTGGCGCTGCGCTTCGCCGATGCCGGCGCGGCGGCGGTCATCTACACCGACATCGACCGCGACGGCATGCTGGGCGGCGCCAACGTCGCGGCGACGGCGGCTTTGGGGCGTGCCGTGTCGATCCCGGTGATCGCCTCCGGCGGCGTGGCGGACATCGAGGATGTGCTGGCGCTGAAGGCGGCGGGCGGGATCGCGGGCACGATCATCGGGCGCGCGCTATATGATGGGCGCATCGATCCGGCGGCGGCGCTCGCGGCTGTCGCCTGAGGGCTCGTGTTACGGGTCGCCGGCAGGGTGCCGCACGCTGTTTTTCCCCCAGTGTATTAGGCCCGCGCGCGCCCAGTTGCGCGTGAGAATGGCTTGTGTTCCGCACAGGTGAGTTCCAGCAGGACAAGACTGTGACTCGCTCCGAACGCCCAAATTGGCGCCGCCGGTAGTCTGCCGCCCAACCGGGCGCCGCATCCAAGCGCCTGCAAAAGGACGATCAGGCGCACGGGTTCCGTAACGCCGCCAAGCGCGCGAAACGGCCGATATTCCCTTCGATCGAGAACGCGCCGTACGCTGCCGGGCGGGAACATCTCGACCAGCAGCCCGTCCCGCTGGGGCAGGGCGCTACGCAGTTGTTGCAGGCGCAGCCAATCGCGTACCGATTGCGGCAGAGATCCCAAGCGGGTGCGTCGGCCAAAATGTCGCGCACGCAGGCGGCGAGGCAGGTCGCGAGCGGCATCCTCGCACCAACGTAGACGCGGCTGCCTGCTTCGAGCAAAGGCAAGTCCCCTCTACGCACGCGCCGGTGCCCCCGTCGGGCACCGTTGGTATTCCGGTGCGCCGAGCGCTTCGAACGCGCGCGCCGCGCCCAAGGGCCTGCGAAGGCGAATTTCATCGGTTAATCTTCGCGACCGCCGGTATATTCACTTGACCGCCGGCCACATCCGCCGCATCGCCAATGGCGAAGCTGCGGGATCCGCGCTCGTCAGCCTATTGAAAGTTGTCTGCAATGCTCGCGTTGCGCGTCATTCCCTGTCTGGATGTGAAGGAAGGCCGCGTCGTCAAGGGCGTGAACTTCCTGGCGCTGCGCGATGCCGGGGACCCGGTGGAACAGGCGCGGCTCTACGATCGCGAGGGTGCCGACGAGATCACCTTCCTCGACATCGCCGCGACCGCCGAGAATCGCGACACCATTCTCGAAGTCGTCTCGCGCACCGCGCGGCAGGTCTTCATCCCGCTGACGGTCGGTGGCGGCGTCCGCAGCGTGGAGGACGTGCGCCGCCTGCTGCTCGCCGGTGCGGACAAGGTGAGCATCAATTCCGCCGCCATCGCTGAGCCCGAGCTGGTGCGGCGCGCGGCCGAAGCCTTTGGATCGCAGGCGATCGTCGTCGCGATCGACGCGAAGCAGGTCGCGCCGGGACAGTGGGCGATCTTCACCCATGGCGGCCGGCGCGAGACGGGGATCGACGCCGTCGCCTGGGCGACCCGCATGGCAGCCCTTGGCGCCGGCGAATTGCTGGTGACCAGCATGGACCGGGACGGCACCCGGCAGGGTTTCGATACCGCGCTGCTGGAGGCGATCCGCGCCGCGGTGCGCCTGCCGATCGTGGCATCGGGCGGCGTCGGCGAGGTCGGGCATTTCGTGGCCGGTGCGGCGGCCGGCGCGACCGGCCTGCTCGCCGCCAGTGTCTTCCATTTCGGCCAGTTCCGGATTGCCGACGCCAAGGTGGCCCTCGCGGCCGCGGGCCTGCCGGTGCGTCCGATACCCCTTCGCGCGAGGAGTGCCTGATGGCGAAACCGACCAAGAGCAAGACGCTTCCGAAGGCGTCCAAGGTGCGCCTGCCGCTGCCGGCCGTCGTCGCCGACGCGAAGAAGCGCAAGCTGCCCAAGCCGGTACGCGCCGGCGATGCGCGGGTGCTCACGCCGCTGACGGAAAAGGGCACCGGTGCGGATGCGCTCATCATGGACCGGCTGTGGCAGGTTGTGGAGCAGCGCCGCGCCGCGGGTGACGCGGACCGCTCGCATTCGGCGCGCCTGATGGCGCGCGGCACCGCCAAGGTGGCGCAGAAGCTGGGTGAGGAAGCGGTCGAGTGCGTGATCGAGGCCGCATTGGGCAATCGCGACGCGACGGTGCTCGAATCCGCCGACCTCCTCTACCACCTGCTCGTCGTCTGGGTGGACGCCGGCATCCGCCCGGAGGAAGTCTGGTCGGAGTTGGTGCGCCGCCAGGACGTCAGCGGCCTTGCCGAAAAGGCCGCCCGCCCTGGCGGCGTCATCCGCGCCGCCGGCACCCGCAAACTCCCTTAGTAGATAAAAATAAAAGAAAGGGGTTTGGGGGAATTCTTTCCCCCAACCTTCGCCTACAACCCATCCATGCCCCGCCCCCCCAACGCCTCCGGTCTCCCGACCCGCCGCGCCGCCCTCGCCCTCCTCGAAAGCGTGCTCGAGCGTCATCGCCCGCTGGAGGAAGCGCTCGAGAGCCTTCCCCCGGCGCTGGAGGTGCGCGACCGCGCCGCCGCCCACCGCATCGCCGCCGCCGTCCTGCGCCGGACTGGTTCGCTCGATGCGGTTTTGGAGCCCTTCCTCAGCCGCAACCCGCCGGGTGTCGTGCGCGCCGCGCTGCGCATGGGTGCGGCGGAGCTTCTCCTGCTGGGAACCCCGCCGCACGCCGCCGTCGCGAGCACGGTGGGCTTGGTGCCGCGTCCCTTCGCCGGCCTGGTGAACGCGGTGCTGCGCAAGGTCGCCGCCGAGGGCCCTGCCGCCCTCGAACTTCTCGACGGCGCCCGGCTCGACACGCCCCCTTGGCTCTGGAGCGCTTGGCACGCCGCCTACGGCGCGGATGGCGCTCGCGCGATCGCGGAGGCGCATGAGGACCCGGCACCGCTCGATTTATCGCATCGCGAGGGTGCCACGCCGCCTGAAGGTGCCGTGGTGCTGCCGACGGGCACCTGGCGCATGCCGGCCGGCACCCGCATCACGGAGCTGCCAGGCTTTGAGGAAGGCTTGCTCTGGGCGCAGGACGCCGCCGCCGCGCTGCCGGCCCTGCTGCTCGATCCCAAGCCGGGCGAGCGGATTGCCGATCTCTGCGCGGCACCTGGCGGCAAGACCGCGCAGCTCGCCGCGTCCGGCGCCGAAGTCGTGGCGGTGGAGCGCGACTCCCGCCGTGCGCTGCGGCTGCGGGAGAATTTGGTTCGGCTCAAGCTCGCCGCGACGATCGTGGAGGCCGATGCCACCACCTGGCGCCCCGATGGCCAGTTCGATGCGGTGCTGCTGGACGCGCCATGCTCGGCGACCGGCACCATCCGCCGCCACCCCGATGTCGCGCATCTCAAGCGGCCGAAGGATGTGGCGAGCGCCGCGGAGCTGCAGGCGAAGCTGATCGTCGCGGCCACGGCGCTGCTGCGGCCGGGTGGGCGGCTGATCTTCGCGACGTGTTCGCTGCAGGTGGAGGAAGGGGAAGCCCAGGCCGCCAAGATCAAGGGCCTGACGCATGCGCCGTTCGATCGGCAGGGCGCGGTGTGGGAGATGGGCGCGATTACGCCGGCTGGGATGCTCCGGACCCGGCCGGATATGCTGGCCGGGTTCGGTGGCATGGACGGATTTTTCGCCGTCCGGTTTGTCCGGGGGAGCTAGAGCGTCTTCGCCTTGCGGTGACGCTCCAGTCTTAGTCTTCAGCACGCAATCTCAGCACCTTGCGAATCGCTGCGCGATTCAGTCGGAGGCGATCTTGCTTAGGCCCCCGAAACGCGGATCAACGGCGGCTGCTGCGGTAATGACGGTGGCGGCGACGACGGCGCGCATCCGACTCGTCGTTGGCGACCGTCAGCTGCTCGGTCGCGACGGCGCCGAACTGCACGGCCGGGCTCGGCACGGCGAAGCCGGCGAGAACGGTCTGCTGGTCGAGCGAGGCGGCGGAAGCGGGCGTGGCGGCGGAAACGGCGACGAGGCTGAGCAGCCCCACCGTCGCGGAAAGAAGCATACGCATGCTGGAAAATCCCCCTGAGACGGTGATACGAAAACCGTTCGACCGTGGAATGCATATTGCCCGAAACGCCTTGCACGTGAAACGGGCATCACATGAATACTTGTCCATGCTGCATTGCACTAATCAAGTGATAGCAACAGGAAATCACCTCTTACCTCGGATGGGATCGGAACCTCCGACCAGCCATCAGGCCGCTCCCCAGCAAGAAGACGCTCCCGGAAGGATTCGCCGGGCAGCGCGCCACCGAGCTGCGGCGATCCAGGGCACAGCAATAGCAGGCGCACAGAGCGCCGGGCCAGGACCGCGAGGGCTTCAGAATCCTCGGTCGCCGCCAGCACGGCGCGGGTGTCCAGCAGCGCGGCCCCACCACGATGATAGGGCGCGCCGGTTTGCCGGTACGGCGTTCGCCAGGCGAGCTCCGGCCCGAGATTGATGTTGTCCGCCAGCATCACCGAGCCGCTCTGGGCGGGCGGGTTGGCGGTGAGGAATGCCGCAAGCGGAGCCACCGGGCATGCTCGCTCCACCACGGTCTCGGCCTCGGTCGGAGCGGTGGCGAGGCTGGCGAGGACGGGAAGGCCGAGCAGCAGCGCCGCGAACACACCGAGCGCCACCACGCGGGAGGCCCCCATCAGCAGGCGTCCCAGCAAGGGCAGCAGCCCGGCCGCGGCGATGGAAGCCGCGGCTGCGAGGTCCAGCGCGAAGCGCCGCGCAAGCAGGGTGGCGACCAGCGCCGCGATCAGGGAGAGCAGCAGCAGCAACGCGGCCGCCCAGCGGCCGTTCCGACGCCACCCTTCGAATTCGAGCCCGATCAACAACGCGAGCAGCGCCAGCGGGGCGGTACCGACCCAGACCACACTGTCCGACAGCCCCGCCAATGTGCCGAAGCGCAGCGGCTGCATCTCATTGACGGTCGGCAGCAGCAGCGCGGCAGCCCCGGCGTCGGCGGCGCTCAGAGACGCGCGCAGCATGTCGGGCCACTGCCAGAATAACGCCGCCCCTGCCGCAGCCGCGAGCAGCGCGCCCGCCGGGAGACGTACCCAGACCGGAAACCGCCCGAGCGGCGCCGCGAGCAGGAACGTGACCATGGCAGCCCCGGCGATCGCCAGGTGCTGGACGGAGACGCGATCCTGCTCATCCAGGAGCCAGTCCGAAACGGGGCGCTCCGTCACGATCGCGACGGCCACCATCAGCGCTAGCCCCGCACCGGCGCGCGCACCCTGCAACGCGTGGCGGCTGCCATCCCAGGCGATCAGCCAGGCGAGCCCGAGCCCGGCCAGCAGCGGCGCCACGACGAGCAGCGCCTCCGGGCTGATCCAGATCCCAAGACCGCCGGCGAGCCCGGCCAGCCAGGCCTGCGCGGCGCGGTCCGGGTTGGCCGCCGCGCGCATGCCGGCGCCAAGCGTGAGCAGTGTCGCCAGCAAAATCAGCGTGTGGTGGTCCGCGCGCCCCGGAATCGAGTAGGCGAGCGCGGCGCCATTGCCGAGCAGCAGCACCGCCGCGAACCAGGCAGGCATGCCTGGCCAGATCGCCTTCGCGGCCCAGACCCCCGCCACCAGCGCCGGCAGGTGTTGCGCCGGACAGATCCAGGCGGCGGACCACAGGATGGCCTGGCGCGCCTCCACCCCGAACAGCATGGCGATCTGAGCCGGCACCAGGATCATGAGGTCGAGCGGCCGCGTCCAATGCAGCGACAGTCCTTCCGGAGCGGAGAGCGTGCCGAGCATGGTGTCGCGCCAGCCGGCGCCTTCGTGCAGCGCCAGGACACGCAGCGTCCGGGTCCAGGAATCCGGGTCCCCGAGCGACCCGTCGGCGAGGAACCCGCCGGTCATGTGCGCCACGCGCCAGTGCAGCAACCCCGCCACCAGGACCAGCATGAGCGGCAGGAGCGGCGAAGGGCCGTCGGTCGAATCGATACGTCGTGGCATGCCGGCGACCCTGCCAGAACGCAACGCTTCCGCAAAGAATGGGCGGAGAACTACGCCGCGCTCTGCCGCCCCAACGCAAACCACCAGTGAATCATCCGGCGCTCCACCAACAGGAACGCCCGGTTCAGCGCGTAGCCCAGCACGCCGAGCAGCAGCACCGTCGCGTAGATCTCCTCCGCCCGCCCGGCGAACTGCATCATGACCAGGTAGTGCCCGACGCCCTGTTCGCCGGCGATCATCTCAGCGACCACGGTGACCACGAGTGCAAGCGCCAGCGCCACGCGGAACCCGGCGAGGATATAGGGCAGGCTTGCCGGCAGCACGATGAACACTACGCGGCGCAGCGCCCCGATGCCGAAGGTGCGGCCCATGGCCAGCGCATCCGCCTCCACCGCGCGCACCCCCTGCACCGTGTTGGTGAGGACAGGGAAGAACACGGTCAGCGCCACCACCGTGACCTTCATCGTGTTGTCGAGGCCCAGGAACAGCACCAGCGGCGGGATCACCGCCGGCACCGGGATCGGGCGGAGCAGTTCCACAACTGGTGCGAACAACCGCGCTACGAACGGCAGCAGCGCAAAGCCGAGACCCACGACCACGCCCGCCAGCCCGCCCGCGAAAAGCCCCGCCGCCATGCGCCAGAGCGTGCCGCCAACGAGGGTCGGGATCTCGCCGGTCATCACATCGCGCAGCAGTGCGGCGAGCACCGCGCTGACCGGCGGCCAGTTCGGGCTTGCGACCCAGCCGAGCCGTGCCGAGGCCTCCCACAGCAACAGCAGCCCGAGGACGAGCCCGATGCCGCTGGCGTTGCGCAGTTGCCCAATCACACCGCCGCCGTCCGATGGATGAGCGTCGCCGGCGCCGGGTAGCGGCCGCCGAGGCCGAAGCGCGTCATCGTCGCGATGACTTCCGTGAGCTCCCCGACGCTGACGCCCTTCGGGTAGGTAGTGAATGCGGCCAGGCGCAGCCGCTCGATCGGCACGCGGGAAAAGCCGGCGACGAGTTCCAGCAGCGCATTGTCGCCGCGCCGCGCATTCGCCCAATCGGCACCGCGATGCAGCGCGCGCGCAAAGCGGTCGAACACCTCGGGATTGCGGGCGAGATCGTCGGCCATCGCGACGTATTGCGCGATGGTGGAGCCCGGCGCCGTCTCGTTGATCGGCCAGGCAATGCGCTCGAGACGGTCGCCATGGGTCTGCAGTGCGGCCGCCACGAAGGGTTCCGAGAACACCGCGGCATCGATCTGGCCGCCGGCCAGCGCATCTGCCATCTGGGGGAAGGGGACCTCGACCGTCGTCACGCGGCGCCAGTCGCCGCCGGTCTTGTCCACCCAGGCCATGCCGCGCAGCCAGACGATGTTGTTGCGCGTGTTCGAGGCCATCCGCTTGCCCTCGAGGTCGCGCCCCGAGGTGATGCCTGAGCCCTTGCGCGCCAGCACCGCCATGGAATCCGGCGGTTGCGGGCCGGATCCGGCGGCGCCGCTGATGAAGCGGAAATCCAGGCCCTCGCGGATGCCGAGCATGATCGAGACGCAGTTGGAGAACACCACGCGGAACTGCCCGGCCACCAGCCCCGGCAGCCCGGTGGCGCCGCCGGCCGTGGTGGAGGTGTCGATCTCGATGTTCTCCGCAGTGAAATACCCCTCGCGGATCGCCGCGTGTAGCGGCGCGACGTCGAGCACCGGGATGACGCTGACGCGCAGCCGGGTCGGTGCCTGCGCAAGCACGGCGGGGGCGGCAAGTCCGACAGTCGTCCCTAGGGCGATGCGGCGGGTGATGCTCATGACGGGCCTCCTCTTACGGGCGGTTGGCCGGCTGCCAGTGCAGCGCGCGGCGTTCGGCGAGCAGGAATAGCGTGTTCAGCGCCAGTCCGACCACCGCCAGGATGACCAGCCACGCATACATCAAACGCACCTGGAAGCTGCGCTGCATGTCCAGGATGAGGAAGCCGAGCCCGCCCTGGCCGGACAGCATCTCCGCCAGCACGGCGAGCACCAGCGCCAGGCCCAGCGCCACGCGCATGCCCGCGAGGATGAAGGGCAGGGAAGCCGGCAACACCAAGTGCCGCAGCACATGCGTGGTGCCCCAGCCATGCGTGCGCCCGGCATCGAGCATCACGCTATCCACCCCGCGCACGCCTTGCAGGGTATTGACCAGCACGGGGAAGAACACGGCCAGCGCCACGGAGGTAATCTTCATCGCCTCCCCGATGCCGAGGAACAGCATCAGCGCCGGCACCAGCGCCGCCTTGGGGATCGGGCGCAGCAACTCCACCAGCGGTTCGAGCAGGCGATACATCGCCGGCCACCAACCCATGGCGACGCCGGCCGCAATGCCGAGCGCGCTGCCGATGGCGAAGCCCGCGAAGACCAGGCGCAGCGTCGCGAACAAGGGCTCCGCGAACTCACCGCTCGCCAGCAGGTCCCACAGCGCGGCGCCGATGGCACTCGGAGGCGGCATCAGGGCGCGGCGGATCAGCCCGGCATCGACAGCCCATTCAAGGCCGGCGATGAGCGCCGCGAGCAGCGCAATGCCCGGCAGCCAGCGCAGCGCGCTACGCATCGGGCCGGGCCAGGAGTTTCTGGAGCAGCGTCTGGCGCAGTTCCAGAAAACGCGGCAGCGCGCGCGTGGTGATCGGGTCGCGCGGACGCGGCAGGCCGACCTCGAAGATATCGGAGATGCTGGAGGGCCGATGGGTCAGCAGTGCGATGCGGTCGGCGAGGTAGATCGCTTCCTCCACATCATGCGTCACCAGCATCACCGTCAGCTTCCGCCGCGTCCAAATGTCGAGGAAAAGGGCGTGCAGGTCTAGCCGAGTGAGCGCATCGACGGCGCTGAACGGCTCATCCAGCAGCAGCATGGCGGGCTCGGAGGCCAGGGCACGCGCGATGGCGACGCGCTGCTGCATGCCCCCCGATAGCTGCCAGGGAAAGTGGTCGCCGAACCCGGCCAGGCCGACCTGGGCCAGGGTCTCCTCCGCGGTCGCGCGCGCTTTGCGCTTGCCGATGCGGTGCTCGGTCGCGAAGGCGACGTTGTCGCGTACGTTGCGCCAGGGCAGGAGCGAGCGGGTGTATTGCTGAAAGACGTAGACCGCCTCGGGGGGGGGCGCGGTGATGGCGCGGCCCGCGATGCGCACGGAGCCTCCGCTCGGCGCCATCAGCCCCGCCGCGATCTGCAACAGGGTGGACTTGCCGCAGCCGGAGGGGCCGAGCACGGCCATGAACTCGCCCTCGCGAACGCCGAGCGTCGCGCCACGCATGACCGGCGTGGCACCGAACGATTTCTGAATGTTGTCGAGGGAAAGGAAATCCATGCGCGTCCAGGTCTAGCGCGCGATAGCTGCGGCGACAGTGAGGTGCAGGATCATCCCCAAGCCGTAACACGCGCCACCGTGCGCCGGGAGGGGCACGGCACCGGCGCCGGTTCCTAGGACTTGCCGGTGGAGCCAAAGCCGCCGGCGCCACGGACGGATGCGGCGGTGAACTCCCCCACCACGGTGAAGCTCGGCCTCAGGACCGGCACGAACACGAGCTGCGCGAACCGCTCGCCGGGCTCCAGGACGATCGGGTCCGATCCGGGTGCACCGCGGTTCCAGGCGCTGACCATCACGGGACCGGTGTAGTCGGGATCGATCAGCCCCACGAGGTTGCCCAACACGAGCCCCTTCTTGTGGCCGAGGCCGGAGCGCGGCAACACCAGTGCCGCCATCCCAGATTGTGCCATGTGCACCGCTATTCCCGCCGAGATAAGCTTCGGTGGATCGCCTGCATGGATGGTGAGGGGTTCATCGATGCAGGCGTGCAAGTCGATCGCCGCGGCCATTTCGGACTGGTAGCGAGGGATGCCCCAGTCATGCAGGCGCCGGTCCAGCACCTTCAGCTCAACGGCAAGATCGGTCATGGTGCGGGGCCCTCATTGGACCGCCGCTTTAGCCGAATGGCGCGGCGGTTGGCGAGAGCCGCGGCAGGGCGGCAAAGCCGGGGCGTCCCGGGTTGGTTGAGCAAGTCAACCAACGCGACGGCCGTCCGGCCCTGCCGGTTGTCTGGGTGTCAGGGCGCAGCGCGCTCCGCCTGAGTGATGGCGGCAAAGAAACGAAGATCCTCGGCAACCAGGTCGTTGACCAGCACGGTTCCCTTGTCTGTCAGGGCGAGGCAGACGCGGCGGCGGTCGTTGCCGTGCAGATAGCGGCGAACTAGCCCAGCCGCCTCGAGTGCGGCCAGTTTGCGCAACGCGGTGCTCTGCGGTGCCCCAGAAGAGATACAGATCGCGGAAACCGAGACATGCTTGCCCTCGGCAGTGACGGCGGCAAGATCGAGAAGCATGTCCCAGGCCGGCCACTCGAGAAAGGCACCGAGCGGCGAGTTGCGCCGGCGTGCCCGCAGCCGAAGCAGCAGCTTCAGCGAGTCCGGGCGGGCCGGCATCAGGCTCGGGTCGCGCGTTTCACCGGTCGCGCCGCGATCGGTGCCACCGTTGTTCAACTGCGACAGGACCGTCGACAGGCTGTTACTGGCTTCTTGGAGTCGGACGTAGATCTCTTGGCTTGAGGTGGCGCTCGACGTGATCGACTCCATTCAACCCTCCTTAGTGCACGAATCTTTTGCACATCAGCCACGCGGGGGCGGGGCTACAGCTTAGAACGCGCATTCTGGTTTTTGGTTTAAGGATTATTTTCGGGAGGGTTGCGACGGTCTCCACCAGGCTTCTACGTGGCTTACCGTCACCGTGCGATGCAGCCATGCGAAATCCATCAACTTCAGGACGATTTACCGGCGTGAGCAATTGGTGATTTTTGATCCTCCTGGCAAAGATGTTCATTTGAATGCAACGCCTCCGAAAACCGGCGCTGCAATAAAGCGGCCCGACGGGCAGAGGAGCGGCGAGCTCCTGCGCCACCAAGAACGGCTTCCTGCGCTGGCATGAACAGCTATGAATTTCGGCCGTGATGAGAACTACTGGCGCGACGAACGCGTTCTACGAGGAGCTGCAATCGTTGATCTCGCAGACACTCAGTTTGCACGCATCTGCGCATCGATGTCCGCGCAGTCCGCCTGCATCCATTCGCGCGAGTCCTCTGCACCGAACATGCCGTCGGCATGCCGTGCGGCGAGCTCGTTACCACGGTCGGACATCATTCCGGTTTCCATCGATCGACTCGGAGCCAACCATCGAGCAACGGCGCTTCATTCCTTGCCCTGAGGCTGCGCAAAATAAAAATATATGCCGGACTGGGTGTCGAACTTCTCGCCACGCCTCGCTCACGCAGCGACCGTCCCGCGATGAAACATGGCTCGCTGCCCGTTCGCGCATGCAGAAGAGTAACAGCCGTCCAGACGGGGTTGCTTACATCCAGGATAGAATGCATTTTATAATCAAGAAGCGACGAGGAAACCCATGAACCAAGTGCTCCACCTCGACGAGGGGTGTTCACACACCCGACCGCCGGGTGTGGACGAGCCCATTCTTTCGGTCGAAGGGCTGGTCGTCGAATTCGACACCTCGCGCGGCGTCGTCCGCGCCGTCGATGGGGTCAGCTGGTCAGTCCGCGCGGGCGAAACCCTCGCCCTGGTGGGCGAAAGCGGCTGCGGTAAATCCGTCTCCGCGCTGGCCGTCATGCGCCTGCTCGCGAAGCCGGCCGGGCGCATCGCCGGTGGCCGCATCATGTTCCAGGGGCAGGACCTGCTCAGCCTCACCGAAGGCCAGATGCGCGAGCGCCGTGGGCGCGACATCGCGATGATCTTCCAGGAGCCGATGACCAGCCTGAACCCGGTGCTCAGCATCGGGCTGCAATTGGCCGAGCCGCTGAAGATCCACATGGGCATGAGCGACGCGCAGGCGCGCGAGCGGTCCATCGAGCTGCTGGGCCTCGTCGGCATCGCCGACGCCGAGCGCCGCCTCGCGCAGTATCCGCACCATTTTTCCGGCGGCATGCGCCAGCGTGTGATGATCGCCATCGGGCTGGCCTGCAACCCGCGCCTCATCATCGCGGACGAACCCACCACCGCGCTCGACGTCACCATCCAGGCCCAGATCCTGGAGCTGATGAAGGACCTGTCGCGCCGTCTGGGGATCACGCTCGTTCTCATCACCCACAATCTTGGCATCGTCGCGCGCTACGCCGATCGGGTCGCCGTCATGTACGCCGGGCGTATTGCAGAGGAAGGCCCCGCCGCCCGCGTCTTCGCCGCACCTCGCCACCCCTATACCGTGGGCCTGCTGCGCTCCGTCCCGCGGCTCGACCGCGCCCGCGGCGGCATGCTGGAGACCATCGATGGCGCGCCGCCCAACATGCTCCATCCGCCGACCGGATGCCGCTTTGCGCCGCGCTGCCGCTGGCGCCAGGACATCTGCGCGACCGACCCCGCCTTGCGCCAGGTCGTGCCCGACCAATCCTCGGCCTGCCACTTCGCCGAGGACATGCCGCCGCCGCCCCAGCCTCTGAGCGGCCATGCCCTCGCGCCACCCAACGCGGGTGCGATGCTTCTTGAAGTAAAGGGCCTGACCAAGCACTTCCCCGTCCGCATGCGTGGCTTCTTCGGCGGCACCGCAACCGTTCGCGCCGCGCAGGACGTGTCCTTCCGCATCGGCCGGGGCGAAACCCTGGGCCTGGTCGGCGAGAGCGGCTGCGGCAAGACCACGGTTGGCCGTGTCGTGCTGCAGCTGGAGAAAGCGACCGGCGGCCAGATCCTGTTCGACGGCGAGGACCTCGCCACCGTCTCCTCGCGGCGGATGAAGGAGCTGCGGACGCGGATCCAGGTTATCTTCCAAGACCCGTACTCCTCCCTCAATCCGCGCATGACCGTGGGCGGCACCATCCGCGAGCCGCTGCGCAAGCGCCTGGGCTTCAGCGCCATCAAGGCGCAGGCCCGGGTCGAGGAACTGCTCGACCAGGTCGGCCTGCTGCGCGAGATGGCCGATCGCTATCCACACCAGATGTCGGGGGGCCAGCGTCAGCGCGTGGGCATCGCGCGCGCCCTCGCCATGGAGCCCGACTTCATCGTCTGCGACGAACCCGTTTCGGCGCTGGATGTCTCCATCCAGGGCCAGATCGTGAACCTGCTGGCGGAGCTGCAGGGGCGCCTGGGCATCGCGTACCTGTTCATCGCGCATGACCTGGCCGTGGTGCGCCACCTCTCGCACCGCATCGTCGTCATGTACCTCGGGCGCGTGATGGAATCCGCGGATCGCGACGCGCTCTATGCGGAGCCGTTGCACCCCTACACGCGGGCCCTGCTGGACGCGGCGCCGATCCCGGACCCCGAGGTTGAGCGCGGCCGCGCCGCCCGCGCGCTGACCGGTGAACTGCCTTCGCCACTGTCACCGCCGCAGGGCTGCGTCTTCCACACGCGCTGCCCACTGGCCGACGCGCAATGCCGCAGCGTCATCCCGCCGCTGCGCGAAATCCGCCCGGGCCACATGGCCGCCTGCATCAAGATCTGAAGGGCGCCGCGCCATGCTCCGCTATCTCGCCCGTCGCGTCGCCCTCATGGTCCCGACCCTGTTCGGCGTCGCTCTCCTCACCTTCATCATGCTGCGCGTCGTTCCCGGCGATGTGGTCGAGGTGAAGCTGCGCGCCGACGGCGGCTACGTCACGACTGAGATCCTGGAGCGCGAACGCGCCCGCCTCGGTCTCGACAAGCCGCTGCCCGTTCAGTTCGTCGATTGGATGACCGGCCTCGTCACCCTCGACCTCGGCAATTCCATGTGGACGGGGCGGCCGGTGGCGGAGGAGATCGGCGTGCGCATCGGCCTGACCTTCCAGGTGGCGCTGATGGCGGCCTTCATCTCGGTCCTGATCGCGATACCGCTCGGCACCATCTCGGCGCTGTATCGCGACACCTGGGTGGATTACGTCGTGCGAATATTCACCATCGCCGGGCTCGCGGTGCCGTCCTTCTGGCTCGGCATGCTGCTGCTGCTGCTGCTGTTGACGGTGTTCCACTGGTCGCCGCCGGTGACCTACACGCCCTTCTACGAAAATCCCCTGCAGAACATGGCGCAGCTCATCTGGCCCGCGCTGGCCGTGGGATATCGCTACGCCGCGGTAGTGGCGCGGATGGTGCGCTCCTCCATCATCGAGGTGATGCGGGAGGACTACATCCGAACCGCCCGCGCCAAGGGCGTCTTCGAGCGGCTGGTGGTCGCGCGCCACGCGATGCGCAACGCGCTGCTGCCGGCGGTGACCGTAATCGGGCTGGAATTCGCCTTCCTGCTCGGGGGCCTGGTGGTGACGGAGCAGGTGTTCAACCTCAACGGCATCGGTCGTCTGTTTGTCGAGGCGGTGTCGCGCAATGACTTCGTGCTGATCCAGGCGCTGGTGATGCTGCTGGCCGCGGTGTTCGTGACCATGAATCTGATCGTCGACGTGCTCTACGGCGTGCTCGACCCGCGCGTGCGGAACGCCTGAGAGGAACGCATCATGTCCGCCACCGCATTGCCCGCCTTCCGCGCGCCCAACCCGATCCTCGCCTTCATCCGCGCGCAGCCGCTGGGTGCCGCCGGTCTCGTCGTCATCCTGGTCATGGGAACCGCCGCCGTATTCGCGGAGGTGATCGCACCCTTCAACCCGGAGGCGATCGACTTCATGTCGATGCTCGCGGCACCGTCGGCGGACCATTTCTTCGGCACCGATGCCTTTGGGCGCGACATCCTCACGCGCATCATCTACGGCGCGCGCACGGCGCTCACGATCGGCTTCCTTTCCTCCTTCATCGGCTGCACGGCGGGGGGGCTGCTTGGCGTGGCCTCGGCCTATTTCGGCGGGCGCGCCGACCTGCTGATCATGCGGCTGGTCGACATCGTGCTGTCCTTCCCGATCATCGTGCTCGCACTTGTCGTCGTGGCTGTGCTCGGCAAGACGGCGGTGTTGGGGATCGACCTCAACCTGGTCTTCGCCATTGCCATCCCGATCATCCCGCGCGCCTGCCGGGTGGTGCGCTCGGCCGCACTTTCGGTGCGCCAGATGCCCTACATCGATGCGGCGCGCGCGGGCGGCTATTCCAGCACGCACATCATCCTGCGGCACATGGCGCCCAATGTGCTCGCCCCCTACCTGATCCTGCTCACGGCCTATGTCGCGCAGGCGATCCTGCTGGAAGCTTCGCTGTCGTTCCTCGGGCTCGGCGTGCAGGAACCCAAACCGGCCTGGGGGCTGATGCTCGCCGGCGACAGCGCCAATTTTTACCAGGAAGCGCCCTGGATGATCCTGTTTCCGGGCCTCGCGATCTCGCTCGCGGTCTTCGCCTTCAACCTGTTCGGCGATTCCCTGCGCGACTGGCTCGACCCGAAATTCCGCACCTAGAGCGGCAAGCAAAAAGCAAAAGGAACACGTTCCATGGCTGAGGACACCCACCATCTTTCGCGTCGCGCCATGCTGGCCATGCCGGCGCTGGTCTACGGCACCGCGGCACTGGGCCAGACCCCGGCAGGTGAGCCGCAGCGAGGCGGCACCTTGCAGTACGCCGTCGCCGCAGAGCCACCCACCTACGACCTGCACCAGACCGGCACCTTCGCCGTCATGCACCGCGTCGCGCCGCACTACTCGACGCTGCTGCAATACGAGCAGTTCAACTACCCCAACATCGTGGGCGACCTCGCGCAGAGCTGGGAAGCCGCGCCCGACCAGCTCACCTACACCTTCCGCCTGCATCCGAACGTGCGCTTCCATGACGGCACCATCCTCACCTCGGAAGATGTGCGCGCCAGTTACGCGCGGATGATCGCGCCGCCCGAGGGCGTGACCTCCAACCGCCAGCCCGCCTTCGGACAGATCGGCGCGATCGAGACACCGGACCCGCTGACGGTGGTGTTCAAGATGAAGCGCGTCGATGCCTCCATCATGGACACCTTCGTCTCGCCCTGGAATTCGATCTTCAGCGCGGCGCGGCTCCGGGCAGAGCCCAATTGGCCGGCGCGCAACATCATGGGGACCGGCCCGTTCCGCTTCGTGGAGCACGTGGCCGGCTCGCACTGGGTGGGCCAGAAATTCGATGGCTACTTCAAGCAGGGCAAGCCCTATCTCGACGGGTTCCGCGCCATCACCATGGCGCCCTCGGCGATGGTCAACGCGCTGTCCGGTCGGCAGATCCTGGCGGAGTTCCGCGGATTCACGCCGGTCGAGCGGGACCGCATCATGCGCGGTCTTGGTGCCGATGGGCGCACCTTCGAGAGCAGCTGGATGCTGCACATGCTCCTGAGCTTCAACAATGA
Source organism: Rhodospirillales bacterium (assembly GCA_028288785.1). Taxonomy (GTDB): domain Bacteria; phylum Pseudomonadota; class Alphaproteobacteria; order Acetobacterales; family Acetobacteraceae; genus Plastoroseomonas. The sequence goes on along the minus strand of JAQGHV010000137.1, from coordinate 3,027 downwards.
GAAGCCTCCCTTCGACGACGTTCGCGTCCGTCGCGCCTTGTCCCTGGCGCTCGATCGCTGGGGCGGGTCCACGAGCCTGTCGCGCATCTCCCAACTGGGTGCGGTCGGCGGCATGGTTCGCCCGGGCAGCGAGTGGTCCTCCACCCCCGCCGAGATGGAGCGCTGGCCCGGCTATGGGCGCGACATGGCGGCCAACCGCGCCGAAGCCCGCCGCCTGCTACGCGAGGCGGGGCAGGAGAACCTGTCCTTCACGCTGATGAACCGCAACCACCAGCCCTATGTGACCGCCGGCATCTTCGTCATCGACCAGCTGCGCCAGATTGGCGTGCGCGCGGAGCACCAGCAGGTGGAACTCGCCTCCTGGTACGCGAACCAGGGCAGCGGCGGCTTCGAGGCGATGATCGACAGCTTCACCCAGCTCAGCGACGACCCGACCAATGTGCTGGTGAAGTACATCTCCAAGGATCGCGCCGGCGTCGCCACCGCGCGCGCGATCGACCGGGAGCTGGATCGCCTGTTCGATGCCCAGGCGCAGGAGATCGACAAGGCGAAGCGCAAGCAGCTGGTCGGCAAGTTCGAGGACCGCGCCTTCGAGCAGGCGCACCTGGTGCCGATCCTGTGGTTCCAGCGCCTGGTCGTGCTGAACCGGCGCGTGCAGGGCTGGACCATGTCGCCGACGCATATGATCTACCAGGACCTTGCCGATGTGTGGCTGGCGCCGGAGCGCGGCTGACCTGTCATGAGCATGCGGCAGCTCTCGATGAACAGTCGGAAGACGCCGGGCGCTGGGGTGGGGTCAGCCCGCCGCTTGCGCCGGGTCGCTCGCGAGCAGGTCGTTCCAGCCGCTCTCGATATGCGCGACCATGGCGTCCACGGCACCCGCCTTGTCGCCGGCTTCGACGAGGCTGAGGAAGCGCTCGTGCTCCTCAATGTTCTTGAGGCGGGTGCCGCCACGCTCCTGCGTGACGAAGGGGTAGCGTGCCCAGAGCACGCGGACGAACTGCAGCGTCTGCGGCCGCTCCGCCAGTTCATAGAGGCGGAAGTGGAAGCGGTAGTTCTCGGTGCGGCTCGCAAATCGCCCGCCACCATCCGCGAGTGCGGCGATCACGCGCTGGCTCTCGCGCAGCGCCGCCAGCGTCGTGGCGTCGAGCCGCTCCAACGCACGCGCGGTCAGGTCACGCTCCAGCACGACGCGCAGTTCGAAGGTCTCGCGCGCGGTATCGGCCTGCACCAGCGGCACGATGAGGCCCTTGTGCGAGATGGCCTGCACGAACCCCTCGGCGCCGAGCATGTGGAGCGCCTCGCGCACCGGCGTGATGGACACGCCGAGTTCCTTGGCGATGTCCGACTGCTTGAGCTTCATGCCGCGTGGGTAGGTCTGGGAGATGATGCGGGCGCGGATGATGTCCGCGACCTGGTCCTGCTTCGTCTTGAACGCCATCTGCCCGCTTTCTTGTCTCAGCAGCGCCACGCCAGCCGGTGCGGTCCAAGCCGGGGCAGGATCGACCCGCACGCAGTGCCCCAAACTTGTGCGCCGCACAATATAAATTATTTTTGTCCCTCACTGGCAGCGATTTCAACAGCTTTCCACGCCAGGACGGCAGGAGCCCTCCCATGACCCCAGGATTTCGCCCCTACACGGGAATTCGCGTGCTCGACCTCACACATGATCTCGCACGCTACGCCACGCGGCTCTTCGCCGATCTCGGCGCGGAGGTCATCCGCGTGGAGCCGCCAGGCGGGCTGCCCGACCGCGCACGCGACACGGCCGAAGTGCCCGGCGGCGCGGAGGCCTTCGCCTTCCACAACGCGAGCAAGCAGAGCGTCGTGCTCGACCTCACCGGCAACGAGGGCCGTGCTGCTTTCGCCGATTTGGCGCGGGAGGCGCAGGTGATCGTGCTCGAGCGCGGTGGCCCGCTCGGCGCCGGTGACATCGCCTGGCTGCGGGACCTCAATCCCACCGCGACCATCACCCATGTCTCGCCCTATGGGATCGGCGGCCCGCTGCAGGATGCGCCGGCCTCGGACCTCACGCTGCAGGCCGCTGGTGGTATCGCCTGGATGACCGGCAGCGCCGACGAGCCACCGCTGCGGCTACCGGGCGGGCAGTCCGCCATGGTGGTCTCTGTCTATGCCGCCGTCGCGACGGCCATGTGCCTGTTCGACGCCGAAACCCACGGGCGCGGGCACATCCTGGACGTGTCAGCGCAGGAGGCCATCGCGCATTCCCTCCAGAACGCGATCCAGGTCTGGGATTTGGAGAAGCGCGTCTCCCACCGCGCCGGCGAGGGGACGCGCGACGCCAGCGAGAACATCTACGAATGCCGCGACGGCCACGTGTTCCTCGCCTCGCCGCCCACCACCGGCGTCTCCTGGAAGGGGCTGATGGCTTGGATGGCGGAGGTGGATCACCCCTCGCGGATCCCGTTCAGCGAGCCGCATTGGCTCGATCGCAAGTACCGCTCCAAGCCCGAGGCGCGCGCGGAATTCAAGCCGCTGTTCGAGGCCTTCACGCGCAATTTCACGCGGCAGGAGCTGGTCGACAACGCGCTGAAGCGTCGCATCGTCATGGCGCCTGTCAGCCGCGTGCGCGACGTGCTGGACGACCCGCAGCTCACCTATCGCGACTACTTCGTGCCGCTCGGCGAGGATGGGCCGAGCTTCCCCGGCGCGCCCTACAAGATGTCCGAACCGGTGTGGGGCGTGTCGCCGCCGCCCGCCCTCGGCCAGCGCGCCGCGCGCGGCTGACAGCAGAGAAAGGAGTTATTCCCATGCGCCCTGAGTTCCTGAACGGCATCCGCTTCACCGATCTCACCTGGGCCGGCGCCGGCCCCTTCGGCACCAAGGTATTCTCCGATTTCGGCGCCGAGATCCTGAAGATCGAGAGCATGTCGCGCCCGGATCCCGTGCGCCGCGGTGGGCCCTACAAGGACGGCGTGGCCGGCACCAATCGCAGCGGCTACTTCGCATCCCGCAACACCGGCAAGCGCAGCATCTCGCTCGACCTCAAGAACCCCGAGGGGCGCG
>JAQGHV010000195.1 GCA_028288785.1 Rhodospirillales bacterium | reverse complement strand
CTACTGAAACCATCGCCTCGCGCACCCGCAGCTTGGAGGCTTCGGCGATCGGCGCCATCGGTAGCCGGCAGAAATCGGTGCCCTTGCCGAGCAGCGACGCCGCGTACTTCACCGGCCCCGGCGAGCTTTCGCAGAACAGCGCGTCGTGCAGCGGCACCAGCCGCGCCTGGATCGCCATCGCTTCCGCGACACGGCCCGCGCGCCACGCCTTGTGCATCTCGGCACACAGCCGCGGCGCGACATTGGCAGTGACGGAGATACAGCCATGCCCGCCGGATGCCATGAAGGCGAGCGTGGTGTGGTCCTCGCCGGTCAGCTGGATGAAGTCCTCGCCACAGGCGCGGGTCGTGTGCAGCGGGCGCGAGAGGTTCGCCGTCGCATCCTTCACGCCCACGATGTTGGGGTGCTTCGCCAGCCGCGCCATGGTCTCGACGCTCATGTCGACGACGCAGCGGCCGGGGATGTTGTAGATGAACAGCGGCAGCGCGACGGCCTCGGCGATGGCGAGGAAATGCTGGTACAGGCCTTCCTGTGTCGGCTTGTTATAGTAGGGCGTGACGACCAGCAGGGCATCCGCACCCGCGATCTTGGCATGCTTCGCGAGTGCGACCGCCTCGGCCGTGCTGTTGCTGCCGGCGCCGGCGATCACCGGCACCCGCCCGGCGGCGGCTTCGACGCACATGTCGACGACTCGGTTGTGCTCGCCATGGTCGAGCGTCGGGCTTTCGCCGGTGGTGCCGACCGCGATCAGCCCCTCGGTCCCCTCGGCGATCTGCCAGGCGACGAGGTCGCCGAAGGCACGCGCATCGATCGCACCATCGCGCTGCATCGGCGTGATCAGCGCCACCATCGAACCCTTGAGCATGTGCCGTCTCCCACCCTGCATGGCCGGCTGAGAACCTAGTGACCTGCTGCACCCGCGACAAGCGCGCCGGAAACCGTCTATCGTTCCGCGATGCCAAGCATGCGATTCCTGTTGCCGCTCATCCTTCTCGCGCTGCCCGCCCAGGCGCAGCCCTGGGCGCCCGAGGCCGCGCGCGCCGCCGGCCGCATGGCGATCGGCGCAAGCAATGCCGGGCGCTGGGGGGAGGCGGAAAGCTTTGCCGCCGTCGCCGATCCATTGGCGCGCAAGCTCGCGCTGTGGATGCGGCTGAGCAATCGCGCGGCACCCGCGACCGGCACCGAGCTCGCCGCCTTCATTGACGAGAACCCGGATTGGCCGATGCCGGACACGCTGATCCGCCGCGCCGAGGAAGCCATTGCAGGCGGGCTGCTGCAGGATGCCGACCTGCTGCGTTTGTACGCGCGCAACTCGCCGCGCTCCCTCGCCGCCGCGCTCGTGCTGGCCGAGGCCCTGGGCCGCGCCGACCGAGCGGCCGCGATCCCCGGAATGATCGACCGCGCCTGGGCGGAGACGCCGGGCGACGCCATCGCCGAGGAAGCGGTGGTGCTGCGCCACCCCACCGCGATCACGCCGAGCGCTGCGTGGCGCCGGTTCGACCGCCTCTCCTTCGGACGCGACATCGGGGCGGCGCAACGCGCGGCGGGGCGCCTCACCGGTGCCGCGCGGATGCGCGCCGATGCGCGGCTGTCCGGCAGTGGCGGCGACATCGGCAGCGTGCTGCAGCAGGCGCGCGCCCTGCGGCAATCCGAGCGTGACCTGGAAGCGGCCGCCACTTGGCGGGCTGGCGAGTCTCTGCAGCGCGAACTCGGCCCGGAGGCGAGCCGGGCGGTCTGGGCGGAACGCCAGGTGCTGGCGCGCAAGCTGCTGCGCCTCGGCCATGTACGGGAGGCCTACCGCACGGCAGCCCAACACGGTCAGGCCGGAGCCGGAGAGCCGCGGCAGGAGGCGGAATTCCTGGCGGGCTTCATCGCGCTGCGCCGGCTGAACGAACCGGCGGCGGCATCGCGGCATTTCGCCCGTCTCGGCGAGGGCAGCCGCAGCGTCATCACCCGCGCGCGCGCCGGATATTGGCAGGGCAGGGCGCTCACCGCGCGTGGCGACGCCTCCGGGGCCGCACCTTACTACGAATCGGCGGCCGCACTGCCCGCCGCCTTCTACGGGCAGCTCGCGGTGCTGGCGCTAGGCGAGGACACCACGCGCCTCGCGGCTCGCATCGCCGCCGCGCCGGCGCCGGCGCTCACCGCCGAGCGGGCCTTGGGCTTCGCGGGGCGGGAGCTGGCGCGCGCGGTGGTCACGCTTGCCGATCTTGGCGAGCAGCGGCGCGCGCGGGGCTTCCTGCTGCGCCTGGAGAGCCTCGCCTCGGATGATGTGGACCGGCGCCTCTCAGCGCGTCTGGGCCATGCGATCGGGCGCCCCGATCACGCCATCTGGGTCGCGCGCCGTGCCGGCGTCGATGGGGTGATGCTGATCGAGGATGGCTGGCCGGCCCCGGTGCAGCCGGATGTTACGACGCCGGAGCTGCCGATCCTGTTCGCGATCACTCGCCAGGAAAGCAATTTCGACACCGAGGCGGTGAGTAGCGCCAATGCGCGCGGGCTGATGCAGCTGCTGCCGTCGACCGCCGTCATGACGGCCCGGCGGCTCGGCATTCCGCACGCCTTGCCGATGCTGACCGGCGATCCCGCGCACAACATGCGCCTGGGTGCCGCCTATATTGATCAGATGCTGTCCCGCTACGGCGGCGCGCTGCCTCTTGCGGCCGCCGCGTACAATGCCGGGCCAGGCCGCGTGGATGAGTGGCTCGGCACCTATGGGGATCCGCGGGCCACGGTCGATGTCATCGACTGGATCGAGCAGATCCCGTTTTCAGAAACACGCAACTACGTCCAGCGCATCATCGAGAACGTCATGATCTACCGCGCCCGAGAACCCTCGCTGGCGTCGGCGCCGCACCCGCTTCAGGAATTCCTGGCTCGCGCACCGTAAAGGATGTTTCGAGATGCCGTTTGGTCGCCGCCTCATCATCCTGGGAGTGGCCGTGCCGCTACCGGCCCTGGCGCAGAAAGACGGCGGCACCCTGGGCACGCCGGGCAATCCCGGACGCGTGCCCCCGCCGCAATACGCGCCCGCGCCCTACGTACGGCCAGCGCCGCGGCAGGGTCCTCCGCGCACCGGGGCAACCGATGCCGATAGTGGAGACAGTCCCGGCTACGGCCGGCGCAACGTCGATCGGAACCGGCTGCCCAACCGTCCACGTACCGGCGTGACGGATGCGGACTCCAACGACAGCCCCGGCTACGGCCGCCGCGGCGTCGATACGCGTCGCCTGCCCGATCGCCCGCGCTCCGGTCTGACCGATGCCGATAGTGGCGACAGCCCGGGGAACGGGGTTGGGCCTCGTCGGTGAAAGGGCGCCACAGCAAAAGCCGCCGCAATTTACCAGGATGGTACCTGAAGCATCCGAGTGCCTGAACGCCCGTCACTTAAGAAAGGTGCCACCATGAACCGACTGAGCCGCCGCATCCTGGTCCTCACCCTCGGCGCCACGTCGTTGCCGGCAGCGGCCATGGCGCTGACACCGCGCCTGCCTCAGCCGGCCGAGGCTCCGCCGTCGGCGCAGCTCGTACAGCAGCGACGGCCCTATACGGGGCAGTCCGACAGTGACCCTAATGATGGCGCCGGCCACGGTCGTCCGCGTACCGGCAATTCCGATAGCGACCCGCGTGACGGCGCCGGGCGCGGCCGTCCGACCACCGGCCAGTCCGACAGCGACCCCAATGATGCGGCTGGGCGGGGTCGCCCTCGCACGGGTAATTCCGACTCCGATCCGCGCGACGGCGCCGGGCGTGGCCGCCCGACCACCGGGTATTCCGACAGCGACCCCAATGATGGCGCGGGTCGCGGCCGGCGCCGTTGACACCACACCGCATCTCCGCCCGGGACGGCCTCGCCCTCCATGCGGAGGAGTGGCGGCCGCCGCCCGGCGCGGTGCGGCGCTCGCCGATACTGTGCCTGCCGGGGGTCTGCCGCACCGGCGGTGATTTCCGCCGCATCGCTGAGCGTCACTCGCGGACCCGCCGCGTCGTGACGCTCGACTATGCCGGACGTGGTGGCAGCGACCGCGCGGCGGACCCTGCTCGCTACCGGCCCGAGGCCGCGATCCGCGACGTGCTGGACGTGATGGCGGCGCTGCAACTGGACCGCCCCATCGTGATCGGGACCAGCTTCGGCGGCATCATCGCGATGGCGATCGGGGTCATGCGGCCCATTGCGCTCGCCGGTGTGGTGCTGAACGATATCGGCCCTGAGATCGGCGATGTCGGCCATGCCTTCGTGCTGGAGTTCCTCCGCCGCGACCCCGACGCCGAGAGCCTCGAGGATTGCGAGGCGCTCCTGCGTGCCGCGCTACCGCCGCAGCCGGAACTCGATGAGGCCGGCTGGCGCGAGTTGACCGACCTCACCTTCGCCAAGGGCGGGGATGGCAGGTTTCATCCGCGCTGGGATACGCGGGTGGTCGACCATGCGGTCGGTGCCGGCTCCGGCCCCAGACCCGATCTGTGGGGGTTCTTCGGTGCGCTTGCCCATGTGCCGCTTATGCTCGTCTGGGGCGAGGTGAGCGAGATTCTGCTGCCCGCAACCGTGGCGCGCATGCGTCGCCGGCGGTCGGACATGAAGGTGGTGACTTTGGCGGGCACCGGCCATGCGCCAACCCTCACCGAGGCCGCGTCCGTCGCCGGCATCGACGCCTTCGTCGCCGCCATTCCATGAGCGTGGCGGCGCGATTGGCGAGCCTGGGCGGCATCGGCTACCTGCGGCCGGCGCCAGGCACCTGGGGTTCGGCCGCCGTGCTGCCCTGCGTGTTTCTGGGGCCGTTGCCTTGTGCCGCGCTAGCGGTGATGGCGCTCGTAATCGGCCTGTGGGCAATGCGGCGCCTGCCGGCGGAGGCCGCGGCTGATCCGGGTTGGGTAGTGATCGACGAAGCGTCGGGCCAGTTGCTGGCACTGGCAGCGCTGGCGTCGCCTTCGCTACTGGGGGTCGCGGCGGCCTTCGCGCTGTTCAGGCTGTTCGACATCACCAAGCCGGGACCGGTGGGCTGGGCGGATCGCCGTCACGGGCCGCTCGGCGTTATGCTCGATGACGTGATCGCTGGCACGATGGCGGCAGCGGTCATTTTGGGCGTCCAATATTTGGCTCCAGGGGTCTTCGGCTGATGCTTGAACATACAATGCGCACGGAAGCGGCAGCCTTGCTCGCCGCGCTGCAGGCTGAGGGTCTTTGGGTCACAACGGCGGAATCCTGCACCGGTGGCATGATCGCTGCCGCGCTGACGGCGATCCCCGGCAGCTCCGCTTCCATCGCCGAGGCCTATGTCACCTATTCCAATGGCGCGAAGCAGCGGCTCATCGGCGTGCCCGAAGAACTGCTCGCGGCCCACGGCGCGGTAAGCGAGCAGGTGGCGCGGGCCATGGCAGAAGGCGCTCTCGAGAAAGCGGGGGCCGATCTGGCGATTGCCTGCACCGGAATCGCCGGTCCAGGCGGGGCCGTTCCCGGCAAGCCGGTGGGAACGGTTTTCATCGCCGTAAAGCGTCGTGGCGCTCCGGCACAGGTATTGCTAAATACTTTTTCCGGATGCCGTGACGCGGTTCGCGCGGCGACCGTGGTCGCAGCCCTGCGTCTCGGCCTTGCTCAGGTATCAACTGTGTAACTGGGCGCGAAAGCGCTTGCAGTCCAATATGAACAATCTATTTGTGCGTAGCCTGCGTCAAATATGCGATACTTGTCGCTCGGGAGTCCGCTATGCGCATTCGATCCCTGGTGTTTGGCGGCATCGCCCTGGCGCTTATTTGCGGCGGCACGAAACTGTATCTGGACTACGCACCGGCGCTTGGTCAGTCACCTGCGGCGCCCAACGCAAGTCCAGCGATCCCGCAACGCATTCCGGTCACGACGGAGGCCGCACAGGTCGGCGCCGTGCCCATCGAGATCCTGGCGAATGGCATCGTGACGCCGGAGGTGGTCGTCACCATCCGGCCCCGGGTCGACGGGCAGATCACCGAGGTACATGTGCGGGAAGGCAATCTGGTTCGCCGTGGAGACCGGCTTTTCACCATCGACAGCCGATTCAACCAGGCGATCCTGGCGCAGCAGGAGGC